>JAQVCK010000103.1 GCA_028689835.1 Pygmaiobacter sp. | reverse complement strand
CCCGCCGCACGGTATTCGTCTACCGCACCGGCAAGCTTTTGTGGGGCAATGGGCAGCCTGTTTTGTGCGGCAAGCCGGCAAAGCAAATCCAGCTTTTGCGCAAAACGGGCCTCACTGCCCTGCACCCGCTTTGCCGCCGCCGCAAACCGGCGCGCCTCCGCCGGTACTGCCCCGTGCGGCAGTGTGTCAAGGTACAACCTGCACAGCCCGTTGCCAATGGGCTCGGTGTGCAATTCCCCCTGCGGGGCAGGCGCCGTGGCAAAAGCTTCCTGCTCTTGCAAAATACCGTGCTGCGCCTGCTGCAGGTCCGCTACAAGGTGGCCGCCGCCGAACTCGTTTTGGTAGACAAGCTTGATGTAATCCGCCGCTTCCATGTCCGGGTAACGCGCCGCGTGTTCGATCAGAACCTGTTCCAGTTCCTGCATGACGAACCCTCCTTTTTGCCGCAAATCTTTGCCGGGCAGTTCCCCTGCCCGGCAAACGCGCGGCGTTGTTATTGTAGCAAATGCCGGGACGTTTTTCAACTGCTGCCCGTTGCCGGTTTGCCCGCCGTGCGGTACAATAAACACAAAGTGAGGTGCTGCTTGATGAAACAACCAGCCATTGCAAAAGAGGCCTACCTTGCCCCCGGTGCCGCCGTGGTGGGCGACGTGACGCTAAGCGCGGGTGCCAGCGTGTGGTATAGCACTGTGGTGCGCGGTGACAGTGCGCCCATTACCATTGGCCCCGCCACCAACATACAGGACGGCTGTGTGCTGCATGTAGACCCCGGCCACCCGCTGGTACTGGGGGCCGGGGTCTCGGTGGGGCACGGGGCCATTTTACACGGCTGCGAAATTGGGGCAAACACCGTCATCGGCATGGGCGCTATTGTGCTGAACGGCTGCAAGGTGGGCGAAAACTGCCTCATTGGTGCCGGTGCACTGCTGACCGAGGGCACGGTGATCCCCGCCGGGTGGCTGGCCTTTGGCAGCCCGGCAAAGCCGGTGCGCCCCTTGCGTGCACAGGAAATTGAAGCAAACCGGCAAAACGCGCTGCACTACCTTGCCCTTGGGCGGGAAACAACGCTGTAAACCCGCATTATGCACCCAGCCACGGCAAAAGGGCGCGGTAGGCTTCTATTAGTGCGGGCAGTGGCACCGCGCAGTTGGCGGGGCTGGGGCTGGGCAGGCAGTTGGCGGCAAGCCCTGTTTTTTCTGCAAGGTACTTATTGTATAATTGTTCTGATTTTTTACCTGTTGTAAACACCGCCTTGAGCGGAGCCAGTGCAAACAGCGGGGCAAGGTCGTTTGGCTGCGGGCTGCGAATGCTACCGTCGGCCGCACCGTCTATTTCGCAGCTGGCCAACACATCCCACAGTGCCACATGGTGGCGCAGTGCCAGTGCCCGCCGCCCGGCGGGGGTGCCGGGGTCCTGTTCGCCTAGCACCTGTGCCAGCACCGGCCAAAACCGGTTGCGCGGGTGCGCATAGTAAAACTGCCCCTTGCGGGAGGCAGGCGAGGGCATCGTGCCCAAAATCAGCACCCGGCACTGCGCGTCGATGAGCGGCGGCAGCGGGTGCACAACGTGTTCTGCCAAATATATTTCCCCCTTTTTATCTGGTAAAAATAGCACAACACAAAACAAAGCGCGGGGTGCCCCCGCGCTTTGTTGTAATGTTAACGGTTTATTCTGCCGGGTCTTCGCCTGCCGGTTCAACAAAACTGCCGTCATCGTCATCCGCGTCGGCGTAATCCTCGCTGAACAGCATCTGCTCATATTCATCCAGTTCTTTTTCCCGCCGTGCAAGGTAAAAATAGGCGGCTGCAAGCGCGCCCGCAATGGCGGATAAAAACACAAGCAGAGCAACCAGAGTAGATTTTTTCATGGTGATCTCTCCTTTCTTTTTCTGCCGGGCTTTTTTCAGGTTATTTTTCAAGCTTTTGCCAAAGGCGGCGCTGGCCCCTGCGGCCACGGGCAACAGCTGCGCACCTTGACGCAGTAGCTCATTGCCTTTTTGTACGGCTTTGTTCATCATTGCCCATCTCCTCCCTTGATTTGCTATCATTATAATATGAATGGCGTATTTTTACAAGCGTTTTCCCTTTTGGGCCTTATGCGGGATGATTTTTCGGCGGGGCCTGGTTATTTTTTAATAAATACCTCGCGCTGCTCTTTGCGGCGCAGCGGTGCGGGCACAAAGCGGCGGTGCAGCAAAGCCATGCCGCCATTGGCCGCAAGTACCAGCAGGCAGGCGGGCACGGCACCGGCCAGCACCCGCTGTGCATCACCCGCATAAATGCCGTCTAAAATCAACACGCCAAGGCCGCCGCCGTGCAGCGTGGCAAGGGTGGTGGTGCCCACTGCGGTAATGACCGCGCGGCGCACCCCCGGTAAAATTTGCGGCGAAGCCAGCGGCAGCAGAACCCGGTACAGCACCTGCCACCCGGTCATGCCCATGCCAAGTGCGGCGTCAATGGGCGGGCGACCAATGCGGCGCAACCCTTTTTCGGTGCCAAAAATCACCGGTAGCACGGTGTACAAAAACGCGAGCAACAGCGACGTGGTAAAATTTTGAAGCCCCAGTGCCATAAACAGCCCCAACACCGCAAAGGCGGGCAGCGTTTGCAACAGGTTGACAAGGCCAATCAGCGGCGGGGTGAGGGCATGGTATTTATAGCTTGCAAAGCCCAGCGGCAGGCCCACGGCCAGTGCCAGAACCACGGTTAGCAAAATCAGCAAAATTTGCTGTGCCAATGCGGGCCAAAACCCAACAGAAGTCAAAAATGAAAGCAGGTTCACAGGCCCTCCACCTCCTCCAAATTGATCGATTGCTGGCTGAGGATGGTGACAATGCTGGAGTTGGTGATGAGCCCCAACAGGCGGTTTTCTTCGACCACCGGGATGTTGTTCACCCGGTAGCGCCGTATTTTTGCAAGCAGTTGGGGGACAGTCTCATCCGGCCGCACGGTGACCCGTGCTTCGCGCATCACGCTTTTAATCGCCTCTTCTTTGTTGTCACAGCGGTGCACGTGCTCGGCGCGCACAATCCCCAAAAAGTAGCCGTCCTCGTCCACGACCAACAGCGAATCCACCTTGGCGAGGCGCATTTTTTCCATGCCTTTCAGCATCGGCACTTCGGGGTGGGTGGTAGCCGGGCGGGTTAGCATAATGTCGCGCGCGCAAATTTCCTCCGGGTTTGTAAAAATGCGGTTGCGGCCCACAAACTCACGCACAAACCCGTCGCGCGGGTTTTTTAAAATTTCCTCGGGCTTGTCATATTGCAACACATGGCCTTTTTCCATAATGCAAAGGCGGTCTGCAATTTTAATTGCCTCTTCAATTTGGCTGGTGATAAACACGACCGTTTTGCGCGAGAGCGCCTGCATCGTCACAAATTCGTCCTGCATGCGGCTGCGCTCACCGGGCTCCAGCGCGGCAAACGGGTCATCCATCAACAGCACCGCGGGGTCGGCAACAAAGGCGCGGGCAATGCACACGCGCTGCTTTTCCACCGCTGAAAGCTGATAGGGGTAACTGTCGAAAAAGCCCCCTTTGGGCAGGCTGAACTGTTCTGCCAATTGTGCAAGCCGCCGCTCGATGGCCGGGGCATCCCAGTGGGCCAACTGTGCGGGCAACGCCAAATTTTCGCGCACCGTCAGGTGCTCAAACAGGCCGGTATGCTGGGTGACATACCCCATCCCCTGCCGCAGGGCAAGCACCGGCCGGCTTGCCACATCTCTGTCGTCCACCAAAACCCGCCCTTTTGTTGGGGCAATCAGCCGGTTGATCATTTTTAGCGTTGTGGTTTTGCCGCAGCCGGACGGCCCGGCCAGCACGACCAACTCCCCCGTGGGGATGACAAGGTCGATATCGGTCAACACCGTTTTGCTGCCCACTGATTTTGACACATGTTCAAACTGGATCAAGCGCCGCGCTCTCCTTTGGGGCGGCAGCCGGTATGCGCATTTGCAGCATATCCTTTTGCCTGCCCGGTGTTGCATTTTTGCCGTTATGGCTCTGTTATTATTGTAACATAGCCACCGGTAACTTTAAACCCGGCCCCGCCAAAAATCACGTAATTGCCCCATAATTTAAAAATTGTTCACTTTTTGTGCCAGAGAACCCCATTTTCTGTTATAATAAAGAGTAAAGTTGGACGTGGACCAAAAAAAAGTGTATACTGATAAAGTTCGTTTGCCTGTTTTGCCGCTTTGCAATGCGGGCCCCACTTTGTAGAGAAAAGGAACCCTTTCATGACATTTAAAGAACTTGGGCTTACCCCTGCGCTGTTGCGCGCAGTGGGTGAGTTGGACTATGTGACCCCCTCACCTATTCAGGAAAAAGCGGTGCCCCCGCTGCTGGAGGGGCGCGACCTGATTGGTTGCGCGCAAACGGGCACCGGCAAAACGGCGGCATTTGCATTACCGCTGTTACAGCAGATGCAAAACACCCCGGCCCGCGGCGTATTTAAAGGCAAACGGCGGCCCATCCGCGCGCTGGTGCTTACCCCCACACGTGAGCTTGCGCTGCAAATTAAAGAGAGCTTTGACGATTACGGCAAATATTTGCCAATGAAGAACACCGTTATTTTTGGCGGGGTAGGCCAAAACCCGCAGGTGCAGGCACTGCGCGCAGGCGTTGACGTACTGGTTGCTACACCGGGCCGCCTGTGCGACCTGATTGGTCAGGGGCATATTGACCTGTCGGGTGTAGAATTTTTTGTGCTGGACGAAGCCGACCGCATGTTGGACATGGGCTTTATCCACGATGTGCGCCGCATTTTAGGGTACTTGCCGGACAAAGAAGAGCGGCAGACCCTACTGTTTTCGGCCACGATGCCAAACGAGATTGAAAACCTTGCCCGCCAGTTGCTGCGTGAGCCGGTGCGGGTGGCGGTGACGCCGGTGTCCTCGACCGTAGATACGATTGAGCAGACCCTTTACAAGGTGGACAAAAACAACAAACCCAAATTATTGCGCAAAGTACTGCGCGATGCGTCGTTGTCCTCCGTATTGGTGTTTACCCGCACAAAGCACGGGGCTGACCGGGTGGTGCGCGACTTAGAGCGTGCGGGTGTGCGTGCCATGGCCATTCACGGCAACAAAAGCCAAACCGCCCGCCAAAAAGCACTAGAAAGCTTTAAAACCGGCGACATTCGGGTACTGGTTGCCACCGACATTGCGGCCCGTGGGCTGGATATCAACGACCTTGCCTGTGTGATAAATTATGATTTGCCCAACATCCCCGAAACCTATGTGCACCGCATTGGCCGTACCGGCCGCGCCGGGCGCGATGGCATTGCCATCAGCTTTTGCATGTACGACGAGCTGCCCTACCTTGCCGACATTCAAAAACTGACCAAAAAGGCAATCCCTGAAATTACCGAGCACCCCTACCCGATGGAGGTGTTTGAAAACGCACCAAAGCCCCAACGCACCCCGCGGCCACAGCAGGCCGGTGCAAACAATGGCCGGCAAGGCCGCGGCAAACCGCCGCGCGGCCGTGAAAAAGCCGCAACACCTGCACAGCAAAAAAAGCAAAACGCGCCACAACAAAAAGGCCAAGGCAAACCAGGGCAGAACAGCACAAAACAAGGCCGCCCACAGCAGGGCAATGCAAAACAGGGCCGCGCAACCGCCGCGCAAAAGCGGGCGGTGCCACCTGAAATTCAGGCACTTCGCAACCTGTCGCAAAACTGGGACGCCCCGGCACCGGCAAAGCACAAAAGCGCAGCGCAGGATGAGACCCTGCTACACCGCCGCCCGCGCCGTGGCCATAAATAAACTATGACCGTATTTAGCAATGCACCGCCCCCAGTTTGGAGGCGGTGCATTTTTTAAATTTATTGGCGGGCGGTACCGCTGGCAACCACCTGCTTACCAGTTGTTGACGGCATGCTCTGCAAAGGCAAACAGCTCACTAATTTCCAGCTTTGTGCCGTCGTCCAGCACCACAAATCCGTCAAACCGGCCAAACACCTGGTGACATTCGTTGTCGATGAACAGCAGCTTTGTTTTGGTGGTGCGGTCCCAGCTGGGGGTCATGGTCAGCGACAGGCGGCCCTCGTCATCATCCAGATGCCAGGGCTGCATATAATCGGCCTCGTGCCGAATATGCACCCGGCCCAATTTGTGGGCCTGCTTGCGCCAAAACAGTGTGTTTTCGGTCGCCGTTTCGGTGTTGCCAAACCCGCAGCCAAGGTTAAACCCAAATATCTCGCCGCCCACAAGGCCGGTGCCGTTCGACCAAAACCATTCGTTGTGGAACGGCCAGACCCCGCGGCCCCAATCCAGCAGGCCAAAGCTGTCGGCCGGGTCAAACACATAGGTCTTATCGCCTACCTTTACCTGCCCCGCGGCGCGCATGCAGTTGATTTTTTGGTTATAGTAAAACCGGGTGGGGCTTTCGTCAAACGGCACGTTGAGCGCAATAGAATACGGGTTTTCGCGCGTTAAGGTCAGCTCGGTTTCAAACCCCTCGTGCCGGCAGCGCAGTATTGTGGTGTCGCCGCGCGTCTCGTACTGCATGAACATGCCGCCTTTATCGTAGGTTAGCGTATGGCTTGCCTCGGCATCGGCAGGCATCTTCAGGCTGCCAAACGGCAATGCCAGCATCTTGTCAAAGTTTGCAATCCATTCGCCCTGCTCAAAGTCGAAAAACATGATGCCCACCTGCCCGGCATAGCTGGCATGCCCCAGCGTGAATTGCAGGCATTTGTGCCGGTCGGACACCTGATAAAAATCCCATTCTTTGATGCGAAATGCGTTTGCGCGAATTGCCGCACGGTTATATTGCAGCATGCTGCGGGTCGAATAGCCGGCCACCGGGCGGCCGGCTTCATCCAGCACCGGGCCGGGGGATGTAAACTCTCTCTGCTTCACTTTTGCCTCACCTCACCCCACTATTGTACCGTTTTGTGCGCTGCGCAAACAAGCGGCAGAGCGCACAAGAAAGCGCCCCTTTTTTTGGCAGCTGCACGCGCACTGCAAAAAACAGCCCCGCCGCGGGGGTTCCTGCGGCGGGGCTGCTTTTTGTTTGCTGTTTTGGCGCAAGGCCCGTTTTACTGTGCTTCGCGCTCGTACACAAAACGGCCATTCACCATCGTGGCGTCTACCTTCGCTTCGCGCAATCTTTCAGCCGGCAGGGTAAAAATATCCTCGCTCAGCACTACAAGGTCGGCATACTGGCCGGGGCGGATGCGGCCCTTGACCTCTTCTTCAAAGCTGGCATAGGCGCTTTGCGCTGTATAGGCATCCACCGCGTCGTAAATGTCCAGCTTTTCTGCCGGCACAAACCCGCCTGCGGGCTGCCCGTTTAAGTTGCAGCGGTTGACGGCACAGTACAGGTTGTCGATGGGGTCAAGGTCCTCTACCGGGGCATCGGTGCCAAAGCTCATGTGCAGCCCCATGCGCTGCATGGTGCCAAACGCATAGCTGGTGGCGGCAAGCGCACTGCCCACCCGCTGCTCGACCACCGAAATATCATAGTGCAAAAAGATGGGCTGCACATAGGCCAGCGTGTCATTGTCTGCAAACCGCTGCACCAGTGCGCGGTCGGTAATCTGGCAATGTACAATGCCGTGGCGCAGCGGGTTGGTGCCGTCGCACACGAGGTCGTAGCTGTTCAGCACCCGTTCAATGGCGCCGTCGCCAATGGCATGAATGGCGATTTGAATGCCGTTTGCCGATGCCAGCCGCACCATTTCGTTCAGCTCTTCGGGGGTCAGCGTGGCAATGCCGCTGGTCGCGGGGTCATCGTGGTAGGGCGCACGCAGCAAAGCCGTACGCGCGCCAAGGCTGCCGTCCACAAACATTTTCAGCGGCCCAATGCGGTTAAATTCATCGCCCTCGCCGGTTTTGTGCCCGGCGGCAATAAACTGCCGCAGCCCCGCGGGCTGCTGGAAATTGCACTGGTGGTAGACCCGCAACGTGGGGTCTTTTTGCACCGTTTCATACGCCGCCAGCATCTGCTGCCAGTTGTCGGCAGTCAAATCCATCGTCTGCACCGACGTCACCCCGTGGGCGGCGGCATGGCGCATGGCAAGGCGCAGTGTCGCGGCAATCGTCTCCCGGGTGGTTGCGGGCTTTAGCTGCAACAACAGCCCGCAGGCATTCTCGCGGAAAACGCCGGTCAGCTGCCCGTTTTCGTCAAAATCAAACGCGCCGCCGGCGGGCGGGGTGCTGCCGTTTGTCACCCCGGCAAGTGCAATGGCACGGGTGTTGGCGGTGAGGATATGCCCGCAGGCGCGCTCTAAAATAATCGCAATCTCGCCCGACACCTCGTCTAAATCCTGCCTAGTCAGCAGGCGGTTTGTGTCGGTAAAATAATCCTGGTTCCAGCCGGTGCCGTGCAGCACGCTGCCGGGTTGCAGGCCATGTGCTGCAATAAACGCGCGGGCACGCCGCTGCACTTCTGCAATGCTGTCTGCGCCGTGCAGGTCTACCGACTGCAAATTTTCGCCCAACAGGTACAGGTGCTGGTGCGAATCATTAAAGCCGGGCACGACTGTGCGCCCGCCCGCGTCGTACCGCTGTGCATTTGGCGCTGCCTGTGCCGCCAGTGCCTCGGTGGTGCCCACGGCGGCAATGCGGCCATCCCGCGTTAAAACTGCCTGCGCAAACACCCCGCGCTCTACATACACCTTCGCGTTATAAATCAGCACTTCCATGCTTTATTCTTCCTCCTCTTTTTGGGCAAGGTAGTTTTCGCGGCTCTTTTTAAAGCCAAATTCGTAAACAATCAGCCCGATAATCGGCACTAAAAAGCCCCACAGCGATGTGACTGGGTCCTCCACAAAGGTATTGATAACAAGGCCCACCATCACAAGGCAGACGAGAATAATCAGCACCGGGTACCCCCACACTTTGTAGGGGCGCTCGAGCGTCGGGTACTTTTTGCGCAGTAAAATAACCGAAAAGAACGTAAGCCCGTTAAACAGGATACCGCAGATGGCCACAAGGCTGGTCAGCTGGCCAAGGTCACGCGACAGCACCAGCAGGATGGACACCGCCGCCGACACGACCAGTGCGTTGACCGGCGTTTTGTAGGTGGGGTGCAGCTTTGCCATGCCCTTAAAAAACGCGCCGTCCCGCGCCATGGCGTAGTAGCTGCGGGGGAACACCATGATGCAGCCGTTGAGCGAGTTGAAGATGGCGAGAATCATGGCCGAGCCGACGATGATCTGCCCGGTGCTGCCAAACAGCGTTTTGGCCGCCGCGGTGCCAAGGTAGTAGTCGCCGCCGTCAATCATCGCCGTGATGGTATCGTAGGGCAGCACGCGGTAAATGGCATAGTTGAACAGTACATACAGCACCGCCACGCCGGTGATGGAGATGATGATGGCCAGCGGCAGGTTTTTCTTCGGCTTTTTAATCTCTTCGGCAATCGTATTGAGGTTGGTCCAGCCCTCATATGCCCACATGGTGGCAATGACGCCAAAGGCGACCATGCCCAAAATCTTGCCGATGCTGGGCGACGAAGCGGGCATCAGAGACAAATTGGGGGTCTCTTTGCCAAACAGCAGGCCGGCAATTAAAATCGCAAAAATGGGCAGCATTTTCAGCACCATAAACACATTTTGCACCATACTGCCCAGTTTGACGCCGTACACATTGACGACCGTCAGCAGCACAATCATCACAACCGCCACAATTTTTTGTGTCAGGCCCGCCATGGGCATCAGGCTGGAAAGCGCCGCCGAAAACGCCACGGCAAGCGCCGCGTTAGAGCCG
>JAQVCK010000102.1 GCA_028689835.1 Pygmaiobacter sp. | reverse complement strand
TGGCAAAAAGACGCGGCGTGGATGCTGGAAGAGCTGACCGAGTACAACGACGGCGGTGCCAACCTGCCCAACCTGTATGTGGTGCTGGGCAAGCGCATCATTGACCTGTCCGGGCTGACCAGCGACACCCAAATCTATAGCCTTGGCAATGTGGAGCTTGCGGGCTGCGGCGCACAGGAACAGGTGATTGTTGCGGCCACAAAGCGCGTGGACGCCTGATAAAAGGAGGGGTGGGAATGCCGGATTATACGTTGCCGTTCCCCGGCAAAGAGCTTGCATTGCAAGAGCTGAGCTATGATGTCTGCTATTCCCGCATCCCGCAACAGGACAGGGCGCGCATTGTGCAAAGCGCCTGGCAAAAGGGCGAACAGGCGGCCCACACGGTGTTTCGGCAGTGGGGCGGCGAGACCAATTTTTTTGCCATTGCCCAGCGCAGCGGCCTTGCCTGCGAGCAGCTTGAAAAAGATTACATTGTGGGCAAGCAGCGCTATTTCAGCGATTATTTGTCGGGCAAAAACGAAATTAAGCTGTACCTTGGCTCCATCCGGCTGTGGGCACAGCAAAACGGCCTTGCGCTGCAAACGGCGCTGAATGTCATTTTGAGCCACGAGTATTTCCACTTTTTAGAGTGTACCCAGCTGGGCCTCACCAGCCGGGAGTATCAGGTGTCGATGCTTTGCATCGGGCCGCTGAAGCTTGGTAAAACGGGGGTGCGCGCACTTTCAGAGATTGGCGCCCACGCGTTTGCGCGCACTTATTATGAACTGACGGCAGAAAAGGAGAGGGCAGATGAAAAAACTCAGCTATGATGTTGTGGTTGTTGGCGGCGGGCCCGCGGGCACCGTTGCGGCGATTGCCAGTGCAAGGGGCGGAGCAAAGACTATTTTAATTGAACAAAACGGCTACCTTGGCGGCGCGCTGACCGCCTGCGGCACCGGCCCGCAAATGACGTACCACGCGGGCGAAAAGCAGGTGGTCTGCGGCATCCCGCAGGAGATGGAAGCCGAAATGGTGCGCCGCGGCTTTTCTACCGGGCATATCCCCGACGCGGTGGGCTTTTGCTCTTCCACCACGGCATTTGACCCCGAGGGCATGAAAATCGTGTGGGAGGACATGGCCCAAGAGGCCGGTGTGGTGCTGATGTACCACACGGTGTTTACCGGCTGTACGGTGGTGGACGGCAAAATCAGCAGCGCCACCGTGTACACGAAGGGCGGTTTTTACGAGCTTTCGGCCGGGGTGTTCATCGACGCTTCGGCAGACGCCGACCTTGCCACCGCCGCCGGTGTGACCAGTGTGTATGGCCGCGAGGAAGACCACCTTGCACAGCCGATGACGATGAATTTCCACGTTTACGGGGTCGACCGCGATAAGGTGTGCGACTATGTGCTGAATAACCTTGACGACATGGCCCGTTATACCCCGCGCAACCTGCGCGAGCTGCCGCATTACGATATTTCGGGCGCGTTCAGCCGGGTGCAGGCGGCAAAGGACGCGGGCGAGTTCCACATCGACCGCGACACCGTGCTGTGCTTTGAAACCAACACGCAGGGCGAGTATGTGGTTAATATGACCCGCATCCCAAAACACAGCGCAGTCGACCCGTTTGAGCTGACTGCGGCCGAGATTGAGGGCAGAAAACAGGTGCAGGAGGTACTGCGCTTTTTGCGCAACTACATCCCCGGGTTCGAGCATTGCAAGATTGCATTTTCTGGCCCGAACATTGGCATACGCGAAAGCCGCAAAATCGACGGCGTGTACAAACTGACGGCAGAGGATTTGACCGATAATGTCATGTTCCCGGATGCGATTGCAATGGGCGGGTACCCGATTGACGTGCATTCGCCCGACGGCGGCAACACCGTGCATAAGTTTTTAAAGCCCGGCAGCTGGTATTCCATCCCTTACCGCAGCCTGATTGCCGACAAAATTGAAAATTTGGTCGTGGCGGGCCGCTGTCTTAGCGCCACCCATGTGGCATGCTCTGCGGTGCGGGTGACCCCGGTATTGATGGGCATTGCACAGGCGGCGGGCACTGCGGCGGCGCAAAGCATTACAACCGGGCAACCCGCCAATAAACTTGACACCGACCAGCTGCGCACGACACTAAAAGCAAACGGTGTGTTTTTAGACGAATATCAACCGGTGTGACCCTTTTGCCGTGTGCCGCAGATAGGCACCAAAACCAACAATTAAAGGAAGCCTGAAAGAATGGACAAAGAACAACTAAAGCAGACGCAAGCTTGGGTGCGCGGGCAGCTTGATAGCAGTGCGCAGTTTTGGCTTACCCATGGCATGGACAAAGAAAACGGGGGCATTTACACCTGTGTGGACCGCACCGGGCGGGTGTATTCGACCGATAAAAGTGTTTGGATGCAGGGGCGCTGTGCGTGGACTTATGCCTACTTGTGCAATAGCTACGGTGCGCGGCCCGAATGGCTGGCGGCCAGTAAATCCTGCCTTGATTTTATGGAGCAGCACTGCATCAACCGCGCAGCGGGGGACCGGATGTATTTTCAGGTCACCGCAAAGGGGCAGCCGCTGCGCCAGCGCCGGTATTGTTTTTCAGAGGGGTTTTACGCCATTGCCAACGCAGAATATTATGCGGCAACCGGCGAGCAGCAATATCTTGACCGCGCCCGGCGCGCTTACCATTTGATTTACGACCTCAATAACGGCAACATTGCCGACCCCACCGGCCTTGGGCCCAAGGGCATCCCGGCAACGCGCAGCGGGCGCGCACTGGCAAACCCGATGATCTTTTTGAACATCACCAGCGTGCTGCGCCGCACCGACCCGCAGCACATCGCCGAGTACGACCGCTATGCGGCAGAATCCGCCGCGCAGATTGTGCAGTACCATGTAAAGCCGCAGCTGGGCTGCACGCTGGAAAACGTGGGGTTAAACGGCGAATTTTGGGCCGATGTGACCGACGGGCGCATTGTAAACCCGGGGCACGACATTGAGTGCAGCTGGTTTTTGATGGAGTACGCGAATTACCTTGGCGGGCAGCAGGGCAAGCAACTGCACCAAACGGCAGAGCTGGTGTTTAACAATGCCATCAATGCCGGGTGGGACAAAGAGTACGGCGGCCTGCTGTACTTTATTGACGCGCTGGGCAACCCGCCCGAGGCGTACGAGCACGACATGAAGCTGTGGTGGCCGCACAATGAAATTTTAATTGCTTCGCTGATGGCGTACCGCGACACCAAGGACGAAAAATATCTCGACTGGTTTAATAAGACGGTCGATTACTGCAAAGCACATTTCAGCGACCCGCAGTACGGCGAGTGGTACGGGTATTTGCGGCGTGACGGCAAGCCCACCGAGCCTTCGACCAAGGGCAGCACCTTTAAAGGCCCGTTCCATCTGCCGCGCAGCATGGTGCAGGTGGATAAAATGCTCGACGAGATTCTGGCAGAAAATTAACCGGCCCGGCTCAAGGCCGGCGTACAGCAAAGTAATGCAAAACGCACCGTGTAAAAAGATATTTCTTTTTACACGGTGTGTTTTGTTGATCCCCTTTTAAGGGGGAATTTATCGGCAAAGCGGGCCGAGGGTTCGGGCATTGGCATGCGTCAGGTGTTTTTTAGCTTGCAAAGCTGCGCCTGTAACTGCTGCAATTCTTCGGCAGAAATGCGGCCAAACTCAAGCGCGTCGCGCAGCTTCATGGGCGCGGCAAAGCTGAGTAACTGGGCTTCGCTCAGCGCGGTGCCGCCCGCCCCGGCACTGGCAAAGGCGGTATGCAGCACCGGTTGCAACAGGGCGCGCGCACCGGGGTTTTGCAGCAAGTGGCCCACCGTGCAGTCTACTGATAAAAACGCCTCGTAATCGTCGTTAATATGGCCGGGGCACGCCGGGGCCGTGTCGCCATTGGGGCCAAAACCGCCAAGCACGTCGCGCAGCCAGCCAATGCTGTCCTGCACCCAGTTTGGGGTGCGCGCACACAAAGCGGGGTCGGGACCTTGTATTGAGGGGGCGGCGGTAGAAAAGCCGTGCGGGCCAAAGGCGTAAATATGGCTTTCAAACGCAATGCCGTAGCGGTCCAGTGCCTGCATAAAGCGCAACGAGTTTGCAATGGGCACCACGTTGTCGGTGCGGGTGGCAAACAAAAAGCAGGGGCAGGTGTGCTGGTCTACCGCGCTAATCACATCCGGTGCGGTCACAGAGCAGCCCTTCACATCGTCACTCAACACAGCATAGCCCAGCACGGCGGCATTAGGTCGGCTTTTTGCCATGGTGGCGGCACAACCCGCAAGGTGGCCCCCGGCAGAAAAGCCAACAACGGCAATTTTGTCACTGCGAATGCCCCACGCATCGGCATGGCCGCGGATGACTTGCATCGCCTCTTCATAATCCTGCAAGGGGTTTGGCCAGGTGGCGTGTTGTTTTACCGAATAGCGCAGAATAAAGGCGTGGTACCCCGCCGCAAGGTAGGGCATCGCAACAGGGTCAGCCTCGCGGTCCGAGCAAAATTCATAGCCGCCGCCCGGCAAAATCAATACGGCGGGGCGCTTTTGCACGGCCCGAAACTCGCCGCCATTTTGCAGCAGATAACGGGTCAGCGTCACCTGCCGTGTTTCGTTTAACACAAACACTTCGCTTTGCATAAAAGCCTCCTTCTAACCGGCACTTGCCCGTGTTGGGCACGGTGTCAAATGGTAAAATTTACACTTTTATTATACCACGTGCGCAGCCCCGGCGGCAGCGTATCAATTTGGCAAATAAAAAAAGCTTACCCGCAAAGGGTAAGCTTTTTTATCGGCTTTTAGATAGCGCGCACGTTAGTAGCACGCAGCTTTTTCGGGTTACGGGGGTCCTGCTCAATTTCAAAGCTGACCTTCTGGCCTTCCGGCAGGGTCTTAAACCCGTCGGCAACGATAGCGGAAAAATGCACAAACACATCGTCCCCACCTGCATCGTTCGTCAGAAAACCAAAACCCTTTGCCTCGTTAAACCATTTTACAGTACCAGTACTCATCATGATACCTCCTTAGAAGTGTTATCCTAGTGCAAAAATAAAAGCCACAGCGCCGTAAGCCAAAAAATAGAAATTGACTCACAACCTGTAGCAATCAATTAGCATATTTAGAATACCTGCTAAGGATACTACTGAAATTGCCTCTTGTCAACTAAAACTTTTTACGATAAGATAGAGCATAAGATAAAAAACAAAAAATACGTATCAAAAAGGAGAGGGCAGTATGCCGGTTTGGGCCATTTTGGGCTTGGTAGTGGTGTTCCTTTTTGTTTTATATGCTTTTATAACCGCTTCGTCACGCAGTGACGAGCAGGCCGACCAGATGTTTGAAAAGTGGCAACGTGAACACCAGCAAAATAAAACTGTGGGTAAGCCACAGCACGAAGACGCGCCTAAAGAAAAGGATGAGCCAGAGGATACAAATTTGCCGCAGGACAAGAATTTGCCCGACGGCCAATAACCGTAACTAAAGCAGTGGGTATTTGCCTCTTTTTTAAAAGGTAAAACCAGTAATGGCCGGGGCAGGTGCCCCGGTTTTTTGCGTGCTATAAGCAAAATTGCTTTTTAAATGGAAAGGTATGGTAAAATTAGCCATATCTGGTATAATGATATCAGGTGATAACTTACTAATTTAAAGGAGGAACCTGCAATGGAAGTAAAGCTTGTAAAACTGAAACGCTTTAACCTCATCATGGGTGCATTTCACCTGGTTCAAGGCATTCTTATGTTGGTGCTTGCGACGAGTGTTATTCAAAAAATTGCCGAGTTTTCCCCCACCATCACACAAAATTACCTGATGTTTGATGTGGCGACAAAAACCTTGCAACCGGCAAGCAAGGCGCTGTTTCAGCTGCCATTTGGCATTTTAGTATCCTGCTTTTTGTTTATTTCCGCCGCGGCGCACGCCATTATCTATTTGAACAGCGGTACTTATTTTAAGTATCTGCAAAAAGGCATCAACCCATTTCGCTGGTTTGAATATGCCATCAGCTCTTCCATTATGATCGTGCTTATCAGCACCTTGTTTGGTATTTACGACATCGCGTCGCTGGTGCTGATTTTTGTGGTCAATGCAACGATGAACCTGTTTGGGCTGGTGATGGAACAACTGAACGCCGGCTCAGAAAAGGCGCGGGTCAACTGGGGGCCGTTTGTTTGGGGCTCCATTGCGGGCCTTGCCCCGTGGGTGGCCATTTTGCTGTATATGTTCGGCACCGGCAACTTTGACATGGTGCCTTGGTTTGTATGGGCCATTGTCATTACGTATTTTGTCACCTTCAATACGTTCCCCGTCAATATGATCTTGCAGTATAACCGGGTGGGCAAATGGCGCGATTATTTATACGGCGAGCGGGTGTACATCATCCTCAGCCTTGCCGCCAAAACTGCGCTGGCGTGGCTGGTACTGTTTGGCGCAATGCAGCCGTAAGCAACTAGCGGGCAAATAAAAAAACAATCGGGCAGGCATGGGGTCCCCATGCCTGCCCGATTGCTTTTTAAAAACAGTTCTGCGGCCCGCGCCATAGCTTGTTTTGGCAGGCGGGGCGCCATGCATCAAACGCCGGGTTTTGCCGGCTTGTCTGCAAACCAGCCTTTGGTGCTACGGGCAATTTTAACAAGAATCAGCATCACCGGCACTTCAGTCAGCACGCCCACTGTGGTGGCCAGTGCGGCGGGGCTGCCCGTGCCAAACAGCGCCACGGCCACTGCAACAGCCAGCTCAAAAAAGTTCGATGCGCCAATCATGCCGGCGGGGGCCGCAATGCCGTGCGGCAATTTGAGGGCCTTGCTGGCAAGGTAGGCGATAAAAAACACCAAAAAGGTTTGCAAAATTAGCGGTACGGCAATCAGTGCGATATGCAGCGGGTTTTGCAAAATGGTGTTGCCCTGAAACGAAAACAGAATGATGAGCGTCAGCAGCAGCCCCACCGTGGTGACGCCCGAAAATTTGGGGATAAACCGGGTGTTCAGGTACTCTTCACCGCGGTGCTTCAGCACCCAGGTGCGGGTCAAAATACCGGCGCTCAGCGGGATGACCACAAACAGCACGACGGAAAGCAGCAGCGTGCCCCACGGGATTTGCACCCCGCTTACCCCCAGCAGCAGGGCCACCAGCGGGGTAAACGCTACTAAAATAATCAGGTCATTGGTGGCCACCTGCACCACGGTATACGCGGGGTTGCCGTCGGTCAAATGGCTCCACACAAACACCATTGCGGTGCAGGGCGCAGCCCCCAGCAAAATGGCGCCAGCAAGGTAGCCCTGCGCAAGATCGGCTGGGATGAACGGCCTAAACACCACAAAAAAGAAAAACCACGCAATGCCAAACATGGTAAACGGCTTAATCAGCCAGTTGGTGGCCCAGGTGACAAACAGCCCCTTGGGGTTTTTGCCCACGTTTTTAATGCTTTGAAAATCGACCTTTAGCATCATGGGGTAAATCATCAGCCAGATTAAAATGGCAATCGGCATCGACACATTGGCATAGGTGAACTGCCCCAAAAAGGCGGGGATTGCCGGCAAAAACCTGCCAATCAACACCCCGGCCACCATGCACAGTGCCACCCATACGGTTAAATACCGCTCAAAAAAACCCATCCCGGATGTTTTGCTTTTCGCCATAACGTTCACCCTTAGTTTCTAAAATATTGCCTGCGTGAGTTACAAGAACCACCCCCAAACAAGCATATGAATACATTGATGATTATCTATGAGTGATTGTAACCGAAACATAGATGATTGTCAATATAAAAATAATATAAAAACAGTGGGTTTATAAAAAAGGCACTTTACAAAGGTGTTTGGCTGGGTTTACGGCAGCAGATTTTAGGGGGGAGGGTTTGCCGCTGTGCGGGCATCTGCGGCTTGTATTGGGGCAAGGTGCCCCCATTGCAAAATGCTTCATCTCTAGTACTTTAAGCTACACAAGCCTGTTTTTGAAGGCTATTTTACCCCACTTTGCGTGTAGAATTTTTTGCCGCTTTTTAAGACAGTTTGTGCAAAAACGGTGCAGCGGCAGCCGTCGTACAGGGGGAGGTGTACCCCTGTGGCAGGCCGCCTGTAGGGCCGTTTGGCAGGCTGTTTTGCCTGTTTTTCCGGCGCCGCCGTGGGGCTGAAAAAGGGCCATTACTGCCGCAAAGGGCCGCACACTGCGCCGTTGACAGCAAAAAAGGGATGGGCTATGCTGAAACCACCGCCGCCGGCAGGCAAGGCCGGCGCAGCAAGGGGGCAGTGTGATGCAGGGCGAAGTGAAACCGCAAAACATGTTTAAGCGGCAGCTTGAAAAGCAGGCGCTGCGGCAGGTGGTGTTGCTGGTGCTCGTGGGCTGTTTGCTGTTCTGCATCCCGGTGTTCGGCATGAACTACCTGGGCCAGCGTTTCCGGCGTGAAGAGCATATGGCCTACCTTACGGGCGTTGTACAGCAGGTGTATGACAGCACGGTGGCCTACCTTGACGACAGCGATAACACTGCCCGTTTTTTGCGCTGTGCCGATGGCCTGGGCAATGTCAGGGAAGTGCAGTATGCGCTAAGCAAATACAATGTGGACAGCCCCGTCAAGCTGGACCTTGTATTAATGGGCACAAACGAGGACATTGCTTACACCAGCTACGACACGGCGCAGATGAACCTGCACCGTGAGGCGTTCAGCCGCATTGTGGCAACCAATGCCGCGCAGGCCGGGCGCGGGGTATACAGTGCGGTGTACTTTTTCCCCGGTGTGGAAGCCCAGTGGGTACTGGCAAAGCCGCTTTATCAGCAGGATGAATTGCGGGGGTTTGTGCTGGCCTATTTAAACGGCGGCGATTGGGGCGCGCTGATTTCAGAATACCAGTACGACAGCATCATCACCGACCTCAACGGCAATATTATTTACAGCTCTAAAAGCGCATTTTTGCCCCAGCGAAATACCAACAAGTTTAAAGCGGACACCACATGGCACGCCGTGCAGGTGAACGGGCTGCGTTATATAACGGGCGGTAAGGTGCTGGCCGACCGGCGGGTGGTGGTGTATTCGTTTTTGTATACGCCCGAAAACATCCCGTTTATTCTGATTGGCGTGCTGACCATTGCATTTTTGGGCGCGCTGTGGTTTTTGATGTTTTTAAATTTATCGCGCGAGATGGCCCGCAAAACGGCGGGCTCGGTAGAGGCGCTGGTGGGCGAGATGCGCATCATCCGCCACGGAGACAGCGGCCACCGCATCCAAATCAACACCGGCGACGAGTTTGAGGAGATTGCCGAGCAGATCAACCGCATGGTGAAAAGCGTCAACGAGCTGAACACCCGCAACACCGATTTGATCCGGCTGAACGGCATGATTGAAATGCGCAACCTGCAAACCCAAATCAACCCGCACTTTATATACAACACGCTGGACAATATCAAATATCTGATTACGACCCAGCCAGAAACTGCGGCCCGCCTGATGGAGCGCTTTACCCACATTTTGCGGTACAGCATCAACAACACCAAGCAGGATGTGCTGTTTTCAGAGGACATTGTGTATATTGAGGATTACCTTGCCATTCAAAAAACGCGGTTTGGCGAGCGCTTTAGCTATACGATGCAGCTGGCGCCCGAATGCAGCCGCTGCATGGTTCCAAAGCTGCTATTACAGCCACTGCTGGAAAACAGCATCAAATACGGGTTTCAAAAAAAGATGACCGTTGCAGTGCAGATACGCGGCTGGTGCGAGGGCGCGCATTTCTTTTTGCAGGTGCGGGACGACGGGCCGGGCCTGCCTGCAAACCAGCTGCACGCACTGCGGCAGGCCATGGTGTCGGAGGGGGTGCGCACCGAGCACAACGGCCTGCAAAATTTGTGCCGCCGCATTTTGCTAGAGTACGGCAAGGGCTGCGGGCTGTTTATTGAAAGCGAAGAG
>JAQVCK010000101.1 GCA_028689835.1 Pygmaiobacter sp. | reverse complement strand
CAGTGAGTTTGCGCAGCAGTATCCGCAACTGGTGGCGGGGTATATCCGCGCGGTCGACCGCGCGGTGCAACTATACCGGCAGGCCCCAGACGATGCGGTGGCAACCGTGGCGCAGGCCATGGGGTTGACCCAGCAAGAGGCCGAAACCCAGATGCAGGGGTCGATTTGGCTGACGGCTACCGAACAGCTTTCGCCCGATTACCTTGGCACCAGTGCGCAAAAGGGGCATTTTGTTGAGGTGGCAAAAGACACCGCCGACTTTTTGTACAGCCAGAAAAGCCTGATTAGCCAACCAGATGCGGCGGTGTTTGAGCAGTTTGTCAACCCCGCTTATCTTGAACAGGCTGTAAAGCCATCTTAAGGGGGCCCTATGCAAAAAACTCAGGTAGAAAACACGCCGCCGGTATTGCAGCTTACCGGGGTAGGGTATACCTATACGGCAAAGAAAAACAGCGTACAGGCGCTGCAAGGCATTGACCTTACAGTAAAAGACCAAGAATTTTTATGTGTGCTAGGCCCGTCGGGCTGCGGCAAAAGCACTCTATTGTCTTTAATTGCGGGTTTTCTGGCCCCTACCACAGGCACCCTGCAAATGCAGGGGCAGCCCATCACCGGCCCCAGTTGGGCCCGCGGTGTCGTGTTTCAAGCCCCTACATTGTATGCATGGCTGAGCGTGCGGCAAAATATTGGGTTTGGCCTCAAAATGCGCCATTTTGAAAAACAGCAAATCGAGCAAATTACCAGCGAGTACATAGAACTGGTTGGGTTGCAGGGGTTTGAAGACAGCAAACCGTACGAGCTTTCGGGCGGCATGAAACAGCGAGTCGCGCTGGCGCGTGCCCTTGTGGGCAAACCGCGCGTATTGCTGATGGACGAGCCGTTTGGTGCGTTGGATGCGCTGACACGGCAAAGCATGCAGGCATTGGTGCGCCGGCTTTGGCGGGCGACACAATGCACCGCTATTCTGGTCACCCATGATATTGACGAGGCGCTGTGCCTTGGCACCCGCACGCTGCTACTCTCTGGCAGGCCGGGGCATATTTTACAGCAGTTTGAAGCGGGGTTTACCCATACTTTGTTGCAGGATGAAAAGGCAAAAGTGGTGTACCAGCCGGATTATATCGCGCGCAGGGAAGAACTGCTTGCCCGTGTGACGGGCGGGCAATAAGTATGGCCGAAAGGCCCGGGTAGGGCTATTACATAAAAAAGCGGTAAGATAGCAAAAAGTAATACGAGAACGGGGGGATGAGGCGGCAGGCAGAGGCATCGTAGTTTGGACTTGAGTAAAAAATTATCAAAAAATGGGAGTGGAATTATGAACAAGACAGAGCAAATTGCCGGCAGTAAAACCGAGCGGATCATCGGTTTTGTAGCGCTGTTGGTGGTATTGATTCTTGGTGCGGCCTTTTTACAACAGGCGATGTTGTTTCGGCTGGCCATTGGCCTGGCACTGGGGTATACGCTAATGCGTGCTTATACCGGTTTTGCGGGCAGCGTCAACCGGGCCTGCCGTGCAGGCTCGACACAGCTAATGCGTGCCATGGCACTGATGTTTTTTGTCACGGCGGTCGTTTCGGCCGGTGTGCTGATGAATTCGGATCTCACCGGGTATGGCCTGTGGATTAACCCCATTAACATTGGCTTGCTTTTGGGCGGCATCCTATTCGGGTTTGGCATGTCGCTGTCGTCCTGCTGCGCCACCGGCGTGCTGACTGACCTTGTCATTGGCCTGCCGCGTGCATTTATCACGCTGGTGTTCTTCGGCATTGGTGTTTACCTGGGTTTCCCCATTCAAAATACCGCGTCGTGGGTCAGAAAATCCTGGGTGACCAGTGCCACGGGTGCCGAGCTGAAAAAGGGCGGCGTGTTTTTGCCGGACCTTTTCCGCTGGGACGGGTTTAACGGCTTTTTGGGCGCGCTGGTGCTCACCGGCATCTTCTGCCTCATCATCGTCTACTTTGCTTACCGGTACGAAAAAAAGCGCAAACTGGCCAATACCTACGTTGGTGTGGACAGCGAAAACATGCAAAATGCAGAGCAGCCGCTGGATGTGAAAAACTACAAGTTCTTCAGCAAAGAGACTTATTATCAGATTTTTGCAAAACCTTGGACGTTGAAACAGGGCGCTGTGGTGCTGGCCATTCTGTTTGGCGTGTTGTTGGGCGTGACAAAAGCCGGGTGGGGTGCTTCGACCCCTTACGGTATCTGGTTTGGCAAACTGCTAATGTTGTTTGGTGTTTCGCCCGATGCAGTTGCCTCGTTTGCACAGATGAAGCCCGACAGCTTTGTGTTGCCGTTCTTCCAGCATAGTGCTTCGGTGCAGAACCTCGGTATCATCCTTGGCACGCTGATTTATTTGCTGATGGCCGGTGTGTTTACCCGCACTTTCAAAGAAGGGCTGAATATCAGTTGGAAAGACGGGCTGATCTTTGCACTGGGCGGCCTTTCGATGGGCATTGGCACCCGTGTGGGCAATGGCTGTAACGTGGGCGCACTGTATTCGCCTATCGCCACATTCTCGCTGTCCGGCTGGGTCTACCTTGTGTTTTTGGTACTGGGCGGCATTTTGGGTAATATGTTCTTTAAAAAAGTGGTGGCCAAAAAGTAAAAAAGGCTTGCCACCGTCAAATAAAAACGCAACCACTGCGGTTCGGGCCCAAAAGCAGGGCCCGAACCCTTTTGTGCCGGGCCGTTTTGCGGCGCGGTGACAGGAAGGAGCTTATGTTATGGGCAAAAGAATTTTAATCGTGGGCGGCGTTGCGGGCGGCGCGTCGGTGGCGGCGCGCGTGCGCCGGCTGGACGAGGAGGCGCAGGTCGTGATGTTTGAGCGCGGCCCCCACGTCTCGTTTTCCAACTGCTCGCTGCCGTTTTTTCTCAGCAGAACTGTAGAAGAGAGCGACGACCTTGTGCTGATGGACCCGCAGCAGTTTAAAAAGCAATACAACATTGACGCGCGTGTGAACCACGAAGTGCTATCCGTTGACCGCGCGGCCAAAACCATCACCGTCAAAGACCTTGCTACCGGGCAAACCACGCAGGAGGCCTACGACAAGCTGGTGTTATCGCCGGGCGCGGTGCCGGTGATGCCGCGCAGTATTGAAGGGATTGACGGGCCCAACGTGTTCAGTGTGCGCAATGTGGTGGATATCCGCAAGCTGGACGATTACCTTGCGGCAAACAAGGTACAAGACGTCGCCGTAGTAGGCGGTGGGTTTATTGGGGTCGAAGTCACCGAAAACCTGCGCCTTGCGGGCAAGAATGTCAGCCTGATTGAAGCGATGGACCAGATCATGGCGCCGTTTGATTATGACATGGTGCAGATTTTGCACAAAGAGATGCTGGACCACGGTGTAAAGCTGATTTTAAGTGATGGAGTTAAAAAAATTGATGCGGCACAGGTAGAACTGCAATCCGGCAAAAAAGTGGCGGCGCAGGCGGTCGTGATGGCCATCGGTGTGCGGCCCGAAACCGAGCTTGCCAAAGCGGCCGGGCTTGCTATTGGCGAGACGGGCGGTATTAAGGTCGACCACAACTATGTCACCAGCGACCCGGATATTTACGCGGTGGGTGATGCGATTGAGGTTTACCACAAGTTGACCCACAAGGCCACCCGCCTTGCGCTGGCCGGCCCCGCCCAGCGGCAGGCACGTGCCGCGGCGGACCATATGTACGGTATCCCGCACAACAACAACGGGGTCATTGGCTCTTCGGTTGTTAAGGTGTTCGACCAAAACGCCGCTTCGACCGGCCTCAACGAAAAAACGGCAAAGGCACAGGGAATTGCTTGCGATTTTGTGTATGTCATCCCCGGCGATAAAGTGGGCCTGATGCCGGGCAGCCACCCTCTGCACTTTAAACTGCTGTACGAGTACCCGACAGGGCGTCTGCTGGGTGCCCAGGCCATTGGCAAGGGCGAAGCTGACAAGCGCATCGACGTGATTGCGGCGCTGATTTCCACCGGCGGCACGCTGGAGGATTTGAAAGAGCTGGAGCTTTGCTATGCACCGCTGTTTGGTACCGCAAAGGATGTGGTGAACCACGCGGCACTGGTAGGGCTAAACCTGCTGTACGGGCGTTTTCGCCAAGTGCCGGTTACGAAAGTGCGTGAACTGGTAGAAAGCAAAGCCTTTATTGTGGACGTGCGCGAAAAAGGCGAATACGCCGCAGGGCACCTTGTAAATTCGGTCAACATCCCGCTCAGCGAATTGCGTGGCCGTATGGCCGAAATCCCGACCGACCGGCCGGTGTACCTGCACTGCCGCAGCAGCCAGCGCAGCTATAATGCGGTGATGGCGCTGCAAAACAGCGGGTACCACAATGTGGTGAACATTTCCGGCTCTTACCTTGGCATCTGCTGCTACGAGTATTATCAGGACCAGGTGACGGGCAGAGAAAAAATTGTGACCGCATATAACTTTAACTAAGGATGGATAGCGGCCCTCTTTAAAGGCAAGGCAAAGCACAGCATGCGGGTAGCCCCGTGTGCTGTGCTTTTTTGTGGCGCGGGGTATAGGGGTAGCAAAGTACAAGGCACGGGCAGAAAAAGCAAAAAACGGCCTGTTTTTATGCGTTTTTTTTTGCTATGATAGTACTGCACACCCAGCCGACGGCAAAACGGCGGGGCAAAACAGAAAAACAAATCTTTGCACCGTGCCTTTGGCGCAAGGAGAAGGGAGCAGAGTTTATGGAATATCAGCTTTCAGCCGGCGCGGCGCGCGCGCGGGCCACGACATTGGGGGGCGAATTGATTAGCTGCACGGCGGCAGACGGCACGCCGTACCTTTGGCGGGGGGATGAGGCTTATTGGCCGGGGCACGCCCCGCTGTTGTTCCCCGTGGTAGGGGTATTGCTGGGCAGCAAAATTGAGATTGACGGGCAGCCCTACACTTATGCCCGGCATGGTTTTGCCCGCCGCACCGAGTTTCACGCGGAGGAGGTTGCCGAAAACCGGGTGCGGTTTGTGCTGCAAAGCAGCGAAGCCACCAAGGCGCTGTACCCGTATGCATTTACCCTTTCGGTAGAGCACGAGCTGCGCGAAAACGGGTTTTCTACCCGCTTCACCGTGCAGAACGACGATGCAAAGCAGATGGAATTTTGCATTGGCGGGCACCCCGCTTTTTATTGCCCGCTGGGTGAGGGGGAACAGTTTACCGATTATGAGGTGCAGTTTGAATCAGGGGAGAGCCCGACTGCCTTTCGTGTAGACGAACAGGGCCTTTTGCAGCGCGGCAAGGCCTACACGGTACTGCAAAACGACCGCCTTGCACTCGATTACCCGCTGTTCGACAACGACGCACTGGTTTTTACCCCGGTGCGCTCGCGCCGGCTGTTACTGCACAGCAAAAAAACAGGCCGCGCGCTGCAATTTACGTTTGAAGGGTTTTCGTCGCTTGGCATCTGGACACCACCGCACAAGCAGGCCCCGTTTGTCTGCCTAGAGCCGTGGTGTGGTATGGCAGATGAGCCCGACGCCGCGGGTACCATGGGCCAAAAGCCCGGCGTTGTGCGCGTTGCCCCGGGTGAAAGCTATACCTGCGGGTACAGTGCAGACGTGCAGCTGTAAATGGCGTTTATCATTTGATTGGATAAAGAAAAATGCCGTACCAGTACTGCCAAAGGCAGTAGGTACGGCATTTTTGTAATCTGTTCAAAACCGCTTAAAAGCGGGTGCCGGTGTGGCGCTCATACACCTGCATGGCGGTTTTTTGCCCGTTTGCCATGATCTCTGTTTCACTCATCGTTTGCAGCTTGCGCTCGCGCACGGTAAAGTGCCCGGCAACCATCACGTCGCAAACGTCGTAGCGGTTTGCGTTGTATACCAGTGTCACCACCGGGTCGTGAAACAGCGGCGTGAGGTTGGGGCCCGAAAGGTCCATTAAAATTAAGTCGGCCTGCTTGCCCGCTTCAAGGCTGCCGGTCACGGCGTCAAGGCCCAGTGCGCGTGCAGGCTCAATGGTAGAGCGGCGCAGCATCGACAGCGCACAGGCGGTTTCAAAATCAACCCCGTGCTGGCGGTTTAGGGCAATACCCATGCGCATGTTAGTCCAGGGGTCCATCGTCAGCCAGTCGGTGCCCAGCACAATATGCACCCCGGCGGCAAACATCTTTTTTGTGGGAGGGAACTCGCTGTGCCGCCCCAGCCCTTCGGTGCAGTGCGCCATATAGGCACCACTTTCAGCCAGCAGCTTAATGTCGCTGTCGGTCGTGTAAATGCAGTGTGCGCCCACAAGATTTTTACCCAAAAGGCCGGTCTCTTTTAAAAACTCCACGGGGGTCAGGCCATAGCTTTCGCGCACTAAGGCCACCTCACGCTCGCTTTGTGCGACATGGGTGTGAAAGCCAACACCGTACTTTTCGCCCAGCGCGGCGCATTTTTGTGCCAGCGCAAACGAAACAGTGTCGGTGGCGTGCGGCCCCACCCGGCAGGTAATACGCCCATTGTCTTTACCGTGGTAAGTTTCCAGCAGGCGAATGTTGTCCTCTAAAAAAGCGTCGCCCATTGCAGGGTGGCGGGTGTAGTCGTTATGGCGCAGTGTCCCAATATCCACGTCCACAATGTTTTGGCTGATGACAGCCCGCAGGCCAATTTCATCCACGGCTTTGGCCACCGACAACACATAGTGGTAAATTTCGTTGATGGTGGTCACGCCGCCCTGCATGCACTCCCACGCCCCCAGCAGCGAAAGATGGTAAACGTCGTCGGGCGTCAGCTGGCCCTCCATCGGCAGCGCAAAGCCGTAAAAGCCGTTGGGGTCGTCCTCCAGCAGGCCTTTAAACAGGCTGCCCGCCACATGGGTGTGCGCGTTTACAATGCCGGGTAAAATGGCTTTGCCTGCGGCGTCTATTACGGTAAGGCAGGCCCGCTCGCCGGGGTAGCTGCCGTCGCCCACGGCCGCAATCCGGTTGCCTTCTACCAGCACATACCCTTTGCGGTATAGCGTGTTGTTGTCATCTACCGTAATTACAATCCCGTTTTCAAATAAAATTCGTTCCATTCGCTTCGCCCCTTTACCAGTTTGTGCAGGTGGTTTAATTTATGCCCAGTATCTCACAAAAAAAGTGCGCTCGCAATGCAAAAAATGGGTTTTAAGGGGATAAAAAAATTTTGCGCGGGGGCCTTGTAAAAACGAGTCAATTCGGTATGATGAAACTATGCGGTTGACCGAGCCGGTTAATAAAGGGGGATGCTGAATGAACGAGGCGTTTTTTGATCTGTCAAAAGAAAAACAATTGCGTATCCTAAATGCGGCAATGGAGGTGTTTTCGCAAAACGAATACAAACATGCTTCTACTGACGATATCGCAGCAAAGGCACAAATTTCAAAAGGGCTGCTGTTTTACTATTTTGGTAATAAAAAAGACCTATACCTTTACCTGTACCAATATGTAGAGCGGCTGACACAAGAGGCTATTTTAAATGAAGGCTTTGAGACCATCGACGATTTTTTTGACTTGATGGAATACGGCGCACAAAAAAAGTTGAAACTGGTGGCAGAGCATCCTTATTTATTGGATTTCACCATTCGTGCATTTGATGCACGCGATGAACATTTAAACCCAGAGCTTGCGGCTAAGTTGCAGGCACAGATAGGGGATGTGAGCCAATATTTTAAGTATGTCGACTTTTCACGTTTTCGTGACGGGGTAGACCCCGGCGAGATGTTGCGCATGCTGGTGTGGATGACCGAGGGGTATTTGCAACAAATGCGGCGGCAGCGCCAGCCGGTAGAGATGGAAGTATTACTTGCAGATTATCAGCGGTGGACTGTGCTGTTTAAGAACATGGCCTACAAGGAGGAGTTTTTGCATGAAGATCATTGAAACAAAGGGCCTGACAAAGGATTACGGCGGGGGCCGCGGTGTTTTTGGGCTGGATTTTGAGGTGAACGAGGGCGAGGTGATGGGGTTTTTGGGGCCCAACGGCGCGGGCAAAACCACGACTATTCGCCAGCTGATGGGCTTTATTCAGCCAAACGCAGGCAGCGCGACGGTGTTTGGCTTGCCCTGCTTTGAACAGGCCGCGCAGATTCAAAAAGACCTGGGGTACCTGCCGGGCGAACCGGCTTTTATGAACGACATGACCGGCACGGCGTTTTTGCATTTCCTTGCCCAGATGAAAGGCCTGAAAAGCTTTGCGCGGGCGCAGCAGCTGATGCAGCAATTTGAGCTGGACGCCACTGCAAAAATAGGGCGTATGTCAAAGGGCACCAAGCAAAAGGTGGGCATTGTGGCGGCATTTATGGCTTCGCCTCGCCTGTTGGTATTGGACGAGCCGACCAGCGGGCTGGACCCGCTGATGCAAAACCGTTTTATTGAGCTGATTTTACAGGAAAAACAGCGCGGCGCCACAATTTTAATGTCCTCGCATATTTTTGAAGAGGTAGAACGCACCTGCGACCGCACGGTCATCATCCGTGCAGGGCATATTGTTGCGGTAGAGCAGATGGAAGAGCTGCGCCGCACCAAGCGCAAAACCTTTGCAACCCAGTTTGCCGCACCGGCGGATGCTGCGGCCTTTGCGGCGGCATGGGGCAGGGAGAAAGCCACTGTAAACGGCGACACGGTAAAGCTTACCGTCACCGGCAGCCCGGACGCATTTTTAAAACAGGTGGCGGCTTACCCGGTAAAGGATTTAGAACTGCACCGCGAGTCGCTGGAAGAGCTGTTTTTACATTATTATGGGGCAGAAAACGGGGGGCAAAAGGCATGATCAACAAAACATTATTTTTGCGTGAAAGCAAAGCGGGCCTGCGCCTGCTGCTGATTTTTTTTGCGGTGCTTACCATGTACGCCACGATGATTATTGCCATGTTTGACCCAAAGCTTGGCGACAGCCTGGCGCAGATGGCACAGAGTATGCCCACCTTGTTTGCGGCATTTGGCATGCTGAATGTCGGCGCGACGCTGGGCGAATTTATGGGAAACTACTTGTACGGCTTTTTGTTGACTGTGATGCCGCTAATTTTTATCGCTATGCTGGCAAACCGTTTGGTGGTGCGCTATGTGGAAAGCGGCTCTATGGCGTACCTGCTTGCAACGCCAAACCGCCGCGGCCGCTTAGTGCGCACGCAAGCACTGGTACTGCTTACCGGCACACTATTGCTTTTGCTGCTCAATTTGCTGGTGTGCATTGTTACCGCACAGGCAATATCTCCCGGGCAGCTTGATATCCCCGCGTTTTTGCGGTTGAATGTTGGCCTGTACGGGCTGCATGTCTTCCTTGGTGGTCTGTGCTTTTTTGCCGCCTGCCTGTTTAATGACTCCCGCACTTCATTGGGGGTGGGTGCCGGGCTGGGCGTGCTGTTTTTGCTGGTGCAAATGCTGTCGCAGGTGGGGGATAAGTTTGAAGTGCTGAAATACGCCACCCCCTACACGCTGTTTACCCCAATCGGCCTGTTAGAGGGGCGGGGCAGTGCGGTTGCCGGTATGCTTTGCCTTTATGCTGTGGGCGCAGCATTGTATGCGGTGGCGGTTGCAGTGTTCTGCAAACGAGATTTGCCGGTGTAAACTACTGAGCAAAAAGCGAAAAGGCGGTACCCGAGATTGTGGGTATCGCCTTTTTACATTTAAAGGTAAAAGTGTGGTGTCGTTGCGCGAAAGGCACAGAATGCTTTGCTTTTGAAAAAATTTAGTAGAATTTTGGAAAATACAATAAAATTTAACAAATTAGGTGTACAATAGAAACAACCGAAAAAATCGGTATCCAAAAATTTAACTCGGCTCTTTTGCAGTGCGTCGGCGTACACTGCCGAGTGCGCTGATAGGGGCCAGGAACAGGAGGCAATCCTATGAGCATAAATACAGCAATCGTAAAAGTCATTGGCCGCGAGGTGATCGACTCGCGCGGCAACCCCACCGTGGAAGCAGA
>JAQVCK010000100.1 GCA_028689835.1 Pygmaiobacter sp. | reverse complement strand
GGTGGTCTGCCGGTGGAGGAAGTGCAACGGTTGTGTGATGTGCATGCCGCCGTGTTTCGCGGGTCGATTGAAGAACTGCACCGCCCGGCAGACCCCTCCCGCATGCCGGGGCACCCGGCGGAGGTGTTTAAGCGCGAAAACCGCGCACTGGAAAAACTGATGGCCGAAATACGGGCGCTGATGCCCGAACTGCCTGCCCCGCAGGCCCGGCACGAGCTGCGCGGCAAGCTGGAGCAGCTTGCGCAGATTGACCGGCATTACAAGAAAAAAGAACATTTGTTTTTTCCGTTTATGGAAAAGTACGGTATCACCGCACCGCCCAAAGTGATGTGGGGGGTGGATGATGAAATCCGCGCCGCCCTGAAAGAGGTTAACACCGCGCTGGAACAGCGCGACGCCGGGGCGCTGAAAGAAAACCTTGGCAGTGTGATGCACCGCATTGAAGAGATGATTTTTAAAGAAGAAAACATCCTGTTGCCTATTTTGTATGAAAACCTGACGGTGGACGAGTGGCGCACTTCTTCACAGGGCGCGGCCGAGTTTGGCAACTGCTTAATTGGCGAAGTGGCCGTTTGGCGGCCCGCGGGCCCGGCAGGGCCGGCCCCCGGTGCGGCCCCTGCCGGCACCGTGGTGCTGCCCACCGGCAGTTTAACCGTGCAAGAGCTGACGGCCATGATGAACACGCTGCCGGTCGATATCACCTTTATTGGCAGCGATGACACCGTGCGCTATTTTTCTCAGGCGAAAGAGCGCATTTTCCCCCGCACGGTTTCGGTGCTGGGGCGCAAGGTGAGCAACTGCCACCCGCCCGCCAGTGTGAAAATTGTGGAAAAGCTCATCGATGACCTGCGTGCCGGCCGCAAAGACCACGAGCTGTTTTGGCTGCAGGTGCAGGGCAATATGGTGCTGATCAGCTATTTTGCAGTGCGGGATACCACAGGTACCTACCTTGGGGTACTGGAGGTCACGCAAAACATTGGCCCCATCCAGCGGCTGAAGGGCGAAAAACGGCTGGTCAACGACTAAAGAAAAAACGTTTATTTATGGCAGAAAGGGTACAACGTATGCAGGGCGTTTTGATCAAAGAAAGTCTGAAGGATGACGAAATTTTAAACTGGGTCACCGTCAGTAAAACCGAGCTCTGGCAGGCAGAAAATCACACCCCATGGCAGCCGGCAAGCTGGACGGCGGTTTATATTTTGGCGGCAAAGCCGGGGTTTACCCAAAAGCTGTCAGAGGTACTGTTGCCCCGCTGGTATGCGGACCTAAATGATGGGCCACGCAAAATTATTGTGCTGCCGGGCGAAGTGATTGAGTACGAAAGTGGCGACGCCGCCGGCCGCGAGAGGGCGTGGCGGCGCTGCCTTGCCGCCGGGGTGCCGCCCGCACAGCTCGATTGGGGCGAGGGTTAGCGGGCGCTTGCGTGCCGCGCAACGCCTGTGGTATAATGAACGCCTTGAGGGGAATGAAGTACTCCCCGGTGGGTGTGCCTGCCAAACCGCTGTTACAGCTGATGACTTCTGTGAATGTAACGTTCGCAGGGGGCATCAGCTTTTTTTGCGGGCAACGGAGGGTTATTGATGTTATTGAGTCTGGCGTTGATTTTAATTTGCGGGTTTGCCGCAAGTGGGCTGCTGCAAAAACTGCGCCTGCCGCCGCTTTTGGGCATGATGGTTGTGGGCATGGTGCTGGGGCCGCACGGTCTTGGGCTCATCGACCCGGTGCTGCTTTCAGTTTCATCTGAAATACGGCAGGTCGCACTGATCGTTGTGTTGATCCGCGCGGGCCTCTCGCTTGAGCTCGGTACCCTGCGCAGGGTGGGGCGCCCGGCATTGCTGTTGTGCTTTTTGCCGTCCACTGTCGAAATTATCGTCATCACGCTACTCGCACCGGTGCTGCTCGGCATCCCGGTCATCCAGGCCGCGGTGCTGGGGGCCGTGCTGGCGGCGGTTTCGCCTGCGGTGGTGGTGCCGCGCATGCTGCAACTCGCCGAGCAGGGGTCTGGCGCACAGCAGGGGGTGCCGCAGATGGTGATGACTGGTGCGGCGGTGGACGATGTGTATGTTGTAGTGCTGTTTACCGCATTGCTGCGCATGGCGCAGGGGGGCGGCTTTGCACCCCTTAGCCTGTTGCAGGTGCCGCTTTCTATTTTGCTGGGGCTGTTGCTGGGTGCGGCGGGCGCCCAGCTTGCCGCCGTGGTATTTTGTCGCTTTCACCTGCGTGACACGGTCAAGGTACTGCTGTTGCTTGCACTGTCGTTTTTGTTTGTCGCGCTGGAAGCCGCGCTAAAACCGTTTTTGCCGGTGTCCGGCCTGCTGGCTGTCGTCACCATGGGCGCGTTGCTGCGCAAAAAAACGGCGGCGACGGCCCGGCGGGTCGCGGTCAAATTTTCTAAGGTGTGGGTGGGGGCCGAGCCTGTGCTGTTTGTGTTGGTGGGCGCGGCGGTCGACCTTGGCGCGCTGGCCCAAAGCGGCATTGCCGCCCTTGGGGTTATTTTGGCAGGGCTTTTGGTGCGCGCGTTTACCGTGCTGTGCTGCACTGCCGGGCGCACGTTTAACATAAAGCAGCGGCTGTTTGCTGCAGTGGCCTATCTGCCTAAAGCAACGGTGCAAGCCGCCCTTGCCGGGCTACCGCTGGCCGCCGGCCTTTCTGCGGGCGGCACCATTTTAGCCGTGGCGGTGCTGGCCATTTTGGTGGCGGCCCCGCTGGGTGCGGTGGGTATCGACCGGCTGGGCACAAAGCTATTGCCGCCGGCGCCGCAGCCGAGTGAAGAAACCGAAGTATAAGCATTTAAAAAGAAACCCTGCCCCTGTTTGGCACAGCCAAACAGGGGCAGGGTTTCTTTAGCTAGGTATTGTTATAGCTTACCGCAACAGTTGTTGCAGCCGGCCGGCGGCAAATTTGCCGCTGGTCACCGCGGCGGGCAGGCCGCCATTTGTTTGCAGCCACTGGCCCGCCAGCACCAGGCCGCCAAGGCCGGGCACCGTGTTTTTTAAATAAATGGCTTTGGCGCCCTTTTGTGCGTAAAAGCTCATGTAAGAGCCGTGATAAGCCCCGCACCAGCGTGCATAGCTTGCGGGGGTTACGGTGTCCAGCAAAAGCAGGCGGCCTTGCAGTTGCGGGTAGTGTGCGGTGATGCGTGTGCAAATTTCTTTTGCAAGGCGTTGCTTTTCTGCCAGGTAAGCGCCTTTGTCTGCGGCAAGTGCTTTCCAATGGGCAAAGTCTGCGTCATCTTGTATGAGGTTCACCTGCAAAACGTGGTGCCCGGCGGGGTACAGCGTGTCGTCATAGTCGTAAAGGCGCACGGCCATCAGGGTCTCGGTTTTGCCGCCAACGGCCAACGGCGCACAGTCAAACAGCACCGAGCCGCTGTGCAGCCCGGTGGGCTCGGTGCCCTGAATGCCAAACATGGCCTGAAACGCGCTGTTGGTTTTGTAGCTTTGCGGCGCGCAAAGTATGCGCTGCAACGCGCGGGGGCGCAAAGCTTCGGGCAGCAGGGTGCCAAAGGTGACGGCAAGGTCGGTGGCGCAGACCACCGCGTCGGCCTCTACGGCACTGCCGTCTGCCAGCACAAGGCCGATGGCGCGGCCGTTTGCCTGCGTGATGCGGCTTACCGGGCAGCCGGTGTGCAAAGTGCCGCCCAGTGCCGTGTAGCGCGCGGCAATGCGCTGCGCCATCTGTGCCGAGCCGCCTACCGGCAGCTGTGCGGTGCCAGAGGTGTAAAACGCATACGAAAACACCAGAATACTGGCGAGAAAGTTATGCGCAAAATACCCCCCCATCAACTTGCGCAACAGCGGGTTTTGAAACCGCGCGGCAAATTCGGCCACCGTCTCGCCGCCGTATTCTTTTGTCACCTTGGCAATGCCGCTCATCTGCATGCCAAGGCGCACCAGTTGCGGCAGCGACAAGTCGCACACCGGCTTTTCGGTGGGTATTGTCATCTGTTCTGCCAGCTTTACCATTTCAAAAAAGCGGCTCAGCTCTGCGGTGTCCTCGGGTGCCGCGGCGCAAAAATCCGCCTGTGTGCGCGCAAGGTCACGGTAGAAAAACAGCGTTTTGCCGCCGCTTTCAATGCCGTAAAAATAGTCTTCTTTTACCATGCCGGTTTCAGCGCCCAGCGCGCCGATGTTCTGCCACACCGGGTAAAGCGAATCCCCCTCCTGTGCGCCGGTCAGCCAGTGAATGCAGTTGTCAATGTGGTAGCCCTGCCTTGCCCAGCCGGTGCACTCGCCGCCGGGCAGGGCATTTTTTTCGTAAATTTCGGTGGCAAACCCGGCCTGTTGCGCATAAATACCGGCGGTCAGCCCCGCAATGCCGCCGCCGCAGATCACTACTTTTTTCATGTCGCTTTCTCCTTTTTACACCGCGGTACTGCCGCGTAAAATGTCCAGCAGCCAGTCAATTTCGGGCAGCGGGGCACTGTCGTCCCGCACCAGCTGTTCCATCACACCCTGAATACAGGCCCAAAAGGTAAACGCCAGCGCCAGTGGGTCGCCCGCGCGCACGCTGCCGTCCAGCTGGCCGCGCCGCAGCACTTCGGCAGAATAAGATATCTGGTCCACCTGCTGTGCCAGCGCGCGGATATCTGCCGGGGCAGCGTCGCTGCGGCGGGCCTCTTCCATCAGCACAAACATCTTTGCCACCCAGGGGTTTTCGGCCGTGTAGGCCCAAAGCTGTTGCAAAAAGCCCTCAAAATAGGCAAGGGCCGGCGTGTCTGGCCCGGCCATCTGCTGGGGCGTTTTGGTGCCCTGCAACCCCATTTGCACCAGCGCGCGGTACAGCGCCTCTTTGGATGCAAAGTAATGGAACAGCAACCCCGTGCTCATATCAGCCGCTGCCGCAATGTCGCTGATTTTGGTTGCGGCAAAGCCCTTTTGCACAAATAAATCCAGCCCGCACAGCAAAATCGTGTGCCGCCGCTGCCGCCTTTGTTCTTCCCTTGTCATAGTGCCCCCTTTGGCAGAATATTGAAAATATGTTCATTGAATAATAATTCAAAAAATAATAGCGCGCATTGCTTTTTTTGTCAAGCTGTTTTTGCGGCTTTACTGTTTGTTCGCAGGCCCTTTACAAAGGTGCACCAGGCATTTTACAAAAAGCTGATAGGGCCCCATGGCAGATTTTACTAAAATAAACACAGATACAAGCAACACAAACTGTGAGGAGGAAGTTATGAATAAAATACAAGGCATCAAACTGGCGGCCATTGCACTGGCAGCTGTGCTGGCCATGACCGGCTGCGGCGCTGCGGCGGCCACCACCGAAGCGGTGGATTTGAACGCGCTTTCGGTGGACGAGATTACCGCAAAGGCAAAAGAAGAGGGCGAAGTCAACAGCGTCGGCATGCCGGACACCTGGGCAAACTGGGGCGAAACCTGGGCGGATATCAGCACAAAATACGGCATCAAGCACAGCGATAACGATATGTCCAGTGCAGAAGAGCTGGCCATGTTTGAAAGCGAAAAAGGCAATGCAACCAAGGATATTGGCGATGTGGGGCAGGCGTTTGGGCCCGTTGCAGTTGAAAAAGGCCTTGCGCTGCCCTACAAAACCAGCAACTGGGACAGCATCCCCGACTGGGCAAAGGACGAGGACGGCAACTGGATTATCGCTTATTACGGCACCATCAGCATCCTGTGCAACGCCGACTTGGTCGACAAGGTGCCCACCAGCTTTGACGATATTTTAAACGGCGACTACAAGGTTTCGGTGGGCGATGTCACCAAGGCCAGCCAGGCGCAAAACGCGGTGCTGGCAGCGGCCCTTGCCTACGGCGGCAGCGAAAGCAACATTCAGCCGGGGCTGGATTACTTTAAAAAACTGGCAGAGCAGGGCCGGCTGGACCTTGGCGAGTTGACCCTGGCCCGCATGGAAAAAGGCGAGGTGGCGGTGGCCCTGCTGTGGGACTACAACGCGCTGAACTACCGCGACCAGTTTAAAGCGGCAAACCCCAACGCAAACTTTGAAGTCAACATCCCGTCGGAGGCCTCCATCCAAAGCGGCTACACCACCATCATCAACCGCTATTCCAAACGCCCGTACGCCGCGGCCCTTGCCCGCGAGTATATTCTCAGTGACGAGGGGCAGATCAACCTTGCCCGCGGCTATGCAAAGCCGGTGCGCGATGTCGAGCTGCCCGCTGATGTCAAGGCCAAAATGCTGGATGCGGCGCAGTACAAAAATGCCCGCCTTGTCAGCGACCAGGCGGCTTGGGACAAAACCTCTAAAACACTGGGCGATTTGTGGCAGCAGGACGTGTTGGCCTACGCCAAATAAAATACGGCTGTACACGCCGGGCGGCAGCGCCCTGTGACATGTGTTATCAAACAGCCGGTGTAGATCAGCGTGACGGGGCAACCCCTCACGCTGATTTTGCACCGGCAGGGGAGAAGAAAATGGAAAAATTGGTTTTTGTGTTGTTGGACGGCTGCGGGTGGGACCTTGCCGCCGAAAACTGTGGCTTTTTAGAGCATATGGCCGAATGCGGCAAAGCGGCAAAATACAAGGTGCGCAGCGAGCTACCCAGCATGAGCCGCCCGTTGTACGCCACCCTGCTGTGCGGGCTGCCGGTGTCGCAGCACGGCATTGTCAATAATTTGGTCAGCCGGCAGCTAGCGGCCCCAAATGTGTTCTCACTTTGCCGTGCGGCGGGCGGCACCACGGCGGCAGCCGCCTACCACTGGGTGTGCGAATTGTTTACGGTGTCCCCCTTTTCGCCCGCAGAGCACCGGTTTTTGCTGGGTGGCGACGGGGCGGTGCAAAACGGCATTTACTATTTTGAGGACGATTACCCCGACAGCCACCTGTTTGCCGACGCGCTGTTTTTAACCGCCACCGCAAACCCCGACTTTTTGCTGGTGCACAGCATGAATATCGATGACACCGGCCACCGGTACGGCGCGCACAGCCGCGAGCGGGCCGCCGCCGCAATGAAAGCGGACCTTTTGCTGTCAATGGCATTGCCCCAGTGGCTTGCGGCGGGCTACCGCGTGGTTGTCACCGCAGACCACGGCATGGGTGAAAACGGGCTGCACGGCGGTAACACCCCGGCGCAGCGCGAGGTGCCGCTGTACCTGTTTGGCACCGGCATCCCGGCCCGTGTGACAGAGGCCCCCGTCAGTCAGTTGTTGATAGCGCCGCTGCTGTGCCACCTGCTGGGCATCGCCCCGGCACCGGGCATGCAGCCGCTGGGCGAGGGGGGAGGCGTGTTTTTTGCAAAGTAAATTACAACGGCACCGCTACCTGCTGGCCTTGGTGCCCTTTGCGCTCATCGTGCTGGTGTTCGAGCTGGTGCCCCTGTTTACCGTGGTGCTGCGCAGCTTTTTCCCAGAGGGGCAGTTTGGTTTTACACTGGCGCATTACGCGGCTATTTTTAGCAAAAAGCTGTACCGCGACGCGGTGTTCAACAGTGTGCTCATCGCACTGCTCAGCTCAGTCATCGGCATTGTGCTGGCCTTTTTTGGTGCCGGTGCAGCCTGCCGCGCGGGGGCGGGCACCCGGCGCATGTTTATGAGCGTGCTCAACATGACCAGCAACTTTGCCGGCATCCCGCTGGCGTTCGCCTACATTATTCTGCTGGGCGGCAGCGGTGTGCTGGTGCTGCTTGGCAAACAGCTGGGGTTTGCGCCGCTGGCAGAATATAACGTGTATTCGTTCAGCGGGCTGCTGCTCATTTATGTGTATTTTCAGGTGCCGGTGGCCACCATTCTGCTCATCCCGTCATTTGACGCGCTGCATAAAGAATGGCGCGAGTCGGTCAGCCTTTTGGGCGGTGGCAGCGTGGTGTATTGGCTGCGGGTGGGCATCCCGGTGCTGCTGCCCAGCCTGCTTGGCACCTTAAGTATTTTGTTTAGCAACGCCATTGCGGCCTATGCCACGGCGTACGCGTTGCTGGGGGGCAACTTTTCTCTGTTGCCCATCCGCATTTCAGAGCAGTTTGCGGGCGATGTGGTGCAGCACAAGGAATTTGGCAGTGCGCTGGCGGTCATGCTGATGTTGCTGATGGTCGCGGCTGCCGCCATCAATGCACATATCCTAAAAAAGAACACAAAGGAGGGGCAATGACATGCAAAGCCATAAAAAAAGTGCGGGGTCCGTGGTGGTCATTGTGCTGTTTCTCGCCTACCTGCTGTTGCCGCTGTTGTTGACCTTTTTATATTCGGCCTTCACCCAGTGGACCGAGCTGTTGCCGCAGGGCTTTACACTGCGCTATTACGCCGAAGTGTTTGCCGATACCGCATTCCTCATCTCGGTGCTGCGCACCGTTGCCATCAGCATTTTGCCGTTACTCATCAGCATTTTGGCCATGCTTCTCGTAATGTATGTCGTCGTGGTGTATCACCCCGGCTGGGAGGGTGTGGTGCAGGTGCTGTGCACTATTCCCTATGCGTTGCAGGGCATCATTCTGGCCATCAGTGTGCTGTCGCTGTATTCCGGGCTGCCACTGCCGTTTTCCAACCGCATTTTAATGCTGACCGGCACTTATTGCGTGCTGGTGCTGCCCTATGTGTACCGCGGCATCCGCAACAGCCTCAACACCATCCGCGCCGACCGGCTCATCGAGGCTGCCGAGCTGCTGGGCGCGGGCAAATTGCAGGCGTACCTGCGCGTCATCGTGCCCAACCTGCGCAGCGGTATTACGGTGTCGGCCCTGCTGGGCATGGCGGTGCTGTTTGGCGATTTTGTGGTGGTGAACATCATCGGCGGCAGCTACTACGAAACTGCGCAGATGCACCTGTATAAAATCCTGTTCCGCTCGGGCCAGCTGTCCAGCGCTGTCATCGTCGTGTTGTTTGCCGTGACGCTGCTGATCTCCGGCACCGTCTTTTATCAAACCGGGAAAGGAAACCGTTCATAATGGCATACATTGAATTTGAGCAGATTACAAAAAGCTTTGGGGCATCCAAGGTGTTGCAGGGCATTGACCTTGCGGTGCAAAAGGGGCAGATGATCACATTGCTCGGCCCGTCCGGCTGCGGCAAAAGCACCCTGCTGCGCTGCCTTGCCGGGCTGGAAAGTGTGGACGGCGGGCGCATTTTGCTGGACGGCGAGGACATCACCCAAAAAAGTGCAAAAAGCCGCAACATCGGCATGGTGTTTCAGCAGTACAGCCTGTTCCCTAATATGACAGCGGCCGAAAACATCGCCTTTGGCCTGACGCTGCAAAAGCGCCCGGGGGCTGAGGTGCGCGCACTGGTGGCGGATGCCATTGAAATGGTAGAGCTGGGCGGCAAAGAGGATGCGCTGCCGCGCCAGCTTTCGGGTGGGCAACAACAGCGGGTGGCCCTTGCGCGCAGCCTAGTTATGCGGCCCAAGGTGTTGCTGCTGGACGAGCCGCTTTCTGCCATTGATGCCAAACTGCGCAAAAGCTTGCAGCTGCGCATCAAAGAAATTCAGCGCACGCTGGGCATCACCTGTATTTTTGTCACCCACGACCAGGACGAAGCACTGATGATGAGCGACGTGATCCACCTGTTTCACGACGGGCGCATCGAGCAAAGCGGCAAGCCGATTGAGCTTTACACCGGCCCGCGCACCCGGTTTGCCGCCGAGTTCATCGGCAATTACAATTTGCTGGAGCCCGAGACCTTTGCCACTCTTACCGGCACGCAGGGCACACAGGCCATTGCCATCCGGCCGGAGGCAATCGACATCGTCACCGAAGCGCCCGCGCTCGATGACCAGTTTTATGTGTTGCCTGCCGTGGCAGAAAGTTATATCCCGCACGGCAACGTGCTGCGGTATACGCTGTATGTGGGCAATGTCAAGCTGCATGCCGACGTGCTGTTTCGCAGCTTTAAGGTGTTTCGCGAGCACCAGCCGGTGTTTTTGGTGGTAGAAAAACGCAACTGCCTGCCGGTGGGGGATGTAGCGCCGGTATAAACCTGATACGAAAATCACCGGGCC
>JAQVCK010000099.1 GCA_028689835.1 Pygmaiobacter sp. | reverse complement strand
GCAGTAAAATCCAATCTGTCTCCGGTCATTCTCGCTTTTTTGGTTCAACATCTTTCATCACCTGTTTCTATTTTACCATTCCTTGTGCATTAAAAAAAGACAAAGCACCACCTTCTGGCACTTTGTCCTCAGACTGAAAGCCACCCTGCCGGGTGGCTTTTTATTTGTTATTGGGTTTGCTTGATGAGGCTTACCTCTCCTGCAAGGCGGGCACTGCGGGCCGGTTTGCGGTTTTGGGCCAGATGATCTGCACTTTAAACAAATCACCGTCCACCTCTACCTCAAACTTGCCGCCCTGCAATTCGGTAAAGCTTTTGGCGATGGCAAGGCCAAGGCCACTGCCCTCGGTATTGCGCGCTTTATCCCCGCGCTCAAACCGTTCTACAATTTGGGTTTCATCAAAATCAAGCTCTGCGGCGGAGACATTTTTCAAGCTCACCCGAACATTGTCCACATCCTCTGACAATGTGACATAGGCCCGCGTGCCGGGTAGGCCGTATTTTGTAATATTGATGATTAGATTTTCAAAAATACGGTTACAGCGCTGGCCGTCCAGCATCAGCGGCACACGGTGGTCTGGCAACCACCAGCGAAACTCAATGCCGCTGGCCTTGGTCTTATCTTCCAGCTCAAAATCAATTTGTTTTAGCAACGCCACAAGGTCCACCTCGGCAAAATGCATCGTGACATTGCCGGTAGTGGCTTTACTTACCTCAAACAGGTCCTCAATTAACCGTTTCAGCCGCTGCGATTTGCGGTCCAGCGTGTCGATATAGGCGTGTCGCTGCTCTTCGGTAAGCGTATCATCCCGCAACAGCCCAATATAGGTGATAATGGCGGTCAGTGGTGTTTTGAGATCATGGGAGACGTTTGTGATGAGTTCTGCTTTCATATTGCGGCTGCGCACCTCGGTTTCCACCGCTTTTTGAAACCCGCTACGCACCTTATTTAGTTCGTCCCGTAAGGTGCTAAACGGCCCCACTTCACCTTCTATTTTAACGGCAAGGTCCCCTTGTGCCATCCGGGTAGTGGCCTCTACCATAACATTATACTGTGCACACAACGTTGCCATACGCCGGCGCAACCAAAAAAACAAAAACACAAGGTAAACAATCAGCACCAGAATGCCAAAACCCCACATCGCGCAGCAGAGTGCAAGCACCACAAAATTCAGCAGTAAAAAATGCCATAACGACTTGCTGATTGACACGTCAAGGTCAATGCGGGTCGCTTTGCGCCACAGACTGCGAATGTGGTGCACCATCCAACTAAAAAACCGTACGGTCAAGCTGCGCTCTAGCAAATAGCGCTTTGGCCCCAAAAACAGCAGATTGGCGGCCGCAAGCGTAAAGAAAGATGCCGCGCTAAACCAAATTAACAATGCACCAGCAAGCAGCCCCCATGCAGCGCGGGTTGCCAGCACCGCATCGGTCACCCAGCCCAGGGTGCGCAGTGTGCCGGAAAGCCCGCCGCTGGCAACACTGTATGCCAATTCATAAAATCCATCAATAATTGGCAGCACCACAAAAAAGCCAATAATCGTCACTTCAAGTGGCACCTTTGCCGCTGCTTTTCGGCCAAGCTGCAACCGGCGGCTCAATGAAAGCAACAGCGTGCCGCCAATACATACTGCAAGGCTAATGCCCGCCGCCATATTAAAACCTGCTGAAGCAAAATTCATCGTGTCCTGCCAGTAGATCATCGACGACACGCCGCCTGCCCCCACAATATCTTCTGGCACCGCATACACAACTGTTACCGGCGATGCCGGGGCAGTATACTGGTAATTTTCATATTCAATCGTATTAAAGTTATAGCTGTTACGGCGCATCTGCCAAAGCAGGGTTTCCTTATTGACCTCTTCCCCTTCTGCACCACCTTGATACACACTTTGCGCAATCGGGGTACCTGTTTCGTCAAATTTCATCGAAAGCAGATAGCGATAGTCTCCTTTGATTGCCTCCTGCTCGTTAAACTCGTTGTTTTGCAACAATTGGGCCCATGCAATCGTATTGTCATTTGTGTAGATATTGCCGGTTTTCTCATCAATGACTGCATATTTAACACCACTGAGCTCTTGGGAGACACGGGTATCCCAAATATATAGTGTCTGGTCAAAATAAGATTTCTGCTGCACCAGCCCCGACGAGGAAATAGTATCATCCTCTTCGTCGTCATAGCCCTGGTCATAGCCGTAGTCTTCCAGCGTTTGTGGCAGGCTGGTTTCGCCGCTTTGTGTCGGCTCACTGCCGCTATAAAACACATCGCTGGGCTGCAACACTTTATTTTGCCATTGCTCTTGTGCGTGCCATGTCAGCGTATAAGCCCCCTGCGACATGGTAGACGCAAGGTAAGTGCTTTTAAACACATTGTCCTGCTGCCCACGGCGCTGATATGCCGGCTCTACGGCAAGCAATGTCGCAAGCGATACTGCCAGCACTAAAATAATACAAAGCAATAGCCCAAACAGTTTAGCAACTTTCGATTTTATATCCAATGCCCCATACCACCTTCAAATACTTCGGCTCTTTCGGGTTGATTTCAATTTTTTCACGGATATTGCGGATATGCACCATAATCGTATCGGTTGCCACCGCCTTTTCGTTCCACACCCGCTCATAAATCTCATCTGCTGAAAACACGCGCCCTGGGTTTTTCATAAGCAACGCAAGAATTTTAAATTCGAGTGGGGTCAACCTCACCGGCTTGCCATCTACCGAAAACGCAGCGGCCTGCTCGTTGAGTTCCAGCCCGCCAATGGTGTAGACTTCTTCATCCTGCTGGCGAGCCGCACCGGCAAGCACCAGATATTTGGCATACCGCCGCAGTTGCGAGTTCACCCGTGCAAGCAGTTCCATGGGCACAAACGGCTTTGTGACATAGTCATCCGCGCCGATATTCAGCCCGGTGATCTTGTCCACATCCTCCGACTTTGCCGACAGCATAATCACGGGGAAATCATACTGCTCACGCAATTTCATGGTCATGGTCACACCGTCCATTATTGGCATCATAATATCCACTACTGCAAGGTGAATGTCGTTTTGGTGAATTAGTTCCAACCCCTCGCGGCCATTGGCGGCCTCCAATACCTCATACCCTTGGTTTTTTAAGTAAATGCCAATCCCCTCGCGGATCTCGCGGTCATCCTCCACCACCAGAATTCGATAGGTCATTTGTTCCTCCCGTTTTACGCCCGCTGTATTGGGGCGACATTCTTTTACTTCTGTCGCCTATTATACCGCATGGTGGCGCAAAGCGCACCCCCACCGCTTAGCCCGCCAAGGATGCACGCAGCAACCCCCTTGCACGGTAAAGCTGGGTATTGATGGTTTTGTCTGGCCGGCAAAGCATCTGCGCGATTTCGCAAACCGGGCGCTGTTGCAAAAAGTACAGCACCGAAACCGCACGGTAGGGCTCACGCAGGGCCCCAATTGAAGCGGCAATCTGTTGTGTGGCTTCTTTTTGTTCGCACACCTGCTGCGGTTGTTCATCCAGCTGTATAGCCTGTTGCTGCGGCAAATCTTCCGGCTGGCCCTGCGCGCTGACACGGCGCTTGTATGCGCTTTTCAGGCAATCTTTGGCCTTATTAACCGCAATGCGGCACAGCCAAGCCTTTTGGGCACCTGCCGGGCAGCGGTCACGGTGCAACCATGCAGAAAGAAAGGTTTCCTGCGCAAGGTCCTCTGCCTGATGCGCATCCCCCACCAGCCGCTTGCAAACGGTATAAACCAGCAACTGATACTCCTGCACCATGCATTCAAACTCCTGCTCTGTCATTGTATGTTCCTCTCTTTCTACGTCTCGTTCATCTTTTGTCCATATCATACAGGATGAATCTAAAAAGAGACTAGCAAAAAAAATAAAGAATTTTGAAAGAATTTTATAAAGTCGTAGCCCTCCCTCTTATTTTTATCCACCCAGCGGCGACCGCGCGCTTGAAAAAAACAAGGCGAATGGTACAATAAAGAAAACGTCTTTTTGCATGGGGGCATTGGCTATGGATTTATTTGAAGAAATTCGCCAGCAGGCGGCACGGGCGGCAGAAGAATTGCTTGCGCAGGCTGCTACTGAACCGGGCGATTTTTTTGTGGTGGGGTGCTCGTCCAGTGAAATTGTGGGGCAAAGCATTGGGCAGGGCTCCAGCATGCAGGCAGCACAGGCCGTGTGCGAGGGCATTTGGCCGGTGTTGCAGCGCCACCAACTGGCACTGGCGGCACAGTGCTGCGAACATTTAAACCGCGCATTGATTGTTGAAAAAAGTGCCCTGCCGCATGGGGCAGAGCTGGCAAATGTGGTACCACAGCCACACGCGGGCGGTTCGTTTGCCACCGCAGTTTACGCACGCATGCAGGCCCCGGTTGCCGTAGAAACAATACGCGCCGCCGCCGGGCTGGATATTGGCGACACCCTGATTGGCATGCACCTGCGCGCAGTGGCGGTGCCGGTGCGGCTGGCTATCAAACGCATTGGCAGCGCAAATTTAGTTTGCGCACGTACCCGCCCTAAATATATTGGCGGGGGCCGTGCTGCTTATCTGCCCGAACAGGAGGTGCGCTGACATGCAACAAACACCAACATTAGCATTTTTGCAAGAACACCTGTTGCAGGTGCGCGAGCGGATGCAAACCGCCGCCCAAAGCGCCGGGCGCGCACCCGGTGATATCTTGCTTTGCGCCGCCAGCAAAACCCAAAGTGTTGAAACCGTGCAACTGGCAGCGGGGCTGGACATTGACCTGTTTGGTGAAAACCGGGTGCAGGAGTTTTGCGAAAAGCACGACGCCGGTGCCTATGGTGACAAACCGCTGCATTTTATAGGGCATTTACAGACCAACAAAGTAAAACAGGTCGTGGGCCGTGCGGTGATGATTGAATCGGTCGGCTCGGCAAAGCTGTTGCGGCAGATTGCCGCCGAAGCAGAAAAGCAGGGCCTGTGCCAGCGTATTTTAATTGAAATCAACATTGGGGCGGAAGAAAGCAAAAGCGGCATTGCGCCCGCAGAATTGCTGCCGTTGCTTGCCGAAGCAGGCACCATGCCTTCTGTCACCGTACGCGGGCTGATGGCCATCCCCCCAATTGCCGAAACCCCTGGGGCAAACCGGCGGTATTTCGCGCAGATGCGCGCCCTATTTGAAAAAGCCTCTGCCTTGCACGCAGAAAACTTAAAGATGGAATACCTTTCTATGGGCATGAGCCACGATTTTGAGGATGCAATTAAAGAGGGCGCCAACATTGTACGGGTAGGCACTGCGCTGTTTGGCGCACGCCCACCCATGCAAACACTGCTATAAACGGCGTTTAGCCGTTGCCTGCCGGGGGGGATTTCATTTTCAGCTGCCCGGTTATCTTTTTGTAGTTATAACAATGAAATGCAAATTAAAATAAAAACCAAAGCCGCCCGGCGGGGAGTATTTTCCCTGCCGGGCGGCTTTGGTTTGATGATGCAAAAAGCTTGCCTGCCGTGTTTTCACTTTTTAAATCAGTATTTATACTGCCGTGGCAAGCCTGTTACCCGCGCTGGTGTATTTCACCCGGCAGCTGTATGGTAGGTACCGCCACGGCCAGTTGCTGCAACAGCAACTGGGGCTCATCAAAAACCAAAAGCCGCCCCAGCGCCTGCTGGCCCATAAACCCCTGCTCTGTGGTGTGGTGCAGCATGGTCAGCAGCGGGTCAAAAAAGCCGGCGGTGTTTAACAGGCCAATTGGTTTTTGGTGCAGCCCCAGCTGTGCCCAGCTAAAGGTTTCAAACAGTTCTTCATAAGTGCCGACACCACCGGGCAGCGCAATAAACGCATCGGCTAACTGCATCATTTTTTGTTTGCGGGCATGCATATCCTCTACTTCAATCAGTTGCATATTGGGTGCGTGCGGTTTGCCATCGCCAAACAACCCACGCGGGGTCACCCCGCACACACTGCCGCCCTTTGCCAGCACCGCACCGGATACAACGCCCATCAACCCCTCGCCATAGCCGCCGTATACCAGCCCAATCTTCTGCGCCGCAAGGGCGTTGCCCAAATCCGCCGCTGCCTGCCGGTACTGCGGCAGCACACCGGGGTTTGACCCGCAATAAACACAAACTTGTTTCATTTTTGTTGCTCCTTTTTGCGCCTAATAGCCAAATGTACCATCAATGAAAATCACCTGAATACGCCCCTCTTGAAACTGCCCGGCAATCAGCACGAAATCATTGCAGATGCGCTGCGGGTGCCGGCAATCAACACAGCGGCCAAGCTTGGTACAAGGGGTGTCTTTGCAAAGCCGTTTTGCGTCCAGCGGTGCCGCGACCTGCCTTGCACGGGTAATGGCCTGCTGCACATCCGGCACCAGCTTGTTGGTGCCCGCCACCACAACAACACGCCGCGGGCCGTACAGCATGGGGGCCACACGGCTGCCATTGCCGTCAATGTTAAACAGTTGGCCGCCCTGCGTCACGGCGTTTACACCGGTCAAGAACACGTCGGCATCAAAGTTTTTTAAGTAAATTTCGCGTTTTTGCTCTTTGGTCAGCCCCCGCTGATATTTATCATAAAAAGTATACGGGCCCTCACGCACCAACTGTAAAACACCGGTGTCTTCTAATGTCACCGAGTCTCCGCAGCCCACCGTTGCCCCCTGTGGCAACAGTGTGCGCAATAACGCATACAGTTCTTCTTTATTTTGCACAAAATGCCCGCCCATATGGTTCCTGCGCAGGTTCTCTATTGTTTTTTTCAGGTTCTCGTCCATTTTTTCCTCCTTTGGTTTCTGTATTTTACTATACCAGAAACCCCTTGTAAAAGGAACACCCGCCCAGTTGCGGGTAGCCGCGCTTTGTGCTATTCTGGCAAGGGCATACCAAAGGTATGCAAAGCCTAAAAGGAGGTGTTTTTATGTATCTTTCCGTGCAAAGTGCCCAGCAAATCGCGCTGGAGATCAGCAGCATTGTCAAACAGCATGTCAACCTGATGGATGACAAGGGCTTCATCATTGCCAGCACCGACCCGCTGCGCATTGGGCATTTCCACGAAGGCGCAAAAAAGATTATAGACCAGCACCTGCCGGAGCTTTATGTCGAACCCAAAGACGAAACCATTACCACGCGTACTGGCATTAACCTGCCAATCCGCATCGACGATACCATTGTAGGGGTGGTGGGCATTACCGGGCCATACGAGCAGGTGTTCAACTATGGGCAGATTGTCAAAAAAATGACCGAAATTCTGGTGCGGGAAGGCCTTGCCCAAGAGCAAGAGCGGCTGGACAACAAAATACGAAACCGCTTTTTAGAAGACTGGGTGTTGGGTAACGGCTTGCAAAGTGGTGCTGCGTTTGAAGAACGCGGGGCACGGTTGCAAATCGACATTCGCCGCCCGCGCCGGGCGGTGGTGCTGCGCATCGACGGGTTTCAGGCCCTTTCCTCTACCGGTGAGGGCCAAAAGCGCATTGAACTGGTAGAACAACGAGTGCGCAGCTTTATCTGTGAAGAAAACACCGGCAATATCTTTTTGCGCCTACCCACAAAACAGGTCTGCCTTGTGGTGCCCCGCAGTGATGAGCAGATGCTACGCCTTGCCGCAGCCTTGGTAAACCTGATTGAAAAAAGCTACGGCCTTGCCCTAACGGTGGGCATTGACGATACCCCGGCGGGCACTGAGGACGTAAAAAGCGCAACTGCACGGGCCAACAAGGCGTCCCACGCCTGCCGGGCAGGCCAGACCCCCATTGTGCTGTACCGCCAAATTTCCATGGAGCTGTTTATGGACGACATCTCCCCTGCGGTGAAACGGGAGTACCTGCAAAAGATTTTCCCCGGCTGCGGCCTTGAAACCCTGCGCAGTTGGCTGCATCTGCTTGAAGTTTACTTTGAGGCAGAGGGCTCCATAGACCTCGCCTCTGAAAAGCTGTTCATGCACAAAAACACGTTGCAGTACAAATTAAAAAAATTGCGCGCCCTCACCGGTTATGATGTGCGGCTGCCCAGCAACTGCGCGGTGTTTTTTATTGCGCTGTCCTTTTTCCGCGAGATACAAAATGACCCAGTTTTATGGAACACTTGACAAAGCAGGCCTCTATTTTTTTACCGCCTTGTTTTTTGTAACATAAACAGAGCACCTTTTGCAGTATGCAAACCATAGACGCGCACCTCTCAATTCGTTAAGATAGAATACAGAAAGTGATGTGCGATACGTTTTTTTAGGCATTTTGCCAAGTTTCGCACAGTAACGAATGTTGTTGAGGAGGTATTGTTTATGTCTGGTTTTGGTCTTATTCTGGCGTTTATTGTCGCAATCGTCGTTATGATCCTGGCAATTTCAAAACTCAAAATCCACCCGTTTCTTTCCATCATGGGGGTCTCGTTAATCCTCGGGCTCATCGCAGGGATCCCGCTAATCAATCACACGGCCGACGATGGCACGGTGACCCAGGGCCTTGCCAGTGTCATTGGCAGCGGCTTTTCAGGTACCTTTACCAGTATTGGCATTGTCATTATCTTGGGCGCTTTGGTTGGTACCATTTTAGAGGTAACCGGCGCTGCCTTTAAACTGGCGGATATGGTCATTCATTTGGTTGGCCCCAAACACCCCGACCTCGCGATGCTGATTATGGGCTGGGTGGTGTCAATCCCCGTGTTCTGCGACAGTGGTTTTGTTATTTTAAACCCCATTCGCAAAGCGCTGGTGCGCCGCACCCAAAAAAGCAGTGTGGCAATGACCGTTTGTCTCTCTGCCGGCTTGTACGCTGCCCATGTTTTTATCCCACCCACTCCGGGCCCCATTGCAGCGGCAAACACACTGGGCATTGGCAACAACCTGCTGCTGGTCATGGGCCTTGGCGCACTGGTTTCTATCCCTGCACTGGCCGCGGCTTATTTTTATGCACAGTTTATTGGCAAAAAAGTAAAAGCCGCCGATGAGGCCGATGCCGCCGCCGATGGTGAAATTGTAAAAACTTACGAGCAGATTGTTGCCGAGTATGGTCACCTGCCAAATGGTTTACTTGCACTCAGCCCCATCCTTGCACCAATTGTGTTGATGGCACTGGGCTCTGTTGCCTCAATGCTGAAATGGAGTGGCATGCTGTACGAGTTGTGCGTCTTCTTTGGTACGCCCATCATCGCACTGGCCGTTGGCACCCTGTTTGGTGTGTGGCTACTTGCCGACAGCAAAAAAATGGGCGAATTTTATAATGTCACCAACGAAACGCTGAAAACCGTGGGCCCCATTTTGTTTGTCACCGCAGCGGGCGGCGTGCTGGGCAAGGTAATTGCGATGTCCGGCATGGTGCAGTATATCACCTCTAACGCCGCATTGCTGGACAGCGTGGGCATCTTCTTCCCCTTCCTTCTGGCTGCAATTCTAAAGTCCGCGCAAGGCTCTTCCACCGTTGCCATTACCACCACTGCCGGTATTATGGCCCCACTGATGGGTGTGCTGGGGCTTGGCACCCCGGTGCTTGGCGCACTGACCGTGATGGCCATTGGCGCAGGCGCGATGACCGTTTCGCACGCAAACGATTCTTACTTCTGGGTCGTCACCAACTTTGGCGCACTGAAACCTGAACAGGGGTATAAAACACAAACAATGGTCACACTGCTAGAGGGTCTCGCCTCGATGGCCGGCGTGTTTTTGCTATCGCTGATTTTGCGCTGAGTTATTTTAAATTAAACCAATGCCTTTTGTAGCCCCCTAAAGCAACCCTACCGATTGGAGCAAAACTATGAGTAAAATCGTACTGATCCCCGATTCTTTCAAAGGCACGATGTCGTCCGGTGAAATTTGTTCAATCATGAAACAGGCTATTTTACGCCACCTGCCAAGCGCCGAGATTGTCAGCATCCCGGTGGCAGACGGCGGAGAGGGCAGCGTAGACGCGTTTCTTGCCGCTATGGGCGGGCGCAAAATACCGGTAACGGTAAAGGGCCCTTATTTTGAAGAGGTAGAAGCGTTTTACGCTATTTTATCGGATGGTAC
>JAQVCK010000098.1 GCA_028689835.1 Pygmaiobacter sp. | reverse complement strand
GATTCACGTGCCTTGTTAACCCAATAAAATTGAATTAATGATTCCGTGTCAATTTGAGAGGGGTCATCCCACGTATGCCCACATAGAGCATCTCTGTAATAAAGAAGCGCATAATCTTCGAAAAGCCTGTCTGTAGTTTCATCTGAAATATATGTCCCATTTGGTGTTTCCTTAATTGCACTTACACTACCACTGCTTGCTTGACTGTTTTGTTTTGAACTCGCTTCACTCGTGCCTGCACTTGGTGCGGATTGCGGTGCGTTTGGGGCAGCTGGCGCGTTGGCAGCAGATGATCCGTTTGCCGTTGCACAGCTACTTAATGCCACACCTAACAACAGCACCATACATAAAAGTAAAATCACTTTTTTCATGCTATTTCCTCTATTCGTAATTTGACATATAAAAAACAGCGAGTTTTCGCCGTCTTTTCACAGTGTATCCCCATAGGATATAATTGTCAAACAATCCCTTTTTAGAGTTTTAGACCTAAAAAAGGCAACACCCGGTTAAAACCCAGTGTTGCCCATTTTTGTTTTCTTATTAGACCTGTCTCACTATTTTGCTTTTTTATTCTTGTTCGAATTCAACAGCTCTTTTAACTCGTCCATAAAGGTATTGATGTCACTGAACTGCCGATAAACCGACGCAAAGCGCACATAGGCAACTTCATCAATTTTTTTCAGCTGTGCCATGGCAAGCTCGCCGATTTCAAGTGACGTGACCTCTCGGTTCAGCGTGTTCAGCAATGTCTGTTCAATTTCGTCCACTGCCTTTTCCAGCGTGTCTACCCCAACCGGCCGCTTTTCGCAGGCACGCATCAGGCCGTTTAAAAGCTTCTGCCGGTCAAATGCCTCCCGTGAATGATCTTTTTTCACGACCATCAGCGGTACGGTTTCCACCACTTCATAGGTGGTAAACCGTTTTTGACACGCAAGACATTCACGACGACGGCGGATACGTTCCCCGTCATCCGCCGGCCTCGAGTCGATCACCTTAGATTCAGACTCTCCGCAGTAGGGACACTTCATACCTTCCTCCTATCGAACAATCATTTCATACAATACCTCTGCAAGGTTTTCAGGGCGGACCGCACCATTCAACAAACGGTTGTAATAGCCCCGCGCCCGCGCTTCGTTACCTGTGACCTTGTCTACCTGACAAAACTTGCCGCCCAGCCCCGCCGACATCACCGCAATAGAATAATAAAAACCGTCAAGATGAGGGCGCGCAATCAGGAAATATTCAAGTACCTTATTTTCTGACTGAGCAATCTCTCGTGCAATAATAAGTCCCTGTTCCATGATTCACACTCCTTTGTACCCCATTATAGTACAAAACAGTATCGACATAAAAGAGGTTTTCATCGCATTTTTTGACATATTTCGACAAAAGAGCATATTTTCTAAAACGATTTCGCTGTGATTACTTCCAAATAATGCAGCCCTTGCACCAAATTTGACATCTCGGCAAAGTTACCACGGTACAGTTCAATTACGGCGCTACCGCGATATCCATGCCAATATAACTTTTGAAAAAAGTCTTCAAAATCAAACTGCCCTGCCCCCGGCGTAAGGCAATCTTGCTGGGCGGTGTGGTCGCTGAGATGCAAGTGACAAAGGTTATCCCCCATTGCATCCAGCATTTCTTCGGCTGATACCTCGCTGCGCACGGCTTGTTTGAGGTCTAGCGTAAAATGCACCTTATCCCCCAGCAGCGCACGCATTTTGCGGATATTTTCAGCACTGCCTGATTTGCAGCGCACCACATTTTCCTGACTAAGCAAAACGCCATATTCAGCCGCCACATCGGCAAGCTGGGCAAAATGTTCGCAATACAACTCAAACGGGTAGGGCGACGCTTTGTAATCACCATGGAAATTAAAAATTTTAGCACCAATCAGCGCTGCCGCCTCAAACAGCCTGCGGTACATCGCGACACCATCTGCCAAGCGACGCTCGTAACTGGTGGCGAAAAAAAACGGCTCCATCGCTGAAGTGAACGGGTGAAATGCCAATACCTTGGCCCCGGTTGCGTCAAGCTGGCTTTTAAGGGCTTTCAGATACGCCGGTTCTATCTCAGAAAAGGTATTCAGAAACAGTTCCAGATACTGCACCCCGGCTGTTTGCAGCCGCTGGGCTGCATCTTCTGTCAAGGCCGGGTAAAAGCAGGAGGTCGAAACCCCAATGCGCATCTGCAAACACCCCCTTTCCGGCCGCCTTTGAATCGTCGTTTATATTTTTGCCAGCAACGCTTCCACGGTGGCAAGGCGCAGCGCAACACAGATCAGCTTTGTTGCTTCTTCCACCTCTGCCTGTGCCGGGTAGGTAGGGGCTAGGCGAATGTTGGAATCCTGCGGGTCTTTGCCGTAGGGGTATGCCGCACCTGCGCCTGTAAGCACTACGCCCGCCTGTTTGCACAGTGCCACCGTGCGTTTTGCACAGCCCGGCATTGCATATAAGCTGATAAAATAACCACCCTGCGGGTGTGTCCACGACGCAATTTCCCCGCACCCGGCAAGCCCTTGTGTAAGCAGATGCTGCATCGCATCAAATTTGGGGCCAATCACTGCCTTGTGCTTTGCCATATGGGCCAAAATGTGCTGTTTATCTTTTAAAAACAGCACATGGCGCAGTTGGTTCAGCTTGTCAAATCCAATCGTCATGGGGAACATGCCCTTCAACAGCACTTTAAAGGTTTCGGGCCCGGCTGAAAGTGCCGCAACCCCTGCGCCGGGGAACGTAATTTTACTGCTGGAGCAAAACAGCACCGGCATCTCTTCCCTGCCGGTCTTTTTACATTCCTGCATAATGTTCAGCGTTTCGGCCGGGGCGTCGCCCAAATAATGCACAACATAGGCGTTGTCCCACATAATTTTAAAGTTTTCTGCCGCGGGCTGCAAGGCGGCAAGGCGGCGCACCGTCTCATCGCTGTAGCAATAGCCATCCGGGTTAGAATAGGTTGGCACGCACCAGATGCCCTTCACACTGCCGTCTTTTACCAGCTCTTCCACCGCGTCCATATCCGGGCCGTCCGGCGTCATTTTTACCGGGACAAGCTCAAACCCGTAATACTCTGTCACGCGGAAATGCCGGTCATACCCCGGGCTTGGGCACAAAAACTTTTTGTGCTCGTCTTTATCCCACGGCGTGCCGCCAAACCCATCCCGGCAGCCGATGCCAATCACCTCAAACATCAGGTTTAAACTAGAGTTGCCACCGACCATCGTCAGCTCTTCACTCGTGCCAAGCATCTCTGCAAACAGGCGGCGCGCCTCTGGGATGCCCTCTAGGCAGCCGTAGTTGCGCAGGTCCATCCCGTTTTCGGCTGTGGTCTGCTGAATCTTTAACAGGTCCATCGACAAATCAAGCTGCTGCGGGCAGGGCTTGCCGCGGGACATGTCCAGCTTTAACCCCTTTGCACAATATGCGTCATAGTTTTTTTGCAGTATTTGCTGCTCTGCTTGCAGCGCTTCTTTACTCATGGAAAGATAATCTGCCACTCTATAAGTACCCCCTCTTTATTGTCACACTTTTTTGTTTTTACATGCAAAAAGCACAACAGCTTTGCTGTGTCACATCTCAAATTCCCGTACAAAAAAGCATTGCCTTATTATAACCCCTTTTTTTAAATTTCTCAAGATGAAATCACTTGACAACGGGCCCGAAATTGCTTATTATAGATAAGCGCCCTTTGCCACGGGCAACCCAAAAGGCGCATACAATTGCATAGTTTTTATTGTTGGACAAACCTGTTTTCCCCGTACGGAGAGATGGCTGAGTTGGTCTAAAGCGCACGATTGGAAATCGTGTTCACCCCTCAAAGGTGACAAGGGTTCGAATCCCTTTCTCTCCGCCAAAACAAACGACAATCGATAATCGGCATTTTTAATGAATGTTTGATTATTGGTTGTCGTTTTTTATTCGACAACTGGTTAATATCTCGTTGCAAAAATTGAGATAACAGGGGTATAATGAATTAGCAAACAACTACATTTTTTACTGGTTTTATCATCAAATCAGCATTCGCTATCCGTGTAGTTCATCCATCTTTTAATAAAATTTCAATAAGCAGGTGAGAACATTATTATGGAAGAGAAAACGCCGTCAATACATGTTCGAGGTGGTTTTTCTGAATCTATTGGGATGAGCCCCTGTAATAGAAATATACAAGTTGATGACCTTGACAATAGAACCAGAATATTACTTAGTAATGAGCTATTTAGAATATTCGAATTCTTTTTTGAGCATGATGTTTGTCGTTACGTGGGTTTTCATGTTGGTTCTCTATCACCTGCCAATGAATTCTGTAAATCAATTATTTCAAATGTATTTAACGAAAGAAATACTCTTCCATCTGGGTACTCTTATACTTGGAGAACTGTGTTTGAAAAAATCAATGAAGTTATTACGGGCGCCGCTTACAATGAAGTACTTGATATTATCTGGTATTGCTGCGATTGGATTGTAAAAAATTATGAAGATAACGCAAAAGCTGTTTATACCATAATAAATACCGTATTGGAACAAGAATTTGTTGGCTATCGTTTTGTTCAGGGTAAGATCATAGCCGTTACGAATAAAATTGAAATTGACGAAATTGAACAAGCATGCGCCGCTCCATTTAAAGGTTGCCAATCGCATCTAGAAAAGGCAGTCACTTTTTTATCAGATAGGGATAAAAAAGATTATAAAAATTGTATTAAAGAGAGTATCAGTGCTGTAGAATCCGTGTGCCAGATTATCACTGAAAGCGATACCGCAACCTTAGGTACAGCACTCAAAAAATTAAAAGAACACGGGCTACAAATTCATCCTGCTCTAGAATCTGCATTTGGCAAATTATACGGTTATACTTCTGATGAGGGTGGAATTCGACACTGTGAAGGCCTTTTTGTCAGCAATGTATCATTTGAAGAAGCAAAATTTATGCTTGTCAGTTGTAGTGCATTCGTGAACTATTTAATTTCCGAATATGGTAAGGAAATTTAATTAATTTTTTCTTTTAAAGGATTTATATATCTTCTAAAAAACTAAAACACCGGGCACCGTGCGGTTTTGCCGCACTTTGCCCGGTATCTTTTTATGAATCTTTTAGCTGAGTGCCCAAGGGAACAACAGGTGAAATGCCACCAGCAATACCGCAAGAAGTGCAAACACACGGTGTGTTTTTAGCAGTTTAGGCTTTTTTAACAGATAGAACGAAAGCCCAAACACGGCAGTAACAATAAACATGGTGGCAGCCACGGTGCCGGTATGTAGTGTTAGGCTGCCAAGTGCCAGCCAGCCGTGGATAACGACAACAACAAGCAAGGCCAGTGCAAGAGGGCGATGAATGGCCTTAAACGCTTTGAGCACCTTAAAATAGGCCGGGGACTTGGTGTGAAAAAACCAACCATTCAGCTTGCGCAACACGTAGGGTGTCACTAAAATGCCCAGTAAAATCAGGTTGACAAACCCTAAAACTTCGTACAACATGTTCTTCCTCCATCATTCTGCAAGTTTACCTACTACCGGAAACTTTTCAAGTATTGCCACACCGTGTGGCGACTTTTCCTTGATGATATCGGTTAAATCCTGCCCGGCTGTCACCCCCATCTTATGCTCGCCATCGGCCCACTCAGATGAAGCAGTGACATCGTAAACCAGCCCGTCCACTGCAACATAAGCGGGTTGCCCATCTTTACCATTATATGCTGCAAGCTCTTCTAAAGTAAACACTTTTTCTTCTGCCTGTGAAGAGGGCGCGGAGGAAGCATCCGCTGAAGAAGAAGGCACAGAACTGGGTGCAACTGCGCCGGAGGACGCAGGCGTATTTGTAGATGAAGATGCCACAGCGCTGCCACAGCCAGTTAAAACTAACATGGAAGCTAAAATTGTGAATACTAAAAATGTGATACGGCGCATAAAAAACGCCTCCTTTTCATTAAAATTTTTATAGAATGCTCATCGGTCATATTCTGCCGCAGCAGGCCTAGCGCAAAAAGCCGCCAACCGTGTGCAAAACGTCAATTTTGTACTGCTAGGCCGACATGGGCAAAACAGCACCCATAACTAGTTTGCTTACAAATCATCCACCAATGCCGTGCTTTTGGCATAGGCCGTGCTTTTGGCCTCAAAGAAATCTGTTTTTACCATGTTGGCATTGGAGTACTGGCTGACCCAAGCCATACTAGCGGGTTCTTGCTCGCAGCCCTCGTACAGCGTACCAAGGCCAAGGCTGGAAAACCGCAGGTTGCCAAGATAGCGAATATAGTCGGTCACCATTTCTTTGGTAAGCCCCGGCACATCGTCGCCAATCACATAGTGGCCCCATGCAATCTCCTGTTGTACGCCCTCGTCGATCATTTCGCGAATCATTTGCACATTTGCCACCGAAAAAAGCTCCGGTCGCTCTTTTTGCAGTTCCAGCAGAATATTGCGGAACAACCATAAATGCGTATTTTCATCACGGTTGATATACCGAATTTCCTGCACGGAACCGGGCATTTTACCATTGCGGCCAAGGTTATAGAAAAACATAAACCCGCTGTAAAAGTAAACGCCCTCCAAAATATAGTTGGCAATCAAGACCCGCAAAAAAGTGGTGACATCCTTGCTGGTTTGAAACTCGTTATACAGGCTGCCAATAAAGGTATTACGGCGCAGCAGATGCTCGTCGTTTTTCCACTGGTACAAGATATCGTTGCGCTCGGTCGGGTTGCAGATGGTGTCCAGCATATAGCTGTAGCTCTGCGAGTGCACACACTCTTGAAAGCTTTGAATTGTCAGGCAGAGGTTCACCTCGTTTGCCGTGACATATTCGCCAATTGACGGCAGGTTTGCCGTTTGGATGGAGTCAAGAAAAATAAGAAAGCTTAAAATTTTGTCATAGGCTGTACGTTCTGCCGCGGTGAGGTTTGGGTAATCTTTCACATCGGCGTTCATGTTGATTTCTTCCGGGATCCAGAAGTTATTCATTGCCTGCCGGTACCAGTCGCTGACCCACGGGTATTTCATGTTGTTAAAATCGTTCAAGTTCGTGGTGTTGCCGCCAATGATGCGGCGGTCACGCACTTGGGTGTCCCCACCCGGATTAAACAGCGGTTTCCTTTGCAATTCTTCCATTTTAATGTCTCCTCCTCACGATGAACAGCTTTCACATTCTTCTACTTCCAGCGCCTTACTGCGCACATAATAAATGGTTTTTACGCCGCTTTCCCATGCCAGGATATAAAGGCCGAGCACCTGACGCATAGTATAGTCATTGGTGACATACAGGTTAAAGCTTTGGGCCTGGTCAATGTGGCGCTGGCGCACACCCGCCGCACGCACCGACCAGCTTTGGTCTATTTGATGGGCACTTTTATAAAGCCAAAAGGTGGTGGGGGTCAAATCCGGCGCAACCCGCGGCAACAAACCGCCCGCCTTTTCTTCTAAGAAAAAGCGGTTCATTACGGGGTCCAACCCCGCCGTAGTACCAACCAAAATGCTGGTGGAACTGGTTGGGGCTACTGCCATCAGGTAGGCGTTTCGCATGCCGTTTTGCGCCACCTGCGCACGCAACTGTTGCCAACGCGGCGAAGTATAGCCGCGTTTTTCAAAATAGGCGCCGGTCTGCCAGTCGCTGCCCGCATAGCAGCCATAGGTGCCTTTCTCAGCAGCAATCTCGTTACTGGCCTGCACTGCCGCGTAGTTGATGCGCTCAAACACCTCATCAGCAAACGCAAGATGGGCCTCACTCTCCCACGCAATGCCGTGCTTTGCCAGCATGTGATGGTAGCCGGACACCCCAAGCCCGATGCTGCGGTATTTTTTATTGGTCAGCTCGGCATAGGCCACCGGGTAAAAGTTGAGGTCAATCACATTATCCAGCGCGCGTACTGCGGTAGAAACAACCTGACCTACCTGTTCATCGTCCTGTACGGGCAATACCCCAAGGTTTAGGCTTGCAAGGTTGCACACCACAAAATCACCCGGTTTTGTCGTGGTAACGACAACCGTTTCGCCGTCCTGCGTTGTAATTTCTTTGCTTACAAGTGTTGTCTGCGACATGTTCTGCGCAATTTCAGTGCACAGGTTAGAGCAATAAATCATGCCACTTTGCGGGTTGGGGTTCGCCCGGTTGACCGCATCACGATAAAAGGCAAACGGGGTACCGGTTTCCACCGCCGATTTTAAAATCAACCGCACAATCTCTTTCAGGTTCACTTCCCGCTTTCGAATGCGGGTGTCAGCAAGGCAGTCTTTGTAACGCTGCTCCCACTCTTCGCCGTAATAATCCTCAAGGCTGTACCCTTTAATGGTCAACACCTCATGCGGGCACAACAAATACCAGCTTTGGTCGAGGTTTTCTTTCGCCATACGCCAAAATAAGTCGGGGTAACAAACCGCCGGGAATACATCGTGAGCTTTCATACGGTCATCGCCATTGTTGGTGCGCAGTTGCAAAAACTCGGGCAGGTCACGGTGCCATGCGTCCAGATAAACTGCCACCGCGCCGCGCCGCATACCAAGCTGATCCACCGCAACAGCGGTATCGTTGACCAGCTTGATCCAGCGGATCACACCGCCCGCCGCACCCTCAAACCCGCGTATTGTGCTACCAGTGGCCCGTACCTTGCCAAAATACATGCCCATGCCGCCGCCAAACTTACTCACCTGCGCAAAGCTGTCAATGCTGCGGTAAATGCCCTCTAAGCTGTCCGGCACCGTGTCGATAAAGCAGCTGGAAAGCTGGTGGTAGGGTTTGCGCGCATTCGATAACGTCGGGGTGGCCATCGTCACCTGTTGCAGGCTAAGGATGTCGTAAAACTTTTTTACCCAGCTTAGCCGGTCGTTTTGCTCTTGCATTGCAAGGTGCAGCGCAATACCAAGGTACATCTCTTGTGGGGATTCCAGCGGCTGGTGGCGGTGGCTGCGAATGATATAGCGGTTCAGCAGCAAATCCAGCCCCGCATAGGTAAACAACTCGTTGCGGCCTTCTTCAAGATAGCCTGTCACATGGTTAATTTCGTCTTTGGTGTAATGTTCTAAAATATAATCGCCATACAACCCGTCGCCGGTCAACTGCTGCAGTTTATCGTAAAAGCTAAAAATATGGCGTTTTTCCTCTTCCGCGCGCAGCTCTTTTGCAAAATCGTAATACAGTAAGCGCGCGGCAATATACTCCCAGCGCGGCTCCTCTTTTGTTGTCAGCTCTACTGCGGCGCGGGTAAGGGCTTGCAACTCCTCTTTTTCAGTCATTTGCGGCTTTTGAAAAGAGACATATTTGGCATCCAACCGTGCAAGGTCATAATCCTCAAAATCAAGCTGAATTTTTTCTAAGCAGCCCGTGATGCCCTTATCTGTAAGTGCAGCAACCAGATGCTCGCGTGCAGTGCGCAGGCGAGTACGGCGTTCGCGGTACAAAATATAGCTTTTTGCCACCGGGTACTGGCCCGCTTCCATCAGCACCTGCTCTACCGTGTCCTGTATCTGCTCTACCGGCACATCTTCTAGCCCCGCCAGCTTTTCTTCTACATTTTGCAGCAGTTGCTGTAACAAGGCCTCATCACAGGCAACTTGCTTGCTGATAAATGCCTTGCGCATGGCGGAGATAATTTTATCCCCGTGGTACAGCTCTTTTGCACCGCTGCGCTTTACAATATAGATCATCGTATCCTCCTTTATTGGGTGCGCCGCCACCCATGGACATTACAGTATTTCATCGGCCTTCAACCAGTTCAAAATTTGTTTTGTCACAAAGAAAAGCATCAATCCGTCAAAACATCACCTTTTTAGTATAGTATAAAGCATTTAACAGATTTGTCAATTTGAATTTTGTCGTTTTTTCAATATTTACACAAAAAAGCAGGCGTTTTACAACGCCTGCTCAGTCTGTCGAAGAACCCGGTTTACGCAGCAGCATAAACCGGGTTCTCGGTGTGTTTCAAGCCAAAAATAGCGAATACGGCGCAAGAAAAACAGGTTCTCCATTTCCATTTAGCCAGTTTTTT
>JAQVCK010000097.1 GCA_028689835.1 Pygmaiobacter sp. | reverse complement strand
ACGACGCCCATGGCATTGCCACAGAATCGTGGAGCCCGCTGGGCCGCGGCAATGATATGCTGCAAAACCCGGCAATTGCGGAAATTGCCCGCACCAACGGCAAAAGCATCTCGCAGGTGATTTTGCGTTGGCACACCCAGCACGGTGCCGTGCCACTGCCCAAAGCAAGCACGCAGGTACACCAAGCTGAAAATTTTGATATTTTTGATTTTACACTTTCAGCCAGTGACATGGCAGCCGTAGACGAGCTGACCCGCCCAAATGGGCGCACCTTTGACCAAGACCCAGCAGTTTATCAAGAATTTTAAACCCACAGGAAGACCAACCACAGCAACCTGTAAAAAAATGGGGGAAAGTCAGCAAAGGCTGTCGACTTCTCCCCCATTTTCTGCTACACTGTGGCAAACGGGTGCGCAACAATGCGCCCCATTTAAGCGGAAACGGAGGCATCACGCATGAAATATTTTGGCGAGGGGCTGAGTGAACTGCACGCGCAACTGGGCGGCTGTATCCGTAAAGAAACACAATTAGAAAAAGCAAAAGCGCTGTTTTTACAGCTGCACGCGGCGGTACACCTTTCTGCCGTGGGCGGTGGCAGTGCCAATGAGGTGGACGCGCTGTTTTGTGATTTAGAGCGCGCCGAATATGCGGTGATGCCCACTGCAAAAGATGAAACAATTGCGTGGGCATTGTGGCACCTTGCCCGCATTGAAGATTTGACCATGGGCATTTTGGCTGGCCACGGCGACCAGCTATTTGACCACAAATGGCAGATACGGCTAAATGCCCCAATTACGGACACCGGTAACGCGCTGACCGACGATGAAATTATGCAACTGAGTAAAAGCCTCGACACCGCAGAGTTGCTGCATTACCGCAACGAGGTGGGGCGGCGCACCCGCGCCATGGTGCAAAAATTGACCGCCGCCGACCTTCGCCAGCCGGTGGACCCGGCCCTTTTAGAAAAAATACGCACTGAAGGCGGTGTGACCCCGCAAAGCGATTCGGCCTGGTTACTTGATTTTTGGGCAAAAAAGGACGTAGCCGGCCTGTTGTTGATGCCACCCACCCGCCACGCGATGCTGCATTTAAATGACTGTTGTAAATGGAAAGAGCAAATTCGCACCCGGCGGCAAGTTTACCGCCGCTGAGCGTGCGCCAGCACCTAGCTACGCCGCCGGTTTATGCCCTCCCATACCCCAGCCGGGTTGGCCGTGGATACAACGCAGCGGTTTAGCAGGCAGCCCCGGCACACAAAAATGGTCCCAGTTTTGCCACCTTTTGCGGTGGGCAAAATGAGATTCACTGTGCTGTGCGCCAAGGTACCGGTGACCAATAAAGCAATAACCCAATTACGGGGAGGATTGTGTATGACGACCGAACAGGCAAAAATTGATCTTGTGAACTTAATTTTTGCAGACCGCAATGAAAAGGATTTAGAGGATGAAGAGATCATTCATCTGTTACTGCAAAGCAAGGTGGCCAAAAACACCAGCGCGGAGCAAGAAAAGCGCCTTTCGTTTGGTGCCCGCGCCGCAGATGGCATTGCCAAATTTGCAGGCAGTTGGGCTTTTATTCTGATTTTTTTGGCGTGTTTAGTGGGTTGGATTGTCCTCAACGTGGTGATGCTGCGCAAGGCGGTGGACCCCTATCCGTTTATTTTGCTGAACTTGATTCTCTCGTGCATTGCGGCTATTCAGGCCCCGGTGATTATGATGAGCCAAAACCGGCAGGAAGAAAAAGACCGGCTGCGCTCGCTGAACGACTACAAAACGAACCTGAAAAGCGAAATCATTATTGAGGATTTGCACCAAAAAATTGACCAACTGCTGGCAAATCAGGCCCGGCTAGAAGAGACCCTGCACCGGCTGGAAAAGCGGCAAAGCCCCGCAAAACCCGCTGAGGCCGCAAAGCCGGCTGTGCCCGGCAGCGCTTCATAAAGCAGTCAAAATGCCCGGCCAAATGGCCGGGCATTTTGCTATGGTGTTTAATAAACAATTTTGGCAGCAAAGTGTTTTGCAAGCCCCGCACACCACACTGCGCACAGGGCAAGCGACACGACGCCCCAAAGCGGGTTTTGCCCCTGCAACGCCTTTGCCAAGGCAAACGAGGGCAACCCCACCAACAAATATTGCACCTTGTTTTGTTGCAGCACGTAGGGCGCAAAGGCCCCCAGCAGTAACAGCGAAGACAGCTTTGCAATGGCCATGCCCTCTAACTTATTCGTAGAAAACGAAACCACCAGCATCGCGATGATTAACCCCTGTGCCGCGCCGCCGGCTGCAAGCAGCAGCCCCAGCCAAACAGGCAATGCCAACAGGCGAAACAGCGGGTACAGTACCAGTGTCGCCGCCATACCAAACACGGTGGGCAGCAACAGGCGTGACGTTAAATACCCGCGCCGCCCCAGCGGGGTGACCAGCAGTGCGGCGGCAACGTGGCTGTCCACCTCTTCCAGCACCACCATGGCGGCGGCAAAACAAAACATCACCGGTGTCAGCATGCACAGCATTAAATCAAACAGCCCATACCACGGGGCCAGCACCGCACCGGTGCCCAGCCAACGGGTCAGCGCTGCTTCCAGCGCAGGCACGCCAAACCGAAACGCCACCCCGGCCAGTACCGGCGCACTGCAGGCCGCCAGCAGCATATGGTCGCGGCGCACCGCTTTTAACAGCCCCAAAAAACCAGTAGCCACCGCTTTCATAAGCCGCCACCCCCTAAAGAACCCCAAAGCTTTGCCACGCTGCACTTTGCCCGCCAAAACAAAACCCCTACAAGCGGGGTTAGGCCCAACAGCCCCGGCAAAACCGCCCCCGGCTGGCCGCGCAGCATTGCAAAGCCCAAATTAATTGGCCACCATCGCCACAAACTGCTTTCACCGTAAAACAAGTAGAGAACTAACGGCCCAAAGCAGGCAAGCTCTACCGGCACCGATGCCAGCAAAAAGCTGTTGAGGGTGGGTGTTTTTGTGGCCACCAATACCCCAGCCAGCGTAAACGTCGCCGACAGTAACGCCGTGCCCACCAGCACCGGCCATACCGGGCGCACCCCGGCCACAACTGCCAGCACCAGTGCCACCAGCAGGCTAATGCCGCCCAGCGAAACCAGCTTTGCCACCAGATATTCACGGCATCGCACCGGCGACACCGCAAGGGCGGGCAAAACGCGCTGGCTTTTTTCCAGCAGCACGATTGCCCCCATAAAAAACAGGCCCATTGTAGCGGGGTCTGAAACAATCATCACCGCGCCAGCTATTGGCCGCCATGCGGCAGGCAGCACATAAAGCACTAAAATGTAAAACACACTCAGCAGTGCATACACGGCATAAAAGCCATGTTTTCTTTGCAACCGCATCTCCCACAAAATCAGTGTTTTCTGTCTCACAGCAAAGTCCTCCCCGTCACGTCGATAAAAATGTCGTTCAGTGTCGGCTCGCTGCTGTGAATGGATAACAGACGATTTTGCCGCAATAAGGTTTGTAATAATTCATCGCCTGACAGCGCAGTAATCGGGCAACTGCCGGCACACTCTGCGCCGTTTGCAAGATAGGTATAGCTCACCTGTGCTGCCCCGCGGGACATCACCAGCTCGTGCGGGGTGCCCAGCGCGCGGATGCTGCCGTTTACAATAAACGCCACGCGGTCACACAGCTCGGCCGCGTCCTGCATGTTGTGGGTCGTCAAAATAATGGTTTTACCCGCCGCCTTTTCGGCCAAAATCAGCTGTTTCATCACGCTGCTGTTGGTCGGGTCCAACCCGTTGGTCGGCTCATCCAAAAATAGCACGTCCGGGTCGTGCAACAGCGCGCGCGCAAAGTTCAACCGCGCTTTCATGCCCTTTGAATAATCACTCACCCGTTTGTTTGCATCGTTTTGCAGCCCCACCGCCGCCAGCAACTCACCCGCCGAACGGGACGTTTTGCGGTACAGGGACGCAAAAAAGCGCAGATTTTCGGCAGCGGTCAGCTTTTCATATAGGGTTGAAAACTCAAAATCGATACCGATCTTTTCGTAAAAATTGGCATTGTGCCGCCCGCACTGTTGCCCGGCAAGCTGCACCGACCCGCCATAATGCGGCAACAGCCCCACCAAAATTTTTTGCAGTGTGGTCTTGCCCGCGCCGGAAGGCCCCAAAAAGCCAAAAATTTCCCCTTGCGCAACCGAAAAGTTCATATCCTCAATCAAGGTTTGTTTTGGGGTATACCCAAACGATAAATGCTGTACACAGATCATTTGTTTCCTCCATACTATTTGACTAAATTTAATTTTATGGTCAATATATTGCTAAAAAAAAGGGCTGCCCTGTTTTGCGCAGCCTGTTACTGCAAAAGCTGAAGCACGACACCGCGAATCAAAAGCCGCAGCGCAGCTTCATAATGGGTGGCATCTATTTCTTCTTTATGCAGCGTCGCAAAATAAATTTGGTGCAATGCCGCGCTGAAAACCTGCGCGTCTTTGCCGCGTGCACCCGGCAGCTGCTGCATCAGCACCGCCACCAATTCGCTGTCATCCTGAACATGGTTTGCCACCACCTCCGGCGGCAACTTGCGGGCAAGCAGTTCCACCTCATCGCTGTTCAACAGCCGTAAAATGGGCTGTTGCTGGGCCTGCATAAAAAATTGGAACAACAGGTCGGCCAGTTCGTCCGGCCCCACCGTGGCGGGGTCCAGCGATGCAAGCGCCGTTTGCATCTGCGCTTGCATCTGCTCATGCAATTGCAACAGCACTTCAAACAACAACTGCTCTTTTGAGCGGTAAAACAAGTAAAAAGTACCCTTGGGGATGCCGGCCCGCCGCACCAGTTCGTCTACCGTTGTGTGCCGAACCCCATATTGTGCAAGGCAGGCGGCAGCCTCTTTTTGCAGCCGCTGCACAATATAACTGCGCTCTTGGGGGGTAAAGCTTTTCGGCAATTTTTCATCACCTCTATGTTTGACCAAATTTTATTTCATGGTCATTATAATGCGGTGTGTATACACTGTCAAGTACTGGCGCTGTTTGTTTTTTCATGTTTAAATGCTGTTTTTCGACATTTTTTCATCTACCCCGGTTTTTTGTTTCGGCGTTTTGCTTGTTTTTTGGCACAATTCTTATTGAAAGTACCAATTGTAACCCGTACAATGGTTAAAAATGTTGCTGGTTCTGCTGTTTGCTTTTTACACCAGCCAGGGGCGCTTTTCACCTTCACCCCAAAACCTGCCCCCATTTTTATTTCATCTGTACACAACGGCGTGTATCGGGTATCCCCCGGTACACGCCGTTGTTTTGTATAGAATCTATTTGATAAAGGAGAGTGGAATCATGTTTTCATCTGTCGACACCATATGGGTATTAGTCGCTTCTGCATTGGTCTTTTTTATGCAGGCAGGCTTTGCGATGGTAGAAACCGGCTTTACGCGTGCAAAAAACGCCGGCAACATTATCATGAAAAACCTGATGGACTTTGCCCTGGGTTCCCTCGTGTTCTGGATCATTGGCTTTGGGCTGATGCAGGGCACCTCGCTTGGCGAGTTTATTGGCACCCCTGATTTCTTTATTCGGGGGGAATACGGCGGTGGTTCCATCCCCACTGCGGTGTTTGTCATCTTTCAAACGGTGTTTGCTGCCACGGCCGCAACCATTGTTTCGGGCGCGATGGCAGAGCGCACCAAATTCATCAGTTACTGCATTTATAGTGTTGTCATCACCGCGCTGATTTACCCCATTTCCGGCCACTGGATCTGGGGCGGCGGCTGGCTGTACCAGATGGGCTTCCACGATTTTGCCGGCTCGACTGCGGTACATATGGTCGGTGGTATTGCCGCTTTGATTGGTGCTATTGTTCTTGGGCCGCGCATTGGCAAATATGACAAAGATGGCAAGCCCAAAGCCATTTTGGGGCACAGCGTCACACTGGGCGCCCTTGGCGTTTTCATCTTGTGGTTTGGCTGGTTTGGCTTTAACCCCGGTTCTACCCTGTCGGCTACCGGCGATGCAATGCTGACCTCGATGGGCCATATCTTTATGACCACCAACCTTGCAGCGGCGGCGGGTGCCACGATGGCAATGCTTTTGACCTGGCTCTTGTACAAAAAACCGGATGTCTCGCTGACCCTCAATGGCGCACTGGGCGGCCTTGTGGCCATTACTGCGGGCTGCGATGCCGTATCGGAGACCGGTGCGGTATTGATTGGCCTTGTGGCTGGCGCGCTGATTGTTGGCGTGGTAGAATTGCTGGACAAAAAGTTACACATTGATGACCCCGTTGGTGCCGTGGCAGTGCATGCAGCTTGCGGTGCTGCCGGCACAATTATGGTTGGGTTGTTTGCGTTGGACGGCGGCCTGTTTTACGGCGGCGGCTTTAAAATGTTAGGTATACAAACACTGGGCGTGCTTGCGGTAGCCGCCTGGGTCATTGTAACAATGGTCACCTTGTTCACCATTTTGAAAAAGACCATTGGCCTGCGTGTTTCGCCGCAGGAAGAGCTGGCCGGCCTGGATATCGAAGAACATGGCCTTGCCAGTGCCTATGCTGACTTTATGACCAATTACTCCAGCTTTGGAACAGTTTCTACCACTGCCGAGGATATGGTGGAGGATGAGGATACCACACCAGAGGAAACGGTGCCCGTAGTGCACAAAGCAGTGCCGGATACCTTGTTTGGTGTTAAGATGACCAAAATCGACATTATCACCAACGAAGTGAAATTTGAAGACCTGAAAACCGCATTGAGTAAAATTGGTATTACCGGCATTACGGTAAGCCATGTGCTGGGCTGCGGCATGCAGAAGGGCGGCTCGGAGTTCTACCGCGGTGTTCCCGTGGAGATTAACCTGCTGCCAAAGATTCGCCTTGAAATCGTCGTGAGCAAGGTGCCGGTAGAAAAAGTGGTAGAAACCGCGAAAAAGGCCCTCTATACCGGCAAAATAGGCGATGGCAAGATTTTTGTCTACGACGTGGAAAACGTCATCAAAGTCCGTACCGGGGAAGAGGGTTACGAAGCCCTGCAGGACGAATAATTCCCTGCCCCTGTACCAATAAACCCCTCAGCAACAGTACCTCTGCCGGGGCACTCACACCCCCCGGCACCTACCCGGGCTATCTGGTTGCTTTGGAGCGCTCTTTACCTGGGGGCCTAACCCCAAACAAAAATGGGCGACCTTGCGTGTTGCAAGGTCGCCCATTTTTTTGTTTTTGCCGCCGCTGCCTGACCCCCCAAAAAAGCAAAAGCAAACCAAAAAGCCCGCGGCTTTACACCGCGGGCCGTTTATCAAAACGCGGGGCTTTCACCGCGTGAGCCTTCTTTATTTTATGCTATTACTCAATGGCAATGTTGCGGGCCACCGCTTGCGGCTCCGGCTGCGCTTTGGGCAACGTCAGTTGCAATACGCCATCTTTGTATGCAGCCTTAATCTCCTCCTGCCGGATAGTGGACACATCAAAACTGCGGCTGTACGAGCCATAATGGCGTTCGCGGCAGACATAGGCACCTTTGTCGTCTTTCTTTTCATTCTCTTCGCTGTGCTCTGCCGAGATTGTCAGCACATCACCGTCAAGCCCCAGCTTAATATCCTCTTTGTTAAAGCCCGGCAGTTCTGCGCTCAGCAAATAATGGTCGCCCTTGTCCTCAATATCGGTCTTAATATTCAGCGCCGGCATTGAGTTCATCAGGTTGTCACCAAAGAAGTATTTGTCAAGGTCGTTAAACAAATTGACCATCCCGCGCTCTCTGCGCTCATAAGGCATCAAACCAAACATACTCAATTCCCCATTTCTTTTGATGATTTTTCGTTTCAGACAATTTAAGTCCGGTTCAATGAACAAGCAGTTGTTTGTACATTGGTACCATCCTCCTTCTTGCCTTTGTGGCGTTCTTTTTTTCTGTCTGTGCCCATAGTATAACCCGGTACTGTTAAAAAACAACGGATGAAAAATGAATAAATTGTAAAAAAATTAGCACTCGCAGTGTTAGATTGCTAATTTTTTATTGTTTCAAAATTTTACTGATATATGGGCGCTTTTCTCTTCTTTAATCGCGAGTGCTATCTAATTTTACCCCATAATTTCAGCAATCGGCCCGTGAAATACCCAGTTAGTCCTTGCATCTGCCGGGGTGGGGGTTTTGTTGATGACAACCAGCTTGTGACCACGGTAATAACTGAGCAACCCTGCGGCGGGGTAAACCGCAAGCGAAGTGCCGCCCACCAAAAGTAAATCACAGCCGGCAATGGCGCGCACTGCGGCACGCACCACCTCATCATTTAAGCTTTCCTCGTACAGCACCACGTCCGGTTTCATAACGCCCCCGCAGCTGCAATGTGGCACCCCTGTGCTTTGCTGGATTGCCTCCACCCCATACGCTTTCCCGCAGCGCATACAATGGTTGCGGTGCACGCTGCCGTGCAGCTCTAACACATTGTGGCTGCCCGCCAGCTGGTGCAGGCCATCAATGTTTTGGGTGATTACCGCTTTGCAGCGGCCCTCGGCCTCCAGCCTTGCAAGCGTGCGGTGCGCCGCGTTGGGCTTTGCCGAAAGGTGCAGCATTTTGTCGCGGTAAAAACGGTAAAACTCGCCCGGGTGGGCCATAAAAAAGCTGTGGCTTAAAATGGTCTCGGGCGGATAAGCATAGCTTTGCCGGTACAACCCGTCTTCGCTGCGAAAATCCGGGATACCGCTTTCAGTCGAAACCCCTGCCCCGCCAAAAAACACGATGTTGTCGCTGCCCTGCAGCAGCTGCGCAAGCCGTTCGTCCATCTACCCCGCCGCCTTTCTTTTTATTACCTTTATTATAGGACACGCTTGCAAGCCCTGCCCAATTTACAGCAAAAACAGGCTGCGCAACCCAAAAGTGACACCCGACAACCAAAACGCAACACGTAGTTGGTAGCAGTTGCGCCGGCCCAAAGGTAGAATAAACCCATCACAAAACAAACTGTTTGTACGGCCTAGGGGCTGCAAATTTATGCTGCATCCAGTATAATAGAAACTGGGTAGTTTGCCACCAGCCCCCGTGCCTGAAAGGATGATCAAAATGAACATTTCACAAAATTTGCAATTTTACCGTCAAAAAAAAGGCCTGACGCAAGAACAGCTTGCCGAGCAATTAGGGGTGTCTCGCCAGTCGGTATCCAAATGGGAGTCGGGCCAAAGCTACCCCGAAATGGAAAAGCTGCTGGCCCTTTGTGAACTGTTTGGCTGTAGCTTGGACACCTTAATGAGTAAAAGCGCACAGGAGGAAACCAACGACATTGCCGCGGCGTACGATGCATACCGCAACCGTTCTGCCCGGATGACGACGATTGGCGTCACTTTATTAATACTGTCTATTGCCGCGGCAGCCCTGATGGACGGGCTGCACCTGCACCCGGCGCTGACCCCCGCTGTGTTCTTTTCGATTGCGATTGTCGGTGTCTTAATTTTGATTGTCAGTGGCATGCTGTCAAGCGAATTTGTACGACTGCACCCGCATGTAGAAAACTGCTATACCCCTGCACAGCAGCAGGCCTTTCACCCGACCTTTGTCGTATTGACCGTTACCGGCCTTGGTATTATTTTTCTTGGTTTTCTGTTGATGATTACATTAGAAACTCTGCCGCTGCCCGCCTTTTGGGATAGCTCGCTGAGCGGCGCACTCTTTTTTGTGCTGGTTGCGGCAGGGGTCGCCTGTATCATCTGGTCTGGGATTCAAAAAAACAAGTATGACATTGAGGCCTATAACCGCGAAAACTATACCGACGAAGAAGTGCAGGCCGCACAGGAGAAAATTGGCCGCATTTGCGGTGCACTGATGCTATTGGCAGCCTTAGTTTATGTTACACTGGGGCTACTTTACCCCGCAATGTGGGGGCGCGCATGGGTGGCTTTCCCCATTGCCGGCATTGGTTGCGGCATTGTTTCAGTATTGTTAAAGCACAAAAAAACAAAATAGTGTTTGGGTTTTTGCTGGCTTTGGCCGCCCCGCGGGGCGGCTCAGATTGTAGACAAAACACCGTTTGGGACTTAAGCCCAGGCGGCGTTTTTAGCAATAATTTTCTGGCTGAGAACAAAATGAATGAAAAAGAGGGACGAAAAGCCGGATTGCGGCTTGAACCTGGGG
>JAQVCK010000096.1 GCA_028689835.1 Pygmaiobacter sp. | reverse complement strand
GCCAGCTTTTTATAAGCCGACTTCACCTCATCGTCCGAGGCGCCGCGGGTCAGCCCGAGGACTGCGTAGGGGTCACTGTTCATGCTGCTTTGTGTCTCCTTTGCTGCGCGTTTTCTGCTTCGCTTCAAGCGCGGTAAACTTTGACCACACGCCGGAATACAAAATATTGCGCAATAGTGCTGCGTCCTCGACGATCGGCAGCTTCTCAAATTCGGCGGCGGCTTCGGCAATCAGCATTGTCAAAATCTCGCGGCAGCGGGTGAGAAAGTCGTCCCCATCCATCAAAAGCAACGGGTTATAACCACCGGTGCGGCGGTCTTCGGGCAGGTCGTCACAGGCATCCAGGATATAAATAAATTTGCCAAGCGCAATGCCCATGCGCCGCAAAGGGGTAGACCAGTGGTCCTCTTTTAACACAAACAGCTCGCCCATCAGTGTGCCAAAGCAGGCGGCGGCTTCATCCGGCCCCGCGGTACGGGCTTTTTCCAGCCGGGCAAGCTCTTTTAAGCTGTACTGGATCGCCCGCATCTGGCGCGGGTAGTGCTGCAAAATTTCATCACACTTTGCCTCTAGCAGCTTTGCCTGTGCAAGGCCGCCCAGGTTATGGTCATCTTGCCAGTTGTCTATGCTGTTATAATACGCCAGCGCCACGTTCATGTCGGCGGCGTAATCGGTAATCTCGTTGCGCCAGTAAGGGTGGGCTTTTGCCGGGTGCAACGGGCAGCGCTCGGTGCCCTGCTCGGCCGGTGGCTCATACAGCGACGAAAGCAGTATCACAAGAAACGTCATGTCATAAGTCAGCGACATGCGGCTAAAAAAGCCATGCCGCTGCCCCAGCGTTTTACAAAGCCCACAGTAGGCACCGCGATAGCGCTCCATTTGCTGGGGCGTAAGATCATCGTGGTTTGCAACCACATATCCAAACATGGTAAAACGCCCCCTTTTCCGGCTCTATGGGTTTGCCGCCTTTTGCAGCGGCCCCGGTGTTTTGTTAAAAAACCTGACACCTTATTATAAAGCCGGGGCGGCAAAAATTCAATTCTACGGCCAAAAGGTTTACAACGCGTTAATATTATGGCGGGCCGAAGTCACAATTTTTACACCGGTGGCATACAATACCGACAGTACTGTAAATATTTTGCAAGCTTTGGGCCAAACAGGTAAGAAAGCCATTGAACCGGTGCGCGCGAAATAGTACAATAGAACCAGTATTTTGTGACAAAGTGGGTATTGCCCACAAGGGGATGAATGACGGACAAGAGGAGAGAACAAGATGAAGCTCAACAACAAGCGCACAATTCTGGTGGGCCTTGCCTTTATGTCAATTAGCGCGTTTTGGCAGGTGTACGATGGCATTATTCCGTTGATTTTGAAAAACACGTTCAATGTAAACGAGGTGCTGGCCGGTGCGGTGATGGCGTTAGATAATGTGCTGGCGCTGTTTTTGCTGCCGATGTTCGGCTCGCTGAGCGACCGCACGAACACCCGTATCGGCAGGCGCATGCCGTACATCGTGGTGGGTACGGTGCTTGCTTCTATCGCCATTATTTTAGTGCCCATCGGCGACCACATTTACAGTCTGCCGCTGTTTATTGTGGGCCTTGGGCTTGCACTGCTGGCGATGTCCAGCTACCGCAGCCCGGCGGTGGCCCTGATGCCGGACGTGACCCCAAAGCCCCTGCGCAGTAAGGGCAACGCAATCATCAACCTGATGGGTGCCGTTGGCGGCATCACGATGCTGATTTTGATCAAAGTGCTGATCCCAAAAACAGACCACCCCAGTTACCTGCCGGTGTTTGCCGTGCTAATTTTGTTTATGCTGGTTTGTGTGGGCGTGCTGTTTTTTACCGTCAACGAGCCGCGCACGGTAAAGCAGATGCAGGCCGAAAGCCGCGCAATGGGCATTGAAGAAGAGACAGTATCAGAAGAAGAACTGGCACAAGAGGCCGCCAGTAAAGCAAAAAAAATGCCCGCCGATGTCGCGCGCTCGTTAAAATTTTTGCTGGCCAGCATCTTTTTGTGGTTTATGGGCTATAACGCCATCACCACGGCGTTCAGCAAATACGCCAACCACATGTGGGGCCTTGAGGGTGGCGACTATGCGATGGTACTGATGGTCGCACAGGCAGCCGCTATCGTCGCATTCATCCCGGTCGGCATTTTATCTAGCCACATCGGGCGCAAACGCACGATTTTGTGCGGCATCGTCATGCTGACCATCGCGTTCGGCTCCGGTATCTTTTTCAGAGACCATTTCAGCTGGCTGATGTTCTTGTTCTTCTCGCTTGCCGGCATTGGCTGGGCTTTGATCAACGTCAACAGCTACCCCATGGTGGTCGAAATGAGCAAAGGGGCCGATGTGGGCCGCTACACCGGTTATTACTATACGTTTTCGATGGCAGCGCAGATTGTCACCCCCATTTTGTCGGGTGCGGTGCTGCAATACATGGGGTACCAGTACCTGTTCCCCTACGGCACGCTGTTTGTGGCGCTGAGCTTTGGCACGCTGCTGTTTGTGCACCATGGCGACAACCGCCCCACCGCACGTAAGGGCATTGAGGCGTTTGACGTAGACGACTGATTTGTAAAAGCCGCAGGCAAACAAATTGCAACAATAAAAAAACAGGCCCGGCACTGCAACGCAGTGCCGGGCCTTGCTACTTGTATAAAGGGCGCCAAATTAAAGGTCGGCCAGTGCGTCGCCCACCGCAACCGCAAGGCGGTGGGTCACCGATGCGCCCGGGGCCAAAAAATTTAAGCTGCCATTTGCCCGCGCGTCGGCCCGGCCGTCAATGGTGGAGTTGCAGGGCTCCAGCCCTAGGGCGTAATCCCCCTTGCCAAACATCTTCCACTGCACAAAGTGGTCAAGTGCCCGCTTGTCAAACCGAATGCGGGCCGCAAGGTGCTGGGCCGGGTTTTCAATACTGGCCGTCGCAAACCCGGTTTCGTCCGCCGCAAGGTCGTGGTAATAGCACTGCTCCTCGTACCCGTCTGCCGGCGGGGTGATTTGCAGGCAGCCTTGCAAAAATTCTGCCGCGTGGGCATCGCGGGGCGTCGTGCGCAGGCTGGGCAGCGACAGGCGCGCGGTCTCTGAAAGCAGGGGGTAGCCCATGTTAAAGTGGTACAGCGTCTGGTAAGGCCGGGTGGTAAAGCCCTCGTTACAAATCACGTCGGTGATTGAGACCTCATTGATACCCCAGCCCACGGTTACCGTGCGGCGCAGCGACAGGTTGCCGCCAAACAGCGCCGCCGTGCGCATTGTGCCGCTGATGGTGGCAACAGGGGCACCGTTTACCATAGCCGTGCTGACTGAAAGCTGCTCTGCCGGGGTGTTGGCAAGCTCGCCGTGCAGGCCCAAAACTTCGCCCTCGTCCTCACACGGGCGGCCGATGTTTGACAGCCCACAGGTGGCAAGAAAGCCGCCGCCATAGCTTTTCAGCCAGTTGTCGCCGTGCCGGTCATAATAAGCGGGCGCAACAACGCCGGCCGGGGCAAGGTAACCCAGGTTTTTGCCGCCGTATTTCAGGCTGTACAAATCCAGCGCGCGGTCGGGCAGCAGGGTCAGCTCCATCCCCGCGCCGTTTGCAATCAAAATGCCGCGGGTACCGGTTGCCCGGCCGCCGCAAAAGGTGAATTCGCGCACTTCAAACAGCTGCGCAAGGTCGCCGGCGTAGGGCCGGCAGGCTGCAAACTCCATTGGTAAAACCCCTTTCTGGTGCCACAAAACCGCCGCGAGCAAGCCGGGGCGGTTTTTAAAAATTTTTAAAAGCATAAAAAATTACAACACCGGCAGCACACCGTCAAACACCTGCCGCGCCACGGCAGCGGCGGCACCCAGCACCGGTGCGGCGGCGCCAAACCGCGAGCGCTCTATGCGCACACTGCGGTTTTTGCCGGCCAGCAGCCGCGCATTGACCTTGCCTTCCAGCAGCTTTTCTAGCAAATCGCCGCCGTTGCCGCGGTAGCCCACAAACACACGGTGGGTATCCACGACATTCAAACAGCTCACCAGCGCAAACGACACATAGTCGCAAAACTGGTCCAGTGCCGCCGCCGCAATGCCGTCGCCCTGTGCCGCGTGTGTCACAATGGCTCCAAACGTCAAGTCGCCGCCCTGCCCGCCCAGCCGCCGCACCTCGTCTGCCAGCGCGGCCTCGTTTGCGTACAGCTCTAAACAGCCCCGGTTGCCGCAGGCACAGCGCGGCCCGTTAAAGTTGATTGACATATGGCCAATTTCACCGGCAAGGCCCATTTCGCCATCGTACAGGGTGCCGTTTGTCACCAGCCCCGCGCCCACGCCGTTTTCAAGGTGCAGGTACAAAAAGTGGTCGAGGCCCCGCCCCGCGCCGTAAAGCTGCTCTGCCAGCGCGCCGGCAGAGGCGTCGTGAATCAACGTGCACGGCAGGCCCAGCCGCGCGGCCAGCAGCTCGCGCAGCGGCAGGTTGCGAATGCCGTAAAAATTGGGCGGGGCCAGCAGCGTGCCGGTGTCGGCGTTCAGCGGGCCGACGGCAGAAATGCCGCAGCCCAAAAGCGGGCCGCCGTACTGGGTACGCACGTCGGCATACAGCCCTGCAATCAAATCCAGCAACAGGGCCGGTGTCAGCGTATCGGGGTAGGCGGCACTTTGCTGCGCCAGCACCTCGGCACCAAGGGTGGCGGCTAAAACGCTGCAATGCCGGCGGCCCACAAACACCCCCAGCACTGCCGGGGCGCCCGGCGCAAGGGCCAACAGCCCGGCCCGCCGCCCGGCACCCGCGCTGTGGCCGGGGTGCTGTTCTTCTACCAGCCCGGCGGCCAGCAGCTCGGCAATGATGTTCGACGCCGTCATTTTTGTCAGCCCGGTGCGGGCCGCAAGCTCGGTGCGGGCCGCCGGGCCGCCGGTGCACAGCAGCCGCAGCATCAGCAGCCGATTTGTGCTTTTCATATCGCGGGCATTGCCGCCGGTCGCACTTTGCATGGTAAAACCCCCATAGCCCTTGATTTTTTGTGTTAAGTCTATTATAATGACATTGCAACAATTTGTAAAGAGGTTTTACAAATTAGAAAAATAAAATTTGCAAAACCAAAAAATAAACACGGTAAAACACTTAAAAAAGGGAGAATATCTATGTTTCAGCCAAAGTCCATTGATTTTACAAAAACAACGACATTTTCGGCTGCCCAGCGGCACAACCTCGTGCGCATCGACAACCTGCGCACCCCCGGTGCCCAGCCGGACGCGCTGTTTGACAGCCCGGAGTTTACGACGCTGATTGAAAAATTAAAGGAGGCAAAGGCCGCGGGCAAAACCATCACCTGCTTTATTGGTGCGCACGTCATCAAATGCGGCCTGTCGCGCTATCTCATCTGGCTGATGCAAAACGGCTACATCACCCACCTTGCCTCCAACGGGGCGGGCAGCATCCACGATTTCGAACTGGCCTACCTAGGCGGCACGTCCGAACATGTGCCCACCGCCATTGAGGACGGCAGCTTTGGCATGTGGGAGGAGACCGGCCGCTGGATGAACGAGGCCATTTGCGAGGGCGCGGCAAAGGGGTACGGCTACGGCCAAAGCCTTGCCGCCTATGTAGACGCAAACAAATCGCGTTTCCCGCACCTTGAAGACTGTGTGTTTTACCGCGCCTATGAAATGGGGGTGCCCGCTACCTACCATATCACCATCGGCACCGACATCATTCACCAGCACCCCATTGCCGACTTTGGGGCCATTGGCAAGGCCAGCGGGGTGGATTTTGGCTACTTTTGCGCGTCGATTGCCACGCTGGAAAACGGCGTGCACCTAAACATCGGCTCGGCGGTCACCGGGGCAGAGGTGTTTTTAAAAGCGCTGTCCATCGCCCGCAACCAGGGCCACCCCACCGCCCATATCACGACGGCAAACTTCGACATCATCCCGCTGGGCGATTACCGCACCGATGTCGCAAAGGACAAATTCGACTACTATTACCGCCCGCGCAAAAACGTCATCAACCGCCCCACCTCACAGGGGGGCACCGGGCTGTATATTTACGGCAACCACCTAGACACGGTGCCCAGCCTGTACGCGCGGCTGCAGCCGGGTATTTGAAATAGCGGGGGAGGGGACACGATGGAGCCACAAAAAGTAAGCCTGACCGAGCAGCAGGTGAAAGACCTGCTGAACGCAATAAAACAGGTGACGGTGTGCGTGATCGGCGATGTTTGCCTGGACCTTTACTGGTATGCCGACATGAAGCGCAGCCGCCTTTCGCGCGAGACACCGCACTACCCGCTGCCGGTGGTGCGCGAAAGCTACACCCCCGGCGGCTGCGGCAATGTGATGAACAACGTGCATGCGCTGGGGGTCAAACAGCTGCTGCCCATTTCGGTGGTCGGGTGCGACTGGCGCGGTTTTTTGCTGACGGGCTGGCTGCGGCAGCACGGCATTGACACCACAAATATGGTGCAAAGCGAGCGCGGGCTGACCCCCTGCTATTGCAAGCCGATGCGCATGGGCATTTCGGATGTGATTTATGAGGACCCGCGGCTGGATTTTGAAAATTTTGAGCCGATTACCAAGGCGGATGAAGAAGCGGTGCTGGCGGCGCTGGATGCCGCTGCAAAAACGGCGGATGTGATTGCGGTGTCGGACCAGTACCACTATGGGGTCATTACACCACGGGTGCGCGACGCGCTTTCGGCACTGGCAAAGCGCATGCCGGTCATTGTGGACAGCCGCGAGCGCGCGGGCGAATATACCGGCGTCATTGTAAAGCCCAACGAGGTGGAGGCCGCGCAGGCCATTGGCCGCGACATCACCGGCAAAACGCTGACCGACGAGGAATACGCCGACATTGCCTGTGCGTTACAGCGCAAAAACGGCCGCCCGGTGGTGGTGACGCTGGGCGAGCGCGGTGCGCTGTGGTGTGACGAAAACACGCTGCAATTTGCCCCCACCATAAAAGCAGGCCCGCCGGTGGATATTGTGGGCGCGGGGGATACGTTTCTCTCGGCGTTTTCGGCGGCGCTGGCGGCAGGGGCACCGGGCGGGCAGGCGCTCAGCTTTGCCAACCTTGCCTCCGGCGTGACGGTCAAAAAAATAGGCACGACCGGCACGGCCAACGGCGAAGAGATTTTACAAAAATACAGGGAGAATTACGCATGAAAACACCACAGACCCAAGCATTGGAACTGCTGCACCCACAGCACCGGCCGGATGGGAAAATCCGCGCTGCAATTTTTGATTTTGACGGCACCTTTTCTACCCTGCGCTGCGGGTGGGAGCAGGTGATGCGCCCGCTGATGCTGGAAGTGCTCAGCGGCGGCAGCGCCGACGCCGCACCGGCAGCGCTGCAGCGCGAGGTGGACGAATACATCGACGCTTCTACCGGTATTCAAACGGTATACCAGATGCGCTGGCTGGCGCAGCGGGCACAGCAGGCGGGGCACGGGGTGCAGAGCCGCGACGAGTGGTGGTACAAGGCAGAATATAACCGCCGCCTGATGCAGACCGTCAGTGGGCGGCTGCACCGGCTGCAGGCCGGGCAGGATGCGCCGGAGCAGTACCTGATTTGCGGTGCGGTGGCCTTTTTGCGTGCGCTGCACACGCGCGGGGTGGCGCTGTACCTTGCCAGCGGCACCGACCATGACGACGTGTTACACGAGGCCGCGGCACTGGGCGTCGCGCAGTATTTTACCGCCATTCAGGGCGCGCCGCAGCACCGGGCCGCCTGCTCGAAAGAGGCGGTGTTGCAGATGATTTTGACCGAAAAACAGCTGCAGGGCAGTGAACTGCTGCTGGTGGGCGACGGCAAGGTAGAAATTGCGCTGGGCGCCGATGCCGGTGCCTTTACTCTGGGGGCCGCGACCGACGAAGTGGCGCGCTGCGGGCTGAACCCCGTCAAGCGCGAGCGGCTGATTGCCGCCGGGGCGGATGCTATCTGCGGTGATTTTACGCAGCTTGACGCGCTGCTTTGCTGGCTGGGGCTGTAAGCCCGGTACAGAAAAGGGGGATGACGATGAAACTGATTGGGGTCGATATCGGCGGTACGAAATGCGCCGTTTCACTAGGCACACAAAACACGGATGGCACCGTGCGTCTGTTGCAGCGCGGCAAAGCGCGCGCCACTGCCGGGGTAGCGCCGCTGGCCTTGCTGCAAGAATTGGCACAGGACGCGCGCACACTGGCACAGGGTACGCCCGGCGCCATTGACGCGGTGGGCATCAGCTGCGGCGGCCCTCTGGATTCAAAGTGCGGGCTGATACTCTCGCCCCCCAACCTGCCGGGGTGGGACGCGGTGCCGGTAACCGAAATATTGGGGCAGGCACTGGGCGCGCCCGCTTTTTTGTGCAACGACGCCAACGCCTGCGCGCTGGCCGAGTGGCAGCTTGGCGCCGGGCGCGGCTGCCGCAACATGGTGTTTTTGACCTTTGGCACCGGCCTTGGCGCGGGGCTGATTTTAAACGGGCAGCTGTACGAGGGTGCAAATGACTTTGCGGGCGAAGCGGGGCATCTGCGCCTTGCGCCGTACGGCCCGGTGGGGTATGGCAAAGCGGGCTCGTTTGAGGGCTTTTGCAGCGGCGGCGGCATTGCACAGCTGGCGGCACTGCGGGTGCGCGAATTGCTGCAGCAGGGCAAACAGCCTGCGCTGTGCCCGTCTGCCGGGGAACTGCCCGCCCTCACCACCGAAAAGGTGGCGCTTGCCGCAAATGCGGGCGACGCGCTGGCGTGTGAGATTATGGCGGAATCCGGCCGCATGCTGGGCGCCGGTCTCGCGTTACTGGTTGACCTTTTGAACCCGGAAAAAATTGTGATTGGCAGCGTGTTTGCCCGCGCGCAAAACCTGCTTTGGCCCGCGGCGCAGCGGGTGCTGCAAAGTGAGGCGCTGCCCGCGGCGGCGGCTGCGTGTAAAGTGGTGCCCGCGGGTTTGACAGAATCCGTCGGCGACCTTGCGGCCCTGACGGTCGCGGCATACCGCCTGTGTTTGCAGGCGGCAGAAGGCACTGTAAAGTAAAGATGAAAAAAGAGAACCCGAAAGCACGAAAAAGCTCTACGCAACGAGCAAAAACTCGCGCTTACACTTTTTGGACAGTTGAAGCCCGGCACATTGGGCTGGAGTAAGACCGTTCAATGCGGAGTGAGGGCGAACGAAGTTGTAGAAGAAGATGAACATGGAAATGAGGTTGTTGGCACAAGCGAAGGACGAAAAGCCCTGTTTGGTCTTGTACCAAGCCTTGAACTGCTTATTGAAACACTCAATGAGGTTGTTGGTAATGTCATCGTGAAAACTCTCCACGCGGATATGCTGAACCCCATACAGCGTCTTGACAGGCATCTGATAGGCGAAGTAACGGTCGCTCACAATGGCTTGAGGTGAGCCTAAATCCTTCACAGCTTCCAGTATGGTGAAAGCCTGTGGGCTGTCCCTGTGGCGGTCCAGATGGAAGCCGAGGACAAAGCGTGTCTCGCTGTCCAGAATGAGCCAGAGGTAGTATTTCTTGCCCTGTATCTTAACGACGGTTTCATCGGCGTGCCACTCGTCAGAGTTAAAATTCAGAGCTGGAATGAGCTGTATAGCCATGTTTTGGAACATCGGGGCGAAGTTGGTACACCAGTTGCTGATGGTTGTGTGAGAAACCTGGACATTCATCACGGTATGCAAAATCAAAGCGATATTGCGGAACGAGTTCTTGCCTAGGTAGAACATGCTCAAGGCCATGAGAATCACATGGACAGGATAGCGCATCCGTTTAAAATCCGTCTTGCCGAACAGTTTGGACATGGACGGTGCAGAAATAGCTGTAGGCTTTGGCACAAAGACGGAGTGCTTACATTTCTTGTCCCGGCAGGAGTAGTGAATGTAGTGCTCTCTATCGTGATGCACATACATTGCTTTTCCGCAAACGGGGCATTCTGGATGCTTTTTTGTCCTAGAAGGAAAAAGTTGATCCTTCGGGGCGTCTGGTGCCCACTGAAACTGACACCTCTTGCACTGATACTTTTGATGTCCATGCGAATCTTTTCCATAGCGATAAAAGTCCGTTTTGTTGTTGCACTTCGGGCAGCAAATTTGATACAATTTTGCCATGAGGACTCGTCTCCTTTCTGGGAGTACATGTGTTTTGTGGTGAAACCATTGTACCAGAAGGGCTGACGGGTCCTCAACTTTCATTTAACTTTACAGTCCG
>JAQVCK010000095.1 GCA_028689835.1 Pygmaiobacter sp. | reverse complement strand
CCGCACACATTGGTCAAACCTGCTAAAACGCCGGTCCCGTCCGGGTTGCGCAGGCCCCTTTTTACCCCAAGGCGTTCGGAGGTTTCCGGGTCGATATATTTGTTTTTGATATACTCATCACACAGATAATCGATCGTGTGAAATTCTTCCATCTAAGTACCACCCTCTCTATCTCGGGCCGCGCCCGATTGTTTATTATCATAATCCAAACGGGGCAAATGTGCAAGAGAGAGCTGACAACAAAGTACCCCCTTAAAAGTACACGTTGGTCACAGGCTTTTATGCCGGGCCCTAAAAGCGCAAAATCGCCACAGCAGGCGATTGCCCGATGCGGCGACTTTACATGCTTTTCGTTAAATTACCCGTGCTGGTTGCAAATTTCGCCCGGGCCGTGCCCGGCCTTGTAATACCCGGTTTTGTGCGGGCAGTTTGGCCCCGCGGCAAGCCCGGTTTCGGTGCAGTATTCAAGCTGCTGCACGGTGGTATCTACCGGGAACTGCTTTGCCGTAAGCCCTGCCTGTGCAAGGCGCATAACATTTCGCCAGCCCAGTGTGGGCGGGTGGGCCGAATAGTTGACCGCCAGCGGCAGGTTGTCGTCGTACCCGTACCAGCTGGCTGTCACATAATAGGGGGTCAACCCAATAAACCAGTGGTCGCGGTTGTCGCTGGTAGTACCTGTTTTGCCAACGCTGTCCATGCCGTCGTTCACGCCATAGCCGGACGCCGTGCCTGCGCCTTGCATTACGCCGGCCAGCAGTCGGTTCATGATATACGCGGTGTCGGGGTCGATTACTTGTTTCGTGGCCACCCTAGGGGCAACGATTACCGTGCCGTCGCCCTTGCAGGCGGAGGTATAACTGTGCGGCGTGGTAAAATTGCCACCACTGCCAAAAACGCTGTAAGCCCCTGCCATTTGCAGCGGGGTAACCCCCGTGGTGCTGGAGCCCAAAATCATCGGCCCGCTGTCTTTATCTTGGTCTTGAAAGCTGGTGATGCCAAGCTGGTTGCGGGTAAAGCGATAAATATTACCCACCCCCACTTTTTCGCCCACCTGCACGGCAACCGTGTTGATGCTGCGGGCCAGTGCGTCGGCGACGGTGAGTTCTTTTTTTGAATAACTGCCCGAAAAATTGCGTGGCCAGTCTTTTTGTTGCCCGCTGCTATCATCTATCACCTCTCGTACCGGGGCATCCAAAAACATGCTGGACCAAGTAATTTTGTTCTGTTGCAGCGCCAGCACATACGGGCCAATGGGCTTCATGGTGCTGCCCACCTGCCGCTCGGCCTGCGTGGCGCGGTTGAACCCGCGGCTCACCTCTTTGGTGCCAAGGCCACCCACGACCGCACACACCTCGCCGCTGTAATTCAGCGATACCATGGCCGCCTGCGGGCGGACTGTCACCGGGCCGATAACCAGGTTACCATCTTCATCCAGCACCGGCTCGCCGTTTTCGTCCTCTAGGGCTTTGGTCACCGTAACCCCAGGGCGCGGGTAAACTGAAGCCGAGGTCATCACCTGCTCCATTGCGCTTTGCAGCGACGGCACTACCGTGGCATAAATGCGCAGGCCACCGTCATACAGCAGGCGGGTTGCCTCTGCGCGGCTTACCCCCCGCTGGGCCGTCAGGTCGCTGATAACATCCTCCATCAATGCGTCGGTAAAATAGCTTGTCGGGGTGTTGTCGCGCTCCGGGTCCACGCCGGTACCGCTGATAACCACCGGCTGGGTTACTGCTTCGTCGTATTGTGCCTGTGTGATGTACTTTTCTTCCAACATCTGGCTAAGCACATAGTTACGCCGCTGCAAATGCTGCTCTGGCTGCGTCACCGGGTTATACCGCGCGGGGCTGCGCGTGATGGCCGCAAGGCTGGCCGCCTGCGCAACGGTCAACTGGTCTACCGTAGTGTTAAACAGCTTGCGGGCCGCCGCCTGTACCCCCGCCGTGTTGTCGGTAAAGCTAATGGTATTAAGGTACGCACTTAAAATGGTATCTTTATCGTAAGTAGCATCCAGCTTCACTGCGCGCACAATCTCGCGCAGCTTGCGCAGATAGCCGGAAAGGCCTTCGTCCTCATCGTCCCGCAGCAGGTTTTTGACAAGCTGCTGGTCAATGGTGGATGCCCCCACCTTCATCCCATTGTCGCCGCCAAGATAACTGCCGGTAACAAGGTGTACCAGCTCGTTCACCATCGCATAGCCGGTACGCAACACATTAATGCCGTGGTGTTTATAAAAGTCTTTATCCTCTACCGCCACAAAGGCCCCTTTTAAATAGCGGGGCAACGCATCCCCCGGCACATATTCTTTATTCTGCGTGCAGGGCAACACCGCGTATTGCTGCCAGTCGCCGCCCTCCTCCCGCGCGTAAATAATGGTCGCGTCTTTATATGGGATCTGCGAAAGGTCCAGCCATAAATCATCGTTGCGGGTGGCCAGTTGCAAGTAGACTGTAAAGCCACCCACCAGCGCCACCAACAGCACTGCCAGTGCCGCAACCAAACGGCCTTTCCATGTCAGGCGGCGACGCGGCGGGTGGTCTGCCTTTTTGCGCGGTGCACGCGCCGTTTTTTTGGGCCCTTTGCGCCAAGGCTTTTTAGGGGCGGGCGGGCCGTCATAGGCCGGTTTACTTTGCTGGTAGGGGGACGGCCCGGCGGCAGCGTTTTGCTGCACCGGCACCTCGCCCTGCTCTTCATCAAAAATACTGCCAGCAGGCTCATTGCCCTGCTGGTAAGGGTACTGCTGCATGGTACCGCCCTCCTTTCGATTGGTTTTTATTATTGTAGCCGGGCTGCCGAGTAAAATCACGTTGTTTTTGTAAATTTTCACCCATTGCCGCCCGGTGCCCGGCTATTGATAAAACGAACTGCCATAAAAAAAGACTACAATATCGGCCCGGCGGCAACGCCTAAACGCAACAAAACGGCCCTGCCCCGGCAGGTACACTGGGTAGGGTCGTTTTTCAGATAACATTATAAATAGGACAGTAAAAATTTCACCATAGCCGCATGCGGCCCAGCTGTTTGTGTTAGAAATTAAGCTGCAAACCCACCGGGCAATGGTCACTGCCGGTGACCTCGGGCCAAATGGTGCTGTCCACGATGTTTTCACGCAACCGTTCACTGACGATAAAGTAATCGATGCGCCACCCCGTGTTGTTTGCACGGGCGTTGAACATATAGCTCCACCAGCTGTAAGCCCCTTCTTTGTCGGGGTACAAGGTGCGAAAGCTGTCTAAAAAGCCGCTGCCCAAAAGCTGGGTCATTTTTTCGCGTTCTTCCGGCGTATAGCCTGCATTACCCTCGTTGCTCTTGTCGTTTTTCAGGTCAATGGGGTTGTGTGCCACATTTAAATCGCCACAATAGACCACCGGTTTCTTTTCGTCTAGCGCCATAAGGTAAGCGCGCATCGCATCTTCCCACTCCATGCGGTAATCCAGCCGTTCCAACCCGCGTTTGGCATTGGGGGTATAGCAGTTGACCAGATAAAATTCGGGGTACTCCAGCGTGATCACACGGCCCTCGTGGTCATGCTCTTCGACGCCAAGGCCATAAGTGACCGAAAGCGGCTCGATGCGGGTAAAGACCGCCGTGCCGGAATAGCCTTTCTTTTCGGCACTGTTCCAATATTGCCGGTACCCGGGCAGGTCTACCTCTGCTTGGCCCTGTTGCATTTTAGTTTCTTGAATACAAAATATATCTGCGTCCAACTGGCTGAAAAAGCCGGTAAAGCCTTTACCAAGGCAGGCCCGCAGACCGTTGACATTCCATGAAATCAATTTCACTATTACTCGCCTCCTACCGGCACAACAAAATAAACTGTGCCATTTTGGGATTTGAGCTTATTCTAGCATATCCTGTATCAAAAGGCCAGATGGAACAAGCGGCCTTTTAGGCATGTACCTGCTGGTTGCGCATCAGCAAAAGGGTTGCAAAAAATGCCACTAGAGTGCCAACAAGGCCAACAACGGACCATCCCGCAAGGCTAAGCTCTGTAAAAAACTTCGAGAAATACTGCCCTATCAGGGTCAGCAATGTTTCGCTTTCCCCTGCACTTTTAGCCATGCGCGGCAACACCAGCGAGCAGAACATCCAAATTGCCCACAACACCCAAAATGCCGTGCGCCCAAAGCGAAAAATCAGCGCACCTAAAAAGTTAGCCAGTACCGTGCCGCACACCACAAACGCCACGTAATACAGCGGTTGGTACAAAAACTGCAAATCCATCGGCTCACTACCCAACAGGTGTGTGCCCACTGTAATTTCCAATTGGCTAAGCCCCAGTGCCGCTAGCGCACAGGCGGTCAGGCAAACCATGCTAATGATATAATGCCCCAGCAAAAACTGTTTGCGGGTGCGGCTCATCGTCACCGCGTTGCCAAACCCCAGTGTAAACTGCCCACCGACGCAAAAAAGGTCAATGGCAAGGCCAATAATCAAAAAGACCGAACCCATCGGAAACCAGCCTTCGTCTTTTGCCACCGTGACCGAAAGTACCGTCCAAATCAACTCGCCCAGCAAAAATGCACCAAACAGCATCACCAGTTCTTGCAGCAGGACGGACCGTTGAACTTTCCATTCATTTTTAATCGCTGTCAAAACCGTTCCCCCCCCTTATTTTATTGCCACACGGCGCACAATAAGCCAACATGCAACCGAAAACAATGCCCCGCCAACAATGCCGCCTAGCGCAAACAGCGTGATGGGAAATGCCTTCATCGCGTCTGCAAACTCGAACATCATATTTGCCATCTCGCCACCGGAGGCGGCGCTAAGGCCAAAGGCCACACCAACCACAAGGCAAACCATCACAAGCGCGGCAATGTAAAAAATCATACCCCATTTGCCAACCCGGTAGGACAATGCACCCGCAACTTCGCCGATTGAACTAAGAAAAATGATGGTGGCAAACAGCGTAAAGGATGCGCTGAACCCGGTAAACACACTGTATTCTCCGCCAACCATGTTAACAAGGTAAAACACCACCCCGCTAAACAACGCAAAACCCACTTTATAGATTTGGTTTACCCAAAACACCGATTTGCGGGTAGAGCCCATCGACAGCAAATACGGCGCAATGACCGTGTAAAAGCTGAGGCTAGGTGTGACCCCCCACAACACACAGGCCGTGGGGACATACGCGGCAAACCCTGCAATGACGACCTGCCCAATGCGGTCAATTGGCGCAGTAAAAGCGGAAAACACCGCAAGAAGCAAAATCGTCACAATTGTAAGGCCCACCATTTGCAGCTGGTTACGCCCCTGATACCGCAGGTTACGCAAGATGCCCTGTTTCATTATTTACCCTCCCCCATCGGGGTTTCGTCGCCACACATTGCAACAAACAGCTTTTGCAGGCTCAACCCGTGCGCATCCAGTTCTCGTCCATCGATATAATGCTTGATGCTGTCCCCCGGTTGCAGCTCAACATATGCCGTTTTTGAACGCCCCATGATATCGCTATGGTGTACCTTTAAGTTCGCACAAGCCGCATCCACCTCTTCTTCTTTGCCGCTAATTGCAAAAAAGCGCGACACCAGCTCCGCTGTGTCTTCTATCAAGCGCAACCGGCCCTGGTCAATAATGATGACCTTTTCAAACACATTGGCCGCTTCCTCTATAATATGGGTCGAAACAATAAACGTGCGCCCGGTTTCGGTGTAATCCTCAATCAGCAGTTGGTAAAAGCGCTCGCGTGAAACCACATCCAGCCCGGCGACCGGCTCATCCAAAATTGTGATTGCCGCGCGGCTGGCCAATGCCACAACAATCGTCACCATCGACAGCATACCTTTGCTTAACTTTGCAATGCGCTTTTTGGTATCCAGCCCAAAAGTATCAATCAGCCTTTTTGCGTATGCGGCATCCCAGTGCGGGTAGTACACCGACGCCATGCGCAGGTATTCTTTTACTTTATAGCTGGAGTTGCCATAGGCATTGGTGGGGTTTAACTCGCGCGAAAAACAAATGTGGTCAAGTGCGCTCTGATTTTCCCACACAGGCTCACCCCCGCAGGTGACCGTGCCGAGCGTGGCCGGGTTTTGCGCTGTTAAAATAGAAAGCAGTGTTGTTTTGCCTGCCCCATTGCGGCCAATTAAGCCATAAATACAACCCGGTTCAATGGTCAAAGAGATGTCGTTGAGCACCCGCTTGCCGCTGTAATCCTTGCTGACATGCTCGCAGCTCAAATTGATGTTGTTCATGATATCCTCCCATTAATGTACATTCGGCATTTCGCCGGTTGTTTTTTCTTCTTTGGCACGGCGGATCATCTCCACCAGCTCCTCTTCGGTAATGGCAAGGCTTTGCGCCTCACGCACTAAATTCAAAATAAACCCCTCATAAAATGCACCCTTGCGCTTTTGTATGATCTGCTGTTTTGCCCCGCTTGCCACAAACATACCGATCCCCCGTTTCTTGTACAAGATACCCTGGTCCACCAGCAGGTTAATCCCCTTGGCTGCCGTGGCCGGGTTAATAGAGTATGCATTTGCCAGCTCATTGGTGCTGGGTACCCTCTCTTCTTCCAACAGGATATCCCGCAAAATTTCTGTCTCAATTCTTTCGCCGATTTGCAGATAAATTGATTTTTCACTCGACAGGTTCCATTCCAATCCTTTCACCTCCGTCGAACCGATATTGTTTGTTGGTTCATTACTTGTGTAACTAACTATACATGTAATGAAGTGACATGTCAAGGGGAGAAACACAAAATTTTTTCTTTCTCGCTTGTTTTTGTTATAAATTGTTTGTAAACCCGCATTACACCGCCGTTTTTAACGCTTGCCCCAAAAGCCAAAAAAGCCTATAATAAACAAAAGGCTACCAGACACAAGGCCTTGGCAACCTATCTTGCAAGGGGGGCGAAACCATGCAACTACACAACCGGCAACTACCACAGCTTAGCGGGCGGGCGGTATCTGTTATTGTGTTTGCACTGTTTTTCGCCTGGCAGCTTGCCTTCTCTTTTGAAGGGCAAATTTTATATGCACTGGCGGGCCTTTATGGGCTAACCCCCAGCACCTTGGTTTTTGCGGCCATTGCCTCCACCTGTGTGGGGTTGTTTGGCGGCGGGTTTGTCGTGCAAAGTATGCAGGGGGCCAAACGGCTGATTTTAGGTTCTACTATGGCGTGTGCACTGCTTACCGTGCCGTTTTTCTTTGCCCCTAATTTGCTTTGGCTCCCCTGTATTATCTCCAGTTCCCTGCTGGCAGGGGCCTGCGTTGCTGCCTGGGGCTTTTTTTACCAGGGCTGTACACCCCGGCACGAACGCATTAAAACCGCAGCGGACGGCCTTATCTATTCTAATATTTTAATGATACTGCTCAACGTAGCGGCGTTAAAACTGGGCCCGCACTGGGCGCTTGGGCTTTCAGTCGCAGCACTTGGGGCCGCCTTTTGCTTTGCGTTGCATCTGCCGGCAACCCCCACTAATGGGGCTGTAGGCACAGAACCGGTGCAAACAAACATCAGCCTTGCCCGCCCGCTTGCCTTTTTATGCCTGTTTATTGTAGTCATCACCATTAACTCTGGCCTGATGTATCAAGTGCAGGGGCCTGCCTTCGCTGGCCAGCCGCTTGCCTGGCTGACCAGTTGGTACTGGGCGGTGCCCTATATCGGTGCCCTCTTTATCATGCGCAACCTGCCACGCACCGTCAACCGCACTTATCTTTTATATGTGGGCATCGCCATGATTGGGTTTTCGTTTATCTTTTTTCTAGCGCTTGACCGTTCGGCGGCAAGCTACCTGATTGTGGACACCCTGATGTTGGGGGCCTGTGGTATTTATGACCTGTTTTGGTGGAGCATTTTGGGTGAAATGATGGATTTTGGTAAAAACCCGGCGCGGGTACTTGGCATTGGGATTTCCGCAAACGTACTGGGGGTCTTACTGGGTGGGGTGCTTGGCAATGCGATTACCAACACTGGTTTGCCGGGCAGCACTTCTACCCTACTGGCACTGGGAGTCGTGTGCGTCACACTGGTTATATTGCCACCGTTGCACAAATATCTGCTTGCTGTGCTAAAAGAGCACGCCTACCTGACTATGCTGTTTGCACTGCCTTTGCCGGAACAGCAGCGCCGCATGGACGACATTACGGCGCAGGGCCATTTTACTGGGCGCGAGCGGGAGATTGCTACCTTGCTATTGGCCGGCAAGACCTACCGCAGCATCGCGGCCGAATTACAGGTGAGTGAGAACACGGTGCGCACCCATATTAAAAACATCTACACAAAAAATGGCGTGCAAAGCCGCATGGCACTGCTAAATGCTTTGCAGGGCCAGCAACGTGGCAAAGACGCTTTATAAGCTATTACTAAACCATTTTATTTTAAAACCCCCACGGGTACCCGTGGGGGTTTTGCTTGTATCGGCTGCCACTGCGCCGCAGCCACCTAAAATATCACTGAAATAAAACCAAGAAAAGAAAATTTTCTAAGACAAGTCTGTCAACGCGGGCAACTGTGTCAAATTACCGCGTTCTGTGCCAGAAAACTTCCAGCAATCACAAAGCAGGCCACCATTTTCGTACTGATAATCAAATTTCATCAAGTACACCGCACCATCTGCTAATTGCAACACCGCTTGGTCGATCATCCCACGGCGCATTGAAAAATCAGCCTCCCCCGCATATTTTTGTGGGTTTTGCAGCCCCAGCACCTGCGCGGTTGCCAGTGCGCGTTGTTGCAGTCGCTCCTCTTCGGCAGGGGTAAGCGGGGCGTCAATCTCTGTACGGGCGGGGGTGTCGTTATAAGTCTCCCCCGTGTCGGTGCGCTGCACAGACAGCACTGCCCCCGTTATTGCGTCAAGCTGAAATTCGTACCGCAAAAAGCGGGGCCCGGCGAGCGGTTGCGCTACCAAGGCCGGGTCGTTGACATAGCACGAAACCCAAACCGGGCCATAGCTGCCAGTGTTTAGCAGTGCCAACTGCTGGGTGAGTGCCGAAAAATCAGCACCGTAAAGCTGCTGAGCAAGGCCCCCTACCTTTGCCGCAACTTCTGCCGGGGCAAGGGTGTCATCGTTTTGCACCAGGCTCGCCTCCATCTCTTCGGGGGCAGGGGTACCGGTCAATTTAAAATAGTCTGCAATTGTAATCTGTTGCCACGGGTAAGCGGTGTACTCTTTTTGCACCTGCTGCACCGCGGTATCACTTTGCGCCACAGCGGGGGCGCTGCCCACCACTTGCCAACCCTCGGCTGCCTGTTGCCCCAGCAATAAAAGCACGCCGGTACAACACACCACTGCGCCAAGTGTCCCTATCACCGGGGCCCATTTTTTCTTTTTCATTCTGTTGTTCTCCTATAATATCTTTGCAATTTTGCACCTTTAGCGCAAAGGCAAAAGCATTTTTGTTTTGCCGTTTTCAGCATACCGGCGCAATATCACCGTGCTGTCAATGCATTGTTTTTAAGTTGTAAAAGTTACCAAAGCCATTGTGCCATAGCCGGGTGTTGATTTAAAAGATAACGTTGCCCCATGCGCTTTTGCAATACGCTGGCAAATGGGCACGCCAAGGCCATTGCCCCCAGTGCGCCGGCTACGTGCTTTGTCCTCGCGGTAAAACGGCTCTTTAATGTGCCGCAGGGCCTCTTTTCCCATGCCACACCCATTGTCGGCAACACAAAGCACAAACGTTTTACCTTGCCGCTGTGCCCACAGGTCAATCTGGGGCTGGTATTCGCCAAGTTCACTGTCTACTCGGGCAGAGCAGGCTTTACATGCGTTGTCCAGCAGGTTGCAAAGCAGGCTTTCCAGCAAGGCCTCGTCGCCCCAAAGCAATTGTTCATCTCTCAAATTTAGCGAAAACGCGATACCCTCTGCGGCACATTGTGCGCGAAACAGCTGGGCTGCCCGGCGACAAAGTTTACCGGAGGAAACCGCCACAAACTGCCCGGCACTCTCGCGCTCTAACCGTGAAAGAGAAAGCATGCTGTCGGCGAGTTGTTGTAAGCGCCCCGTCTCATGCTGTAGCCCTTCTAGTATTGCATAGGTTTCTCCCTGCGACAGCTTTGCCATTTGCAGCAATTGCACGCTGGCCCGCACCGCAGTCAACGGGGTACGCAGCTCGTGCGAAAGCGCATCAAGCAAGCTTTGCTTTTCCTGTGCTATGGTCTGCAATGTTAAAATTTGCGATTCAATTTGGTCTGCCATCCGGTTAAAATCTTGCGCTAATTGCCCAATTTCATCTTTTCGGGTGCAGGCAACACGCACCTGAGTTTCACCCGCCTGCAACCGCCTTGTGGCATCACCAAGCTGCGCCAAGGGCTGCCACAACACCCGCAGCAATATCCACAGCGCCGCAGCCAATGCAAGTGAAACGCCAAAGCTGATGGCCGCAATGCTGCGAAGATCTGCAAACCACAAATCAAAAAAGCTTTGAAACGGAAACGCCATCAGCACCT
>JAQVCK010000094.1 GCA_028689835.1 Pygmaiobacter sp. | reverse complement strand
AATTCACCACTTAAAAGTTCAACAAATAAAAGTGGGCCGCTATTTTTAACGGCCCCCTTTTATTTGTTCTCATGTTGCAACTGCACGCAGCAACCCTGCGCCCACTATGCCGTGCGGTGGTTTTTCTTATCCAACCGCATACGGTCTGAAATCATCGCAATAAATTCAGAGTTGGTAGGTTTACCGCGCAGGTTGTGAATGGTATACCCAAAATAACGATTGAGCGTTTCCACATCACCGCGGTCCCACGCTACTTCAATTGCGTGGCGAATTGCGCGCTCCACCCGACTGGCCGTCGTCGTGTTGCGCTTTGCGATTTCAGGGTACAGGCGTTTTGTCACCGAATTGATCAGAGAAGGGTCTTCGATATTCATCAAAATCGCACAGCGCAAAAACTGGTATCCCTTAATGTGCGCCGGCACCCCAATTTGATGCAGAATTTCAGTCACCGTCACCTCATCGTCCTGTTGCATCGCCGCCTTGGGGGTGTAACCCCCTGCCGTGCGGCTAATCATACGCGCCATGGCGCCCACATCAAACGGTTTCAAAAAATAATACGCCATGCCCGCCTGCATCAGTTCGGTTTGTAAAATATCGTTTTCGGCACTGCCCATTGCAAAAAACACCACCGGTTTGCGCCCGGTGCGGCCCGCCTCATAATGTTCTTTTACACTGATGGCGTCCAGCCCGGGCATAAAGGCATCCAGCAGACAAGCATCCGGCTGTTCATCCAGAATCGTCTGCAATACACGCGTACCATTTTTTTCGCTTAGGGTTACCTGCACGCCGGCACGTTCCAGTGCATCGGCACACAGGCGGGTCTGCGCATCTTTTGAGTCGGTCATCACTACTTTTGCCCTGGCTTCCATTCTTAACCCCTCCAAAAAAGTTTAATTCTATTGTCGAGTGCCTGATATTGGCATTAGGTTACCATATTTTCCCATTCAATGCAACTGTTTTAAAACTATTTTATACGATTTTTCACATGTTTTGGGCAAAAATCCGCAAAAATCGGCAGTTTTTTTGCTTTTAACCGAGAAACATCTGTGTTTTTTTGTTTTAAAATTATTGCAGGCTGCCACGCCCTATTTCCAGCTTTTTGCTAGGATATAGGTAAAAAGTTCTTCTGGTTCAGCGCCTTATATTCGTCACAAAAATTGGTATTTTGCTAAAATTCGCAGTTTTTTGTCTGTCTTATATCATACGCTTTCTACCGTTTACCGTCAATTTTTGTGACCCTTTTCCCAAGCTTTTATTTTTATTTGCTAAACTTTTTGCATTGTATAATTATCACGAACAAAAAAAGCAACCCACCTTTGCCCGGCTATTGCCGTAATGCAAAGTAGATTGCTTTTTTGTTTTGTTTTCTTTTACGTATTATAAATAGTGCCGCGTTTTACACTAGCTCAAAATCGACATTACCAGCCGAAATCGAAACGCCAATAAGTTTCACCTTGACCGGGTCGCCAATGCGGTAGCTTTTGCCGGTCAAACTATCCACCAGCGACATCCCGTTTGCAAGTGTCATTTGGTTGGTCGACAAGCGGCTAACATGCACTAAACCTTCCACGGTGTTTTCTAGCTCGATATAAATACCAAAATTGGTAACCGAGGAGATGGTACCCTCAAACTCCTGCCCAATTTTATCTGCCATGTACTCTGCCTTGTAGCAATCATCGGCATTGCGCTCGCTGGTCATCGCCAGCACTTCACGCGCACTGGTGTGGCTTGCGGCCTCCACCACAAAATCACCATACCGGGCAGTCAGCTCCTTTTCAGGGGTACCTGCCAGTGCCTGCGACAAGATGCGGTGAATCAACAGGTCGGGGTAACGTCGAATCGGCGAAGTAAAGTGGGTGTAATCCGCCAGAGCAAGGCCAAAATGCCCTTTGGGCTCGCTGAGGTATTTTGCCTTTGCCATGCTGCGCAATACGTTGATGTGCACCGCACGCTCCAGCGCAGTGCCACGCGCATCATTTAGCAATTTTGATAGTTCCAGTTGCGTGGGGGTTTCGCCCGCAAACTTGGCATCAAGGCCCATCGCAGTCAGTGCGTCGTGCAAGCGCTCTACACGGTCATGTTCCGGCAGGTCGTGCACACGGTAAAGGAACGGCACTTTTAGTTTGGTACCCAGCTTTGCCGCACTGGTGTTGGCCAGCAGCATAAACTCTTCAATCATCTGTTCGGCAATGCCACGCTGTACCTTTTTGATGTCGATGGCCTTGCCCTCTTCATCCAGAATAATTTTGGCTTCGCCGGTCTCGATCTCCATACAACCACGGGCCGCGCGGCGCGCCGCCAGCTTGTCGTATAATTCGCACATCAGGCCTAAGGTGTCGATGCAATCGGCATATTTCACACGAATCTCATTGCTTGCCGTATCATCATAAATTTCGTTAATCTCGCTGTAAACACCCTTTACCCGGCTGCGCATGACTGCCTTGTAAAAGCCATAATCGACCACTTTGCCAGAGGCATCTAACTGCATCAGGCAAGAGAAGCACAGGCGGTCAACGCCTTCGTTCAGCGAGCAGATGCCGTTTGACAATTGGCGTGGCAACATAGGCACCACACCGCCCGGCACGTACACCGAGGTAGCGCGCTCATACGCTTCACTGTCAAGGGCACTGCCCGGCATGACATAATTGCTGACATCCGCAATATGTACACCCAATTCATACCCAGTTTCGGTGCGCACCAGTGAGATAGCATCGTCAATATCTTTGGTGTCAGCGCCGTCGATTGTAAAAATCACCCAATCGCGCAGGTCGCGGCGGCCCTTCATATCGGCTGGTTTTACTACGGCATCCTCAAACTGCTTGGCTTCGCCCTTCACCTTACCGGGGAACGACTTTACAATGCCGTTGGAATATAAAATTGACTTTGTACAGGATTTTGCACTATCGGCTGAACCAAAACAACGGGCAATCCCAACCCGGTGGTCCCGGTGACCATCGCCACGCTCTAAAATTTCAGCCGCGACCTTTTCGCCCACTTCGGCGCCACCGTCAGCACTTTTTTTAATCAGCAACGGCACCGCCGGGCAGCGGTCCGGCAACACGACCAAACGGCCCTCCACACGGTCTACCGTGCCGACCAACTGGTTGTTTTCTTCCACCACCTGCACAACTTGGCCCTCATCCGAGCCGCGGCCACCATCGCGGCCACTCTGCATGCGGGCAACTAACACAATGTCACCCGGCATAGCGCCATGCAAAAAACGACCGGGGATAAAAAAGTCTGCCGGCTTTTCCTCCCCAGCGGCAATCTGCTCTTCTGTCTGCACCGGGGCGGCAAAACCAAAACTTTTTGCAAGCTTTACTACCTTACACTTTACTTCATCGCCGGTCAGCTTGGGGGCCCCTTTACCACGACGCAGCGAATAAAGACCATTGTCCTCTTTTACAAGGCCATCTTTTACCAAAAAGCCCAGCGTGACACGAAGCTTTTTTTCATCCTCAAATTTCGCGCGCAAATCCTTAATGCGCCGAGGTTTTTTCTCCAGTTCCTGCAAGAGTTTGCTCTTTAAAGACATATTGCGTTTCCTTTTCTCCCTTATGGGTTCCGGCCTGCAAGCCGGAAATGCTTGATTGCACCATTCTTCCAATTTTGCACCCGGCCTTTGCATGGTGAAGCCACACAAAAACGGCGCCGGACAGGCCCATTGCCCAACCAGATTCTATTTATAAAAAAAGCCCGCCGAAGCTCGGCGGGCTTTTTCGGCTACTATTTTACAAAAACGCTCAACAAGCTCACACCCACGGTCACCACAAAAAAAACAACTGCAGCAATTTTGGTATACTTTGCCAAAACTGCATCTGTGGTGCGCGTACGAGCCTCAGAAGTCATCATTTCGCCGCCGCCAATCGCGCCGGACAAACCATTGCCACTGGGCTGCTGTGCCAGTACCAGAAAAATAATAACCAGACTGACAAGCATCAACAGGACGCCGCCGAAAATTTCAATTCCGCTCATTTGTGAACCTCCCTAAAATACAACAAAGTAACTATAACATAGTTTTTTTGCAAAAGCAAGTATACTGCGTGTAAACACAGTGTAAATTTTAAAAACAGTATTACCATAGTTACAATAGCCGGCCTGTTACCCGCGCACCGCTACAAGCGCGGGCATGCCACGGAAGAAAAATGCCCACCAAAGGCAAAGCAATAAAAGCAGCACACCAACCAACACCGCAGCACCTATGCTCACCCCACCGCGCCGGGCAAGCTGTGCCTGCCGCGCTTTTTGCGGCTGCGCGGCGATGTCTTTCACGGTGCAGCGCACTTTGCGGTAATACAGTTTGTTACCAAATAGGCCCCCCAGCAACATCAACAACGAGGTAAGCCACAACGCTTGAAAGAAAAACGCCCCTTGCAATGCTACCAACCAAAGTAATGAAACCGCCCACATTTTGCGGTAAGCGGCCCAAAGCCCAAACCCTAAAAATGCAGCCCAGTTCCAACTGAACTTTTTGCCCCGGCGCAATGCAGAAAAGCATTTGCCATAATAGTTGGTATTTTTTTGCACGATTAGTTGCTGGCTTTCAGATAAAGATTCTGTTGGCAATGGGTTGCCACACTGAAAACAGTAAAGTTCTGTTGGCCCATTCTCTGCGCCACACTTTGTGCAATGCATTTGTTTTCCTCCCTGCACGCCGCTCTCCCCATAGATGCTATAGCGAAATTTGCTCTGCCACATCCTCGCTGCGCAACAGCGCCCCCGCTGCCGGCAGGGTGCGTACACGGTAACGGTGGTCGTTTGCCAGTTCCAGCTCTGCGGCCGTGCGCACACTTTCAATGCGGACATTCTTTTTTAGGCTGATGACCGAAACCCCAATCGAATTGCGGGTCACTTTTTCCGCAATCAACGAGGTGTGTACCAGCAACAGGCGGCCATTGGTTGTTTTAATGGCAATTTCCGTCTCCTCTGGCAACTCGCGAATTGCGGCAAGCTCCACCTTATTGCTATAGGCGTTAAGCAGCTTTTTGCGGTTCTGTTTGGTTTCGTAGCTGGCAATGGGCACCTTTGCCGCTTTGCCGTTTTGAAAGAAAAACAACATGCTGCCGCTGTAATTGGTGGTGACGGTGACATAAATGGGCATCTCACCCTCGTCCATCTCCAGTTTGGCGGGCAAAAACTCACCCATCACGCTGGCTTTGGTGTCTGCAAAGTCTCCAATGCGGCACTTATACACCTGCGCATGGTTTGTAAAAACCAGCAACCAGGCATTGTTTTTTGTTTCAATTTCATACCGCACCGCATCGCCATCTTTCAGGCGTTGTTCGCCGCTCATACGCAGTGACGCGGGGGTAATCTTTTTGAAATAACCCTCTTCTGTATAAAAAATTGTCACCGGGTAATCCGGCATTTCCTGCTCCAAATCCTCTATTTGTACTTGCGGTGCATCATACAAAATTTCACTGCGGCGGTCCTGCCCGTATTTTTTAGCGACTTCTTCCAACTCTGCAATGATAATTTTTTTAATTTTCGCTGGGCTATCCAGAATACTTTGCAGCTCAGTAATTTCCTTTTCCAGCCCTGCAATTTCTTCGGTACGCTTTAAAATATATTCGCGGTTTAAATGGCGCAGTTTAATTTCGGCTACGTATTCGCCTTGCGTTTGGTCAATGCCAAACTCTATCATCAGGTTGGGCACCACTTCGGCTTCTTCCTGTGTTTCGCGCACAACGCGAATTGCCTTGTCGATATCCAGCAAAATAGCCTGCAAGCCGCGCAAGAGGTGCAACCGCTTCTTTTTGCCCTCCATATCGTACCAGGTACGCCTGCGCACACAGTCGGTGCGAAACGCGCTCCACTCGGTCAAAATTTCGCGCACCCCCATCACACGGGGTTGGCCGGCAACCAAAATATTAAAGTTACACGAAAAGCTGTCTTCCAACGGGGTCATGCGGAACAGACGCGCCATCAATTTGTCTGGGTCTTGCCCACGCTTAAGGTCCATCGTCAATTTCAGGCCGCCAAGGTCGGTCTCATCTCGTATATCGCTAATTTCGCGAATTTTGCCCGCTTTGACGAGCTCGGCAATCTTGTCCATAATCGCTTCCACCGTCGTTGTGGGCGGGATCTCGCGAATTTCAATCACATTGCCGTCTTTAAAATACTCGTACTTGGCGCGCACTTTGATGCTGCCGCGCCCGGTCTCACAAACCGAACGCATCTCATTTTCGTTGTATAGAATTTCGCCACCGCCCACAAAATCCGGCGCTTGCAGCGTGGTTAAAATATCGTGGTTTTTATCCCGCAACAACGCAACCGTAGTGGCACAAAGCTCCCGCAGGTTAAACGAACAGATATTGGATGCCATGCCCACTGCAATCCCCAGCGTATTGTTGGCCAAAATAGTGGGAAACGTCACCGGCAACAACGTGGGCTCTTTGGTTGTCGCATCGTAGTTGTCTACAAAGTCCACCGTGTCCTTGTCAATTTCGGCAAATAGTTCACGGCAAACATCCTCTAGCTTTGCCTCGGTATAACGCGAAGCAGCATAAGCCATATCACGCGAATAAGCCTTGCCAAAGTTGCCCTTGCTGGATACATACGGCAACAGCAAGCTTTCGTTGCCGCGTGACAGGCGCACCAACGTATCATAAATGGGCCCGTCACCATGGGGGTTCAAGTGCATCGTGCTGCCCACAATATTAGCCGACTTCGTGCGGTTCCCTTTCAACAACCCCATTTGGTACATGGTATACAGCAGTTTGCGGTGCGCGGGTTTAAACCCGTCAATTTCTGGTAGCGCACGGGAGACGATGACACTCATCGCGTAGGGCATGTAGTTGCTTTCCAGTGTTTCGGTGATGCGGCTTTCCATTACGCTGCCCGCATCCAAAATTTCAACACTGTCGCCCAACTGTGGGCGCTGTAATGTTTTTTTCGGCTGTTTTTTTGCCATGCTTTCCCCTCTTACCGTTTTGGTTTATTCTCTGTGACCTGTGCGGCCCCAGAATCAGGAAACATCCAAATCGTCCAGATATTCGTAGCCGTGGTTTGCAATATGCTCTTTGCGCCCTGCAAGGTTATCACCCAGCAGCAAATCAAACACCTCGGCGGTGCGCTGGGCACCCTCTGGTATTACCTTAATTAAACGACGTGTTTCGGGGTTCATCGTGGTAAGCCACATCATATCCGCCTCATTTTCACCAAGGCCCTTGGACCGCTGAATGGTGTATTTGTCTTTGCCGATGCGGCCCATAATATCGGTTTTTTCCTGCTCTGTGTACGCAAAATAGGTTTTGCCTTTGCTTTCAATTTCATACAACGGAGATTCTGCGATATACACATACCCCTCCTCAATCAGCGTGGGCACCAGCCGGTACAACATCGTCAGCACCAGCGTGCGAATTTGGTAGCCGTCTACATCCGCATCGGTACAGATAATCACCTTGCTCCAACGCAGATTATCCATGCTAAAGGTTGCAAAATCATTTTTGGCCTTACCATGCAGCTCTACCCCACAACCAAGTACTTTAATGAGGTCGGTGATGATATCGCTTTTAAAAATACGGCTATAATCTGATTTAAGGCAGTTGAGTATCTTGCCGCGGATAGGCATAACCGCCTGAAACTCACTGTCGCGGCTGGTCTTTACGGCCCCCATGGCCGAATCGCCCTCCACGATGTAAAGTTCGCGGCGCGCAACATCGCGTGTGCGGCAATCCACAAATTTATCCACCCTGTTGGCAATGTCAATCTGCGAACCGAGGGTCTTTTTGATGGAAAGCCGTGTCTTTTCAGCGTGTTCACGGCTTTGCTTGTTGACAAGCACCTGCGCGCAAATTTTTTGTGCCTCATCGGGGTTTTCAATAAAATAAACTTCCAGCGTGTGCTTTAAAAACTCCGTCATCACCTGTGCAATGCCGCGGTTGGTAATGGCTTTTTTCGTCTGGTTTTCATAGCTGGTCACAGTAGAAAAGCTGCTGGACACATACACAAGGCAGTCTTGTACGTCCGCAAAGGTGATTTTGCTCTCGCCCTTTTTGTACATGTTTTTCGTTTTCAAAAAAGCATCTACCTGGTTGACAAATGCTGTTTTTACCGCACGCTCCGGGCTACCACCATGCTCTAGCCAACTGGAGTTGTGGTAATACTCTAATAATTGCTTTTTGTTCGAAAAGCAAAAAGCCGCATTCATGCGCACCCGGTACTCCGGCCGGTCGTCTCGGTCGCGGCAGAATGCCTCCGCCGTACGAAACACGGTTTGGGTCAAGGCATCTTCGCCCACCACTTCGGTGACGTAATCACTGATACCGTTTTCATAGATAAACTCGGTCGTCTCCCCACCGGGGGTGCGCTGGTCGTGCAGCAAAAATAGCACACCGGCGTTGACGACTGCCTGACGTTTCATACTGTCTTTAAAATAATCCAGCGGGATGTGGATGTCGGTGAACACCTCACGGTCCGGCAACCAGCGAATCACCGTGCCGGTGCGCTTTGTTTTGGTGGGCTCTTTTTGCAGCCCCCCCACATTTTCACCTTTTTCAAAATCCAGATGGTAATGCAGCCCATCCCGCCAGATATCCGCCTTCATCCAGCGTGACGCATACTGCGTTGCGCAAAGGCCAAGGCCATTAAGCCCCAGCGAGTATTCATACCCGCCCGCATCAACATCATATTTGCCGCCCGCGTACATTTCGCAAAACAGCAACTCCCAGTTATAGCGCCCTTCTTTTGTATTGTAATCGACCGGAATTCCACGGCCAAAGTCTTCTACTTCAATCGACCCGTCGGCAAACACCGTCACCGAAACGCGATCACCAAAGCCGCCGCGCGCTTCGTCAATGGCATTTGAAAGAATTTCAAACACCGCATGCTCACAGCCCTCCAGCCCGTCTGAACCAAAAATAACCCCGGGGCGGCGGCGTACCCGCTCGGCCCCTTTGAGGCTGGAAATACTGTCGTTGTCGTAGACCTGTTGTTTTTTTGGCATGCTTGCCCTCCCAAAAAGATGGCTTTCTTCGCAAATCCACACCCGCAATGCGTTTGTACGGCAGCGGGTGTGACTACATTCTATTAAACACTCTTTTTTACAGCTTTGTCAAGAAAGCGCATCATCTATACGTCATATTTCCCCATTTCATCTTATGCGTGGGTTCTCTGGCTTATCCCTTGCTGCACTACCGTGACAAAAAATAAGCCGGGGCACCGCTGGCCCCGGCCCATATCAGTAATGTTGTTTTACGCCTGTGTATCGGTATGCGTCTCTTCCTGTGGCGGTACCTGCACTGGCGGTACCGGCGCATCGGCCTGTACCGGCGCTTCCGCCGTCGGTTTTGATGCCGTTTTTTCGGGCGACTTTTCGCTCTCCAGTACCAGCGGAGGTAACGTGCCACCCTCCATCAAGGTCTTAAACTCTTTACCCGAAATCGTCTCCCGCTCAAGCAGGGCTGCCGCAACACGCTCTAGCTGGTCCATATGCTCGTTTAAAATAGTCGCGCACTGGTCATAGGCATCGTCGATCAACTGGCGCATTTCTGAATCAATTTCAGACGCAACCGTTTCAGAATACCCACGCCCTTGTGAAAAGTCGCGGCCAAGGAAGGTCTCACTGGGGTCGTTGCCATAGACCACCGGGCCCAAACGGTCAGAAAATCCGTACCGGGTGACCATGGCACGGGCAATGGTCGTCGCACGCTCCAAATCGCTGGAAGCACCGGTGGAAATATCATCGAGCACCAATTTTTCAGCCACACGGCCACCCAGCAGAATCACGATCTCGTCTTCCATCTGGCTTTTGGTCGTATAGTTGGTATCCTCTTCCGGCAGGCTCATCGTAAAGCCGCCTGCGGCACCGCGCGGCACAATCGTAATCTTATGCACCGGGTCACCGGTTTTGGCATAATAAGTCGCCACAGCATGACCACCCTCATGAAACGCGGTCAGCTTGCGCTCTTTCTCGGTAATCATGCGGCTCTTTTTCTCAGGCCCGGCAACCACTTTAATGCTTGCCTCTTCTACCTCAGACTGGGTAATTGCCTTTTTGTTGCGGCGCGCTGCCAACAGGGCAGCCTCGTTGACCAAATTCTCAAGGTCAGCGCCGGTAAAGCCCGGGGTCGATTTTGCAATGGTGGCAAGGTTAATATCCGGTGCCATCGGCTTGTTGCGGGTGTGTACCCGCAAAATCGCCTCGCGGCCCCGCACATCGGGCTTACCCACATAAATTTGGCGGTCAAAACGGCCCGGGCGCAATAGCGCGTGGTCTAAAATATCGGCACGGTTGGTGGCGGCAATTACAATGACGCCATCATTCGCCGTAAAGCCATCCATCTCAACCAACAACTGGTTCAGCGTCTGCTAGGGGCTCCTCCGAACATGCACTTTACGCTGTCCTTGAGGTTTTCTTCCTTGAGTCTGTCCATGAGGTCTTTCTGGCCGAGCATCGAGGTTGTCATGAGGGCTGAGCCGACAAGGAGAACCTTTTGT
>JAQVCK010000093.1 GCA_028689835.1 Pygmaiobacter sp. | reverse complement strand
GGGTCTGTCCCAAATTCTGTGTAAACACCGAAATGCGGTGTAAATAGAGCAAAATATATTCAAGGCGGAAGTGGCGCAAGCTGCTGCCGCCTTGTTTTCAAAATAGCAGTGGATCGAGGGCATGTCAAGGGCGGGGGCGCCAGCCCCCGTTCATCTGGACCCTTGACATGCCGGTGTGTAGCAGGTTATTCCGGCATACGATCAACAAAAAATACTGCCAGCTGAGCATGGATCATGCTCCAATCCTGTCTCCGGCCAGTCCATTTCTTTGTGATATCGATCATGGCCAGATACAGCATTTTCAGTAGGCTGTCATCTGTGGGGAACACGGATTTTGCCTTGGTCACCTTCCGAAGCTGACGGTTGAAGCCCTCGATGGTATTGGTCGTATAGATCAGACGGCGAACCTCTTGGGGGTACTTGAAATAGGTGCTGAGATTCGGCCAGTTATCCCGCCAGGACTGAGAGATTTTGGGGTATTTCTTATCCCAATGTTCGGAAAAGGTACCCAGAGCGTCCCGAGCCGCGGTCTCATCCACCGCGGCGTAGACTGCCTTCAAGTCTGCCATGAGCGCCTTTATGTCCTTGTAGGATACATATTTGCTGGAATTCCGGAGCTGATGGATGATGCAGTTCTGAACCTCTGTCTTGGGGAACACTGCTTCAATCGCTGCGGAAAACCCGGTCAAATTATCCGTGCAAGCGATGAAAATATCCTCAACACCCCGGTTTTTTAAGCTATTGAGTACCGTTGCCCAGAATTTGGCGCTCTCATTTTCACCGACCCACATACCCAGAACGTCCTTCTTGCCGTCCAGATCGATACCAATGGCAATATAGACGGCCTTCTTGACGATCTGTCCCTCGCTGCGCACATGGTAGTGGATGGCATCGAGAAAAACGACCGCGTAGATGGCCTCCAAAGGCCGCTGCTGCCATTCTTTTGCGATGGGCAGGATCTTATCCGTAATGCGGCTTACGGTCGTATCGGACACCTCTACGCCGTAGATATCCTGAATATGCGCTTCGATATCACTCGTGGTCATGCCCTTGGCGTACATGGACAGAATCTTTTCCTCAATATCCTGACTGATGCTGGTCTGGTTCTTCTTCAGGACCCTGGGCTCGAATTCGCCTTTCCGATCACGAGGTACGGACACCTCCACATCGCCAAAGCTGGTCCGCAGTGTTTTGCTGCTGTGACCGTTACGGCTGTTGTCCGTGTCCTTGTTCTTGTAGTCATACCTGCTGTAGCCCAGTTCATCATCCAACTCTGCTTCCAGGCCATTCTCCATGAATTCTGAGATTGCCTCCTTAAACAGGCTCTGAATGTCATCCATGCTACCGATGTTTGCCATCTGCAGCAGTTCACGGATTTTCTCTCGCCGGGCGTTTTCTTCTGGGGTACGATTCTTTCTGGCCATATGTAAAACCTCCAATGTGGTGCTTCTATTCTACACCACATCGGAGGTTTACACAAATTTTGGGATAGTCTCGCGGATGGCGGCGAGGATGAGGCCGTTGACCGTGCCGAGCACCGAAATCAGCACAAATACCAAAATGGCCTTTGCGCCCGCGGCACCAAACAGCTTTGCAGCTGCAAACTCCACATGCGCATCGCCCAGCTCGATGATTTTATCCGGCCCCACCAGTGCCGAAATGCCCACAAAATACGCGACATAAACGGCCAAGATCAGCAGCGGGGAGAAAATCATCGCGCGCGGCAGGTTTTTTTGGCTGTCGCGAATTTCATGCGAAATGCTAGTTGCGCAAATCCACCCGTCAAACGAAAACGCAATGGGCAGAATGGCAGCAAACAGGCCGGCGGGGCCAATAGAAGTCGTATGTGCCGCAATGGCTTCGCCCGGCTGCCCAAACGCAAAGCCCGCGATGGCAATGAGGATTAGCGGAATCATTTTTAAAACCAGCGTGGCATTTTGAAAATAACCGCCCAGCTTTGCCGACAGCAGGTTGAGGGCAAACAGCACCACGACAACCGCAAGGCCAAACAGGGTCTGCTGTTCCAGTGTGTTTTCCCACCCAAACAGAATGCCGGCATAAATGCCAGACACCCAACTGACGATAACAATCAGCGTGGGGTAGTACAAAAAGCTTTCAAACCAACCGCTGGCACAGGCAAACCGCATCGAGGTGAACTCCTCTGCGTAGGTGATAACGCCGCCCGGTTTGTCGCTGAGCAGTGCAAGCTGGCTGAAACTCAAACAGCCGAATACAATGGCGATAGCGGCGACACAGAACACCAGTACACCGTCCAGCACATTGCCGCCGGTGAGCACCAGCACATTATCACTTTTGAAAAAGATACCCGAGCCGATTACGATGCCAACAATCATCGCGACGGCGGTCATCAGGCCATAATTACGTTTGTTCATAACAACATCCTTTCGATTGTGTTTTTCGCAAAGAGAAAAGACGCATGGTTACTGGTGTGAAAACGAGTAGACCGTTGTCTCGTGGTAGGCCTTGCCCGCCCGCAGCACGGTGCTGGGGAAGTTTTTGCAGATGTTTGCATTGGGGAAATACTGTGTTTCCAGGCAAACTGCCTGACGCGGGCGGTAAGGTGCGCCGCCCTTGCCCGCAATGTCACCCGAATTTAAAAAGTTTGCAGTATACAACTGAATGCCCGGGCAGGTGGTAGAGCATTCCATTGCAATGCCGCTTTTATCGCCCGTTAGCACGGCGGCAAGGGTGCAGCCCTGTGCGTCTGCGGGGCGGTCCAGTACAAAGTTGTGGTCGTAGCCGTTGCCAAATACCAACTGGCCGTCATCAGCGTCAATGCGCTGTGCCAGCGTGTGGGGGGTAGTAAAGTCAAACGGGGTGCCGGCCACTGCCGCAAAGCTGCCGTCGGGCAGCGAAAGCGCGTCCATCGGGGTCATGCGGCTGGCGTTCAGCCGCAGCGTGTGCTGCAGGGCATCGCCGCCGCCGTTCAGGTTGAAATAGCTGTGGTTTGTGATGTTGACCACGGTGTCTTTGGTGCAACTCGCAAAGTAATCCAGCGACAGCGCATTGCCGTTTTGCAGCGTATAGCTGGCGGTCAGCGACAGTGTGCCGGGGTAGCCTTCTTCGCCGTCCATGCTCTCGCACCGCAGCGCAATGCCGCCCTCAATTACTGAAACGTCGAACAGTTTCTGGTTAAAACCCGCAAGACCACCGTGCAGCTGTTTAGTGCCCTCGTTGGCGGTCAGTGCAAAACGGCAGCCGTCAATTTCAATAAAGGCATCGCCCAGCCGGTTGGCGTTGCGGCCAATCAGCGCACCAAGGTAGCCATCGACATTCTGGTACCCATGCGGGCTGTCAAAGCCCAAAACAACATCGACAGCGCCCCCCGGCGTGGGGACAAGAATACTTTGGATAATCCCGCCATAATCCAGCACGGTCACCTGCATGCCCCCATCGTCCGCAAGGGTATAGGCAGTAACTTCACGGCCGTCGGCAAGGGTGCCAAATGGGCGATTGGTCACGGTAACACTCAAAATAGGAAACCTCCTTCACGTGGGCGAAAAAGCCGGGAACAACCCCGGCTTTTTTGGCAAAAACTGCCCACAAAATCATATAAAATAAGTGTACCCGCCCGCCTGCTGGTTGTCAAATGAAATACATAAATTAAGAACTTTAGCCAAAAAAATAAGACGGGTTTGGGCAAAATGGCAACGGGTTCGACGCTTTTCCTCTTTTTCTGCCTTAGGCAGAACCACGGTTTTAAACGGCAGTTTTGATACCGGGGGGGACCGCCACAAAATGCTTAAATTTCACGAAAGCCCTTGCCGATAATTTCAGACGAGTTGACGATGGCAATAAAGGCATGCGGGTCAATGCTGCGGATGTAGTTGCGCAGCAAAACGGCCTGCCGCCGGGTGAGGGCGGTGGTAATAACCTGCTCTGCCTGGTGGCTGAACGCACCTTCGGCCTGCGTGATGGTCGCCCCGCGGTGCAAATCTTTTAAAATAAAAGTTTTAACCTGCTCTGCCCGGCAAGAAACCACAGTGACATACTTGCGCGAGTTAATCCCGTCGATGACGATATCAACAAGAAAGGTCTTCGTCAAAAGGCCCAGCATGGCATACAGCCCGGTGCGTGCGCCAAACAGCGGAAAAGTGGCGGCAGTGATTAAAAAGTCAGAGGCAAGCAACGCCTTGCCAATTTCCATCGAGGTGTATTTGGACAAAACCATTGCAACGATGTCGGTACCGCCGGTTGACGCACCGATGTTAAAAGCCATGGCAGAGCCCACTGCGGGCAGAATCACGGCCCAGATCAGCTCTAGCAACGAATCGTTTGTCATGGGCCGGGCAAGGGGCACCAGCTTTTCAAACAGTGCCACATAGGCCGAAAGTGCGGCTGTGGCGTACACAGTGGCGCCCCCAAAGCTGCGCCCCAGAAACAGAAAACCGAAGATCAGTAGTAGTAGGTTGACGAGTGCCATAGCACCGCTGACGTTCATCCAAGGGAAAATTTTAGCAAGCAAAATGGCAAGGCCGCTGGTGCCGCCAATGGCAAAGTGGTTGGGGGTTTTAAACAGGCTGATGCCGGCGGCAGAAAACAGCAGTGCGACATTGAGCACCAAAAACCAGCGCAGCTTTTTTTTATAATCCTTGCGAAAATCGGCGATATACGCCTTCATCATAGACATGACAGCACATCCCTGCAATCAGAATAAGCGGCCGGGGCCGCAGGCACACAAAAAAACGGCGGCAACCATATGGGGTGCAACCGTTTTTTGAAAATCAAGTGCTGGGGGTCTGCGTTGCCGCAGGGGCAGCGGGCGAAACGCCGTCGATGGTCAATGTGGTTTCCTGTGTGTTAGACACCACCGCGATATAGCTTTTACCGGGCGCTACGGCAAGCTCTTTGCCGTCGGCACCGGTCACCTTTAAGGGGGCTTCGTCGCCGTTTTTGCTCCAGGTAACAGGGGTGTAATTGCCACCGGTAAAGTAATAGCCTTTGCCGGAAGAAAGGTCAAAATCAGTCAGCTCGGTATCCGGTTTGTGGCCCACATTGGCATACAACACAAACACATTTTGAAATGCCAACTGCGCGCCGGTGCCGACATCCAATTGGGGCGAGCCGTAAATGCTTTTTTGGTACAGCCCGGTTTCAGCGTCGTAGTGGAAGGCTGCATCGCCATAACCAGAAAATTTAAAAGCGATATCCTTTGCAGCGGTTGGCAGCGTGACGGCACCCTTTGCAGCAAACTGAAACAGCGGGGTCAGCGTGCCGGTGGTGGGGATGGTGCCCACCGTGGAGATGCCGCTTTGAATCAGCTCAGCATTTGTGTACCAGCAATGCTCTTGCGCTTTGGTTTTATACCGTTCTTCATCAAATACAAAAGAAGTGGTGCCAAGGTACATACCGTCGATGTCTTGATATTTGTAGTAATTTAGCATTTCGGTTGCGTAGGTAGAGCCACCGATATGCACAAAAATCGCGTTGAGCGGCAATACGAACTGAATAAACTGGTCGCGGGCAGAGCGCACCGGCCCCACCAGCGGTACTTTAGTATAGTCTGAAAACACGGCCATCATACGGGTGATTCCGCCCTCGGTCTCCATTTCGTAAATCACGTCGGCAGAGCCGATACCGGTTTGCGGCAGGGCGGCCTGTACATTGTTAATCATAATGGCGACTGGTCGTTGCCCGTCTGGCAAGTCGGCCGGTTTGTCCTCACCCGTCAGGGGGTTATAATTGTAAACGGTCACCGGTTGTGGGGTGGGGGTCGGCTCGGTGGGCCCTGCGGAGGAAGGGGTACTGCTGCCGCCGCAGCCGGCAAGGGCCCCCATTGCCAGCACAGCGGCAAGCAACAGAGATAGCAGACGTTTTTTCATGACATTTCTCCTGATCCTACGGCGGTCGTTGCCGCCGATTGCTTTGTTTACCATTATATCGGCAAACACCTACTTTGTAAAGGTGAATAAAGGGCTATTGTTGCAGATTAACACAAAACGACGGGCGTTGCAAAACCGCCCGTCGCACTGTTATTTGGGTAGCTTACCGCCCCGGTACGGGGGTGTGCTTTTGGGGAAGAGGTGGTAAGCAAAATGTGAAATTTTATTCAGCGGCGTTTTCTGCGTTTGCTTCTCTCTGTGCGGCGTTGGGGTCAACGCTCACCGAGTCGTTTGTTGCGTTGCCGTCGGCACCTTCAATTTTAAAGTTGTCATATTCGTCCAAGCTGACAACTGCCACATAGCTGCGGCCACGGTTAATCTTGAGGCTGTTGCCATTTTCGTCTTGCAGCATCAGTGCATACTGGGTAGCGCCTTTGGTCCAACGGATTTTTTCGGCCTTGCCACCGTTGATGTAATAACCAACCCCGCCAAAGTCATAGTCGACCTTTTTGTAATCCGGGTCACCTTTATCCAGCCCGGTTTTGGGGTCAATATTGCCACCGGGGTACGGGTAGGTGGTGATTTCAGTGAACAGCACCAGCACATTGTCAAAGCTGGTGCGTTCGCCCGTGTTTTCGTCTGCGGTTTCAGTGATAGCCCCAAGGTGCGAGTTGTACTGGCTCATCTGGTATTGGTTGCTCACCGCGTCGTAATCGAAATAGGTGCGGTAGCTGCTAGAATGCACGATGCCAACGCTCAGCGCGTCCTGCCCGTTTAAGGTGCGGGCGGGCTCGCGGTAATCAACAAAATCAAAAATGGGGCTCGTCAGGCCACGGCTCATATCAATATCGTTTGATTTAACATACTCGCTCAGCAGTTCGCCGGTGGTATAAGCGGTGTGCTCGTAGTTAAAACCCTGGCTTAGGCGGGTCTTATCGCGGTAGATGATTTTGCCCGCGGCATCGCCATCGACATTCAAATTGCCATAATCGCTGTCATCAATATACTGCTGGGTGATGCCACTGCGGCCAATATGCACATACAGCGGCTGAAACGGCATGATGAGGCGGAAGAACTGGTCGCGGGCCGAGCGCACGGGGCCAACGTCGCCCAGCGCTTCGTAGTTTCCAAACAGGCCCATAAAGCGGGTAATGCCGCCTTCTACCATGATTTCATATAAAACAGAGGCATCATTGAGGCCGCGCTGCGGCCGAGACTGCGCAATGTTATTGATCATGATGGCGACCGGGCGCGTCGAAACATAGTCGGCGCCCTTAGCTTCACCGGTCAGCGGGTCGGGGTCATAGGGCTCTGGGGTTGCGGTGGGCGCTGGCGTGGGTGCCGGCGCAGAAGAAGTGGTATTGCCACCGCCACAGCCAGCAAGGGCAGTGGCTGCCATGACAAGGCAAAGCAGTAATGCAACGAGACGTTTGTTCATAGAAAAGCGCTCCTGATCCTGCCGGCAGCTTGCACCGGCATCTTGTAGTGGCGCAAGACAAAGCCGCGCGCCCGTATTTCATTATAAAACCTCCCCCCGCCTTTGTAAACCGCGAGGGAAGGTGAAATTTAAAGGTTTAGAGCAAAACAGAGATTTTTAGCCAAAATCAGTCTGCCGCATCCGCCGCATCTGCGGCCGCTTCGGCCTGTTTTGCCGCCGCCGCGTCGGACGAGCTTTGCTGTACCTTACCGCTGGTGGCATCGCCGCCGGGGCCAGTGTAGGCAAAGTTGTCGTATTCGTTCAGGCTGACCACGGCGATATAGCTTTTGCCGCAGTTGATTTTAAGGCTGTTGCCCGCTTCGTCCTGTAGCATTAAGGGGTATTCGGTGGGGCCCTTCGTCCAGCGAATTTTTTCTATCTTGCCGTTGCTGATGTAATAGCCAAGGCCACCAAAATCATAATCGACTTTTTTGTAATCGGGGTCCCGCCCGTCACCGGGGTACGGGTATTTTGAGATGTCGGTAAACAGCACAATCACGTTTTCAAACGCAATGCGCTCGCCGTTTGCCTCGTCCACCATCGGGGTGTAGCCCGCCGACCGGGAATACAGGCTGGTGAGGTATTTGCCGCTGGCCTCGTCGTAGGTGAAGCCGGTGCGGTAGCTGGCCGAATGCACAATATTGACACTGGCGGCGTCGTCGCCGTTCAGCGCGCGGGGCGACTCGCTGTAATTGACAAAGTCAAAAATGGGGCTGGTCAATGCGCGGGTCATATCAACGTTGTTTTTGTCAACATAGTTGCCAAGCAAAGTGCCGGAGGTATAGGCAGTGGCATCTTTAGGGAAGTTTTGTGCCAGGCGGTTCTCGTCACGAGGAGCAATGGTGGTTTTCAGGCCATCGACATTTAAATCGCCGTAATCACTGTCATCAATGTACTGTTGGGTGATGCCGCTGCGGCCAACGTGCACATACAGGGGCTGGAACGGGCGCACTAAGCGGAAAAACTGGTCGCGAGCCGAGCGTACCGGCCCCACCTCACCGAGGTCTTGGTAATTGGGAAACAGTGCCATAAAACGGGTAATACCACCCTCTACCATGATCTCGTATAATACGTCTGCCTGCGAAAGCCCGCGGGCGGGGCGGCTGTCCGAGCGGTTATTGATCATAATGGCGGTGGGGCGCCCGGCAACATAATCGGCGCCTTTTGCTTCACCAGTCAGGGGCTGGCCGTCAAACGGGGCCTCGGAGGAGGAGGGGGGCAGTGAGGAACTGCTGTCACCACAGCCTGCGAACAGCGAAAGGGATAATGCGAGTACAAGACACAGGGCATACAGACGTTTCATGCAAGATCTCCGTTTCCTGCGGCGCGGCCCGGTGGGGGCAGCGCCACATGTTTTCGTTTCATTTTCTTGTTTACTATACTCATAAATGGGCATAAAGTAAAGCGGCTTGCCGGTAGAAAAAGGGTATACCCCGGCAAAACCGAAGACACTATGTTATGTAACGGGGTACCGGCATGGGATATTACGAAAAATGTGCAAAAAAATAGCTTTCTCAAAAAGTTTTTTAAACGATAGCCACCCGGCAACAAAAAAGCCCCGGCACACCGGGGCTTTTTACCATTATTTTACTAAATGAAAAGCCTGCGGCAAAACGGGCTGTTTAGCCCAGCTCGGCAAGGCCGGCACGCAGGCGGCGCAGCGCCTCGGTGCGGCCCAGCACAGCGGCAATTTCAATGCCGCCGCCGGGGGTAAACTGCATGCCGGTCAGCGCAATGCGCATCGGCCACAGCATCCAGCCGTTTTTCACCTGCATCTGGGCAATCAGCGCAAAGCTGGCTTCGTGGATTTTTTCCACCGTCCAGTCGGCTTCGCCCAGCGCCTCCAACACCGGGATCAGCGCCGCAAGCGCCTCCTTTGCGGTGTCGGCGTTTGTTTTCATCTTTTTGCTGACATACAGCTCGTTGTCGTGCGGCTGCACCGCGTCGATGAACGGCAGCTGTGCGGGGATTTCGCCCAGCACTTCACACCTAGTCTGCAACACATGGGCCAGTAATACTTTGTCGCAAGGGGTGTGTACGGCCTCGTCAATCCAAGGCAGGGCCATTTTATAAAAAGCTTCCGGCGACAGGCGGCGAATGTATTCGCCGTTCATGAAGCGCAGCTTTTCCGGGTCAAAGATGGCGGGCGATTTGCTGATGCCACTCTCGTCCCAAATTTCGGTCATCTCTTGCAGCGAGTAAATTTCGTTTTCGTTTTTTGGGCTCCAGCCGCACAGCGCAATATAGTTCAAAATGGCCTCGGTCAAATACCCCTTGGCCACAAGGTCTTGGTAGCTGGCGTCGCCGTTGCGCTTGGACAGTTTGTTCTGCGCGTCTTTCATGACCGGCGGGCAGTGGATGTAAATCGGCTTTTCCCAACCAAATGCCTCGTACAGCAGGTTGTATTTGGGGGTGGACGACAGGTATTCACTGCCGCGGATGACATGGCTGATGGCCATCAAATGGTCGTCGACCACGTTGGCAAAGTTGTAGGTGGGCATCCCGTCGGTTTTAATCAAAATCTGGTCGTCCAGCTCGCTGTTTTCTACTTCAATGTGGCCGTACACCACATCTTCAAAGCTGGTCGTGCCCTCGCGCGGCATTTTTTGGCGGATAACATAGGGCATACCGGAGGCAAGGTTTTGCGCAATCTGCTCGGCAGAAAGGTTGCGGCAGTGCCCGTCGTAGTGGGGGGGCTGGCCGCTGGCTTTTTGGATGGTGCGCATTTCGTCCAGCCGCTGCTTGTCGCAAAAGCAGTAATACGCGTGGCCGCTTTCAATCAGCTGCTTTGCGTAATCAAGATACATCCCCATGCGCTCGCTTTGGATATAAGGGCCATAGCCGCCGTCTTTATCGGGGCCTTCATCCCAGAGAAGCCCGGTTTCGCGCAGCGTATTATAAATAATGTCCACCGCGCCTTCCACATACCGTTCTTGGTCGGTGTCCTCAATGCGTAGCACAAAGGTGCCACCGCAGCTTTTTGCCTTTAAATAAGCATACAGCGCTGTGCGCAGGTTGCCCACATGCATATAGCCGGTGGGGCTTGGGGCAAACCGGGTTCTCACGTTACTTTTCATAAAAAACAATTGCCTCCTGTAAGGTGGTTTACACAAAAAAGACCACAAAAAGGGTCATACATTTAAAGTCTACCCCCG
>JAQVCK010000092.1 GCA_028689835.1 Pygmaiobacter sp. | reverse complement strand
CTCATTTTGCAGCCGCATTTTGCCAGAATGCCCAGTAGCATCAGCGCGGTCAGCTCGCCGTCACCGGTGGTGGAATGGTCCAGCAAAATCACATGGCCGCTTTGCTCGCCGCCGATGGAATAACCGCTTTGGCGCATCTCTTCCAGCACATAGCGGTCGCCGACGGCGGTCGTGGCAACGTTGACCCCCAGCGTCTCTTTCATGTACTGCATAAACCCAAGGTTCGACATCACGGTCACGGCGGCAGTGTTGCCCGCCAGCGCGCCGGTATCTTTTAAATATTTCGTCAATATGGCAATAATTTTGTCACCGTCGATCTCCTGCCCCTTTTCGTCCACCGCAAGGCAGCGGTCGGCGTCGCCATCAAATGCAACGCCGCAGTCAAGGCCGTTTTCCACCACGTACTTTGCCAGCAAGTCAAGGTGAGTAGAACCGCAATCTTTATTGATGTTGATGCCGTCCGGCTGGGTGCCGATAAAATGACAGTCAGCACCGAGTTTCGTGAACAGCAACTGGGCCGGCGCGCTGGAAGCCCCGTTGGCGCAGTCAATGGCGACATGCAGCCCCGACAGGTCGGCCGAAAGGCAGCTGGTAAGGTAGTCCACATAATCTTCAATCGCGTTTTCACGCCGTGTTACCCGGCCCACCGAAGCACCGGTTTCCAGCGGCATTTTGCTCTTATCGTTCACCAATTGTTCAATTTCATCCTCAATCGCATCCGGCAGCTTGTAGCCGTCTCCGTTGAAAATTTTGATACCATTGAACTCCATCGGGTTGTGGCTGGCAGAAATGACAATGCCGGCGTCCGCGCCGTATTTGCGCACAAGGTAAGCGACGGCCGGGGTGGGCACGACACCCAGCAGCTCAACGTCTGCGCCAACGCTACAAAGCCCCGCACTCAGCGCGGCCTCCAGCATGTCGCCTGAAATACGGGTGTCTTTGCCAATCAAAATGCGCGGGCGGTGGCTGGCCTGCTCGGTCAGCACCACCGCGGCACCGCGGCCAATCAGCATTGCCATACCGGGTGTCAAGTCTTTGCCCGCAACCCCGCGGACCCCATCGGTTCCAAACAATCTCGCCATAAAAACGTTCCTCCTAATATTGGGCGCGCGGGGCACACGGCACCGCGCATAGAATAACGCAAAAGGGCTAGTTTGCCCCACTGCGGGGAATCGCAAAAATGGTCAGTCTTCCGGCAGAATATCCGCCAGCTGTTGCTGCACCGTGTCGGTTTGCGCCGCACGGGCAGGGGGCTTTAACCCCAAGTGGCGGTAAGCCGCATCGGTGACGACGCGCCCGCGCGGGGTGCGGGCCAAAAAGCCCATCTGCATCAGGTAGGGCTCGCAGACATCCTCCAGCGTGACGGATTCTTCCCCCAGTGCCGCGGCCAAGGTCTCAAGGCCCACCGGCCCGCCGCTATATAACTCAATAATGGCGCGCAGCAAGCTGCGGTCCAGTTCGTCGAGCCCCAGCGCGTCAATGTCCATGCGCTGCAATGCCAACTGGGCCGTTTGCTCGGTCACCACGCCGTCGCCCATCACCTCGGCAAAATCGCGCACCCGCTTCAGCAGCCGGTTTGCAATACGCGGGGTGCCGCGGCTGCATTTTGCAAGCTCGGCAGCGCCGCCATCATCACAGGGCACCCCCAGCAGGCCGGACGAGCGCCGCACAATGCGGGCAAGCTCATCAGGCGAATACAGCTCCAGCTTTAACAGCACACCAAACCGGTCGCGCAGCGGGCTGGTCATCTGGCCTGCCCGGGTGGTGGCACCCACCAGCGTAAAATGCGGCAAGTTGATGCGGATGGACTGCGCCGACGGGCCCTTGCCAATCATAATATCGAGCGCATAATCCTCCAGTGCGGGGTACAGTACCTCTTCGACCTGGCGTGAAAGCCGGTGGATCTCGTCGATAAACAGCACGTCGCCCTCCTGCAAATTGGTCAGCAGGGCGGCAAGGTCGCCGGGCTTTTCAATTGCCGGGCCGGACGTGATGCGGATTTGCACCCCCATCTCGTGCGCGACGATGCAGGCAAGGGTGGTTTTGCCAAGGCCCGGCGGGCCATAGAGCAGCAGGTGATCCAGCGGCTCGCCCCGGCGTTTCGCGGCTTCAAGGTAAACGCGCAGGTTGCCTTTAATCTTGTCCTGCCCGATATATTCTTCCAGTGTGCGGGGGCGCAGCGTAAATTCGCCGTCAAAGTCCTCCGCTACGGCATCCGGCGAAATCAGCCGGTCATCTGTCACTTCCATTGGTCACCGCACCTTTCCGGCCATGGATTTGAGCGCCTGTTTAATCAGTTCTTCTACCGGCAGTGCGGCGTCCAGCCGGGCAATGGCCGCCGCTGCCTCACTGGCGCCATACCCCAACGAGCACAGGGCTGCCACCGCCTGTGCCGCGGCGCCCGCGGGGGCGGCGGCTGCACCTTGTAAATCGGCCAGCGAAACACCGTCTGCAAGGCCTTTGCCCACTTTGTCTTTGAGCTCCAGCACAATGCGCTGGCCCAGCTTTGGCCCCACACCGCTGGCGGCGGTAAACGCCTTTGCGTCCCCCGCCGACACAGCAAGCGCCACACGGTCGCTGGGCAGCACCGATAAAATAGCAAGCCCTGCTTTGGGCCCAACACCCGACACACTGGTGAGCAACCGGAACATCTGCCGGTCTGCCAGTGTGGCAAAGCCGAACAGGGCAACATCATTTTCGCTGAGGTTTAGGTGGGTGTACACCGTGGCCGTTTGCCCCTGTGGGGGCAGCGCGCCGGCGGTAGAGGCGGGTATGCCTACTTCGTACCCCACACCGCCGCATTCAATCACCACGCGGTCGGTGGTTTTTTCTAAAATTTTGCCGGTCAGACAATAAATCATCCTGCTCCCCTACTTTTCCCTGTTCTGCGGGCAAACCCGCGATGTAAAAGCGGCCGGCGGGTGCCGGGCCGGGTTTAAGGTTTTTGCGGGGCCCGGCGGGTGCCGGGGCGCAAGTTATAGCAGTTGACCGAACCCGTGCGGCCAAACAGCTGGCTGCGGCTGGAATGTGCGTGGCAGATGGCCATGGCAAGTGCGTCGGCCGTATCGTCCGGCTTTGGCACCTTTTCCAGCTTTAAAATGGTGCGGGTCATCTCTTGCACCTGCTTTTTAACGGCTTTGCCGTACCCCGCCACCGACTGTTTTACCTGTAGGGGGGTATATTCAAACACCGGCACCCCGGCGTTGCGGGCGGCCAGCAAAATAACACCGCGCGCTTCGGCCACATAGATGACGGTGCGCTGGTTGTTTGCAAAAAATAGTGTTTCCAGCGCCATCGCCTCCGGCTTTGTGCGCTGTAGTAGGGTGGTCATGTCATCGTATACGCTGACAAGGCGGTCTTCAAACAGGGTGTGGGCGGGGGTGGTAATAGCGCCGTATTCTACCGTGGCAAACCGCCCGGCCGTGTAATCCAGTGCGCCATATCCCACAATGGCATAGCCGGGGTCAATGCCCAAAATACGCATTTGCCCGCCCCCCTTCGTCATTTTTACACTTTACACCTACTGCCGGCGTGGGGCAACCCCACCGCCTGCAAAGCAGTTGCTAACCGATTTATTATAGCATAAACCCCGGCAGGCGGCAACTGCGCGGGGCCCCTGCAACCCCAGCATTTGGGCCTTATGATACCTTATTATAATAAAAGGCGCCTTTGCTGGCAAACGAGCCCTTTATAAACCCTCTGCCGGAATATAAAATACACTTTTTAAAAAAAGGGCTTGATTTTAGCCCGGATGCATTATATAATATAAAACGTCGCACAACACGGCAGTATGGACGGTTAGCTCAGCTGGTAGAGCACCTGCTTGACGTGCAGGGGGTCACAGGTTCGAGTCCTGTACCGTCCACCAACGCAAAGCCCGCAGCTTTTGGCTGCGGGCTTTTTTGTTTGCTCTTATAAAAATACGAAAACACAAAAAAGCAGGGGCCGCCTTACTTAACGGCAGCCCCTGCTTTTGTTGTTACTGTTCTACTGTGCCCCTGCGGGCAGCGGAGTATAAAATCAGGCAGATTTTTTTGCGTCGTCCTGCGCGGGGTCTTCAAAGCCCAGCACCCAGGTGACGGCAAACGAAACCACACACGAAATAACAACGGTGGCAATCGCCATCCAGAAGTTCATCATGTTGCCATCGGGCGGGATGAAAGTGGGCAGCGAAGCGAGGCCCGGCGATGCGACGGCGTACTGCTTTAAGCCCACAATGCCCGCAAACAGGCCACCTGCGGCACCGCCCGCAACCGCGCCCCAGAACGGGCGCTTAAAGCGCAGCAAAATGCCAAAAATGGCGGGCTCGGTGATGCCCAGAACACCGGTAAGGCCGGTGGAAATGCCGGTTGCTTTTACGTCTTTGTTTTTGCTTTTCAGCCAGACAGCAAGGGCAGCGGCGCCCACGGCGGTGTTGGCAGCCAGCATGCCGGGCAGCACAAACGGGTCATACCCAAATTCGGCCACAGCGGCAAGGCACGGCGGGAACAGCGCCTGGTTGGTACCGGTCATAACGAGGAATGGGGTCAGTGCGCCGATGATGCTGACCGACACAAAACCAAGGTACTGGTTGATGAGCGCCAGCAAAACGGCAAGGCCTTCTGCCAGCCAGGTGCCGATGGGGCCCAGCACCCACAGGGTGACAGGGGTGACGATCAGCATCAGCAGCAGGGGTTTTGCGAAATAGCGGATTTCTTTCGGGATGAAGTCGAGCAGCTTGTCGATGACCGACATGAACAGCACGCCCAAAATGATGGGGATGACCGACTGCGAGTAGGTCACCGTTGCGATGGGGATGCCGAGGAACGACAGGCCCGATGCCCCGTTGATGCTGCTGAACACCAGAATACAGCCAAGGTATGCACCAAGGAACGGGTTGATGTTCAGCTTGCGGGCGGCGGCAAAGCCGAGATAGACCGGCAGGAAGTAAAAGCCTGCCTGATTGATGGCGGATAGCACAACGTAGGTACCCGACTCGGTGCTCATGCCAAAGAAGTTGGTGCCGATGGTCAGCACGGCCGACACAAGGCCTGCCGCGACCAGGATGGGCAGCATTGCCATAAAGGTGCCGCTCACGAAGTCGATGATGGTGCCAAAAATGCTCTTTTTGCCCTTTTCGTCAACGGCACCCTTCTTTTTAAAATTGCCCAGTTTGACGAACTCACCGTACATTTTGCTCACGTCGGTACCGATGACCAGTTGATACTCGGTATCGCGCTCTACGATGCCCATGACGCCGGGCACCTTTTCCAGTTCTTCTTTGTTGACCTTTGCGCCATTGTTTACTGCGATGCGCAGGCGGGTTGCACAATGGCTGACCCCCGCGACATTGTCGGTGCCCCCGCACCATTGCAAAATGTCTTTTGCTGATTGCTCGTAATTTGTCATTACGGCTCCTCCTTTATTTCGTTCACCATATTGATCCGTTTGATTTGATCAAACGGGAGTACCAAGAGAATGAATCTTTTTTGATGCGCCGCAGATCGCGCACATCGTCGTCTGTCGTGTTGATAAACACAAGGCCATAGCGCTTTGCCATGCCGTTGCCGGTGCTCAGCAGATCGGTGAAGCTCCACGGGTTATACCCAAACACCTCGGCACCGTCCTCAATGGCAAGGCCAATTTGGTAAATGTGGTCGCGCAAAAAGTCAATGCGGGCCTGGTCGTGGATTTTACCGTCCGCCCCAAGGTCCTCGTGTGCGCCAAACCCGTTTTCGGTAATGACCATTGGCAGGTGGTAGTGGTCCCACATGTAGCGCAGCAGGTAGCGCATTGCAACCGGGTCAATCTCCCAATCCCAATCGGTCGTTTTAACATACGGGTTTGCCGCCTGCGCGTACAGGCCGGGGTACTGCGGGTACACAAAACCGCCCTTGACGCCGTCTTTATTGAGTTGCAATTCGGTAAACTCGGTATCGGGCGGGCAGTCCTTTGCGACATTGCTGCGGTAGCAGTTGATGCCAAAGAAATCGATTTTTGCCTTTGCAATCAGCTCCATATCGCCGGGGCGAATGTCCGGGTCAATGTTGTTTTCGGCCCAATAGCGCCGCACAAAGTTGCTGTAGGTGCCAAACACGTAGGTGTCGTTCCAAACCTTTTCGGTGAACTCTTCCATGTTCATCGCGGCAATCTGGTCCTGCGGATTGCAGGTTTCCGGGTAGATGGGCACCATGCCCGGCACGGGGCCAATTTTACCGCCCTCCACCAGCTCGTGGCAGGCAAGCACCGCTTTTGCGTGACACAGGTTCATGATGTGGTTGATCTTCCACTTGTCACGGAACCAGTCCTCGCAGCCCTTGGAAACGCCCAGCCAGTCGCCATAAACGATTTGCATATTCTGCTCGTTGATGCTCAGCCAGTATTTTACACGGTCGCCAAACGCCGCAAAACAGGTGCGGCAGTAGTGCTCAAAATAGCCAATCGTGTCGCGGTTTTTCCAGCCGCCCAGCTCGTCCACCCAAACCGGCAGGTCGTAGTGGTACAGCGTGACAATAGGGGTGATGCCGTGGGCTACCAGCTCGTCAATGAGTGCGTTGTAAAACGCAATGCCCTTTTCGTTGACCTTGCCGTCGGCAGTTGGGATAATACGCGGCCACGCCAGTGAAAAGCGGTAGGACGTAAAGCCGCATTCGGCCATCAGCGCAACGTCCTCTTTGTAGTGGTGGTAATGGTCGGCCGCAACCGAGTTGTCGGCAAACGGTTTTTTGGTCTGGCTGTTTAAGTCAATGACCGAAACCGCACGGCCATCCTCTTTTGTTGCGCCCTCTACCTGCCACGCTGCGCTGGAAGCCCCCCACAAAAAACCTTCGGGGAATTTGGGCGGATGATTGTAATACATAAGTGTGCACCTCTTTGCTTGATTTTTGTTGCCTGTTTTCAGTCGATGGTGATAATTTCGTCCCCTGTGGCGACCTCGCCGGTGGTGCATTGCAAAGTGCCAAACTCGTCGTAATTGGTGACAACGACGGGCACCACGGTATCGTACCCGTGCTTTTCAATTTTTTTGAGATCGAATTTCAACAACAGTTCCCCCTGTTTTACCTGTTGCCCTTTTTGGACCTGTGGTTTAAAGTATTTGCCGTTGAGCTGCATGGTATCAATCCCCACATGGATCAGCAGTTCGGCACCGTTTTGCAGTATCAGCCCTAGGGCGTGCTTGGTGTCGGCCACCGCCGAAACCTCACAATCCGCCGGGGCGTAAAGGCGCCCCTCTGCGGGCTGAATCGCGACCCCCTTGCCTAACATTTCGCCCGCAAACGCGGGGTCCTTTACCTGCTGTACCGGGATACAGGTGCCCGAAACCGGGGCTACAATACTGGTCATAGTTGTTGAGTCTCCTTTGCTGTGCGTTGTTAGTGATTTATTGTTGCTGCCCTTTGCGCATGTTGCGCAGGTGCACGGTGAGGTAAGTTAGCTCCATATTGCTCATCTTGTGGCCGTAGGTCTGCTCAATATAGTCACTGACCAGCTGGCTGCACTGATACTCTTTGGGAAACGATTTTTTAACTGCTTGCACAAAATCCTCTTCCATCGCATCTTCACTTTCCCACTGGCCGTCTGCCACCACACGCCCGGCTAAAAAGCGCAGGTGGGTGACAAACCGCTGGTAGGCATGGCTGGTTGCTTTCAGGTGAATATCAAAATGTTGTTCTACTAAGTTGATGATTTCGGTGACAAGGTGGGTCGTGTCCATCATTTCGGTCATATCGGAGTTATAGCGTGCACAGACGATGTGCATGGCAATGAATGCCGCCTCATTTTCGCCAAGGTCCACCCCAAATTGCTGCCGCACCATTTCGGTGGCATGCAGGCCCACCTGAAATTCGGCTGGGTAATAGTGCTTGATTTCGTACAACATCGGGTTTGTGATCAGCAACCCCTTTTGCTGGCGCTCAACCGCAAAGCTGATATGGTCGGTCAGTGTGATATACACATTGCCGTTCAGTTTGGTATCCAGCGCCGTGGTGGCATAGTCGACAATGCTGTTGGACAGTTCAAAAAACTCGTGCGGGATGCGCTCGAGGTCTTTGACAAACGAGCTCGTTGTCTCGTCACTATCCATGCGGATAATTTTTTCAATCTGCTCGCTTTGCAGCTTTTGCCCGGCTTTACCGTTGAAACCAATGCCCTTCCCCATCACAATAGCGTAGCCGTCGTGGTCGCGACCATACACAACATTGTTGTTGAGAATTTTAATGATTTTCAAAAAAGCCCTCCTTCCCACGTTAATTGCCCAAATAAACAAAAAAACCACATTACGGGCAGCGGAAACTGCGCGTAATATGGTTTTGCCCTCATTTGAAAGGTAACAAGCCATTTCTCATTTACTTTGTCGTCATTATTGCAAAAAGCAAACCGTCTGTCAACCCATAACCCCATATTTCGTTAGTTTTATACAAATTATCCCTTTTAAATTTGTTCACAATTTAAGTTTCTCCCCCACCCCTTGCCACCGGTACCGCTCGTTTGCACCGTGGCATCTCAAGTTCAATCTTTATCATAGTTGCTTGCCGCCCCCTTGCGGGTGTGTTATGATAAGAGGGAATTTATTGTCGGCCCGGTAAATTTTTGCCGGGGATTCATTTTAAAACTAGCTGCAAACAAAGAAGGTGCCTTATGCGCGAACTCTATGTAACCTTGCCAGATGTACAACGGGTACAAAAATTTGTTTCCACACTGACAAAACTGAACGGAGATTTTGAGCTGGTCAGTGGCGGCCATGTGTTGGATGCACGCTCGCTGATGGGGATTTTTACACTGGACCTTGCCCACCCCATTCTGCTGCGTGTTTACGACGAAAGCCAATCTAACATAAACGCCATACGCCCCTTTTTGGCTGATGGAGAGGAAGAAACCAAATGAACAATAACTTGATTACCCTGACGATTGGCCGGCAAAAAAACATTGCGCTGATTGCTCATGATGCCAAGAAGCATGAATTGCTGGACTGGTGCAAAACCAACCGCGAAATATTGCAACAACACTTTTTATGTGGCACCGGTACCACCGCCACGATGGTCAGCGACTACACCGGCCTGCCGGTGCGCGCGTACAACAGCGGCCCACTGGGCGGCGACCAGCAAATTGGTGCTAAAATTGTGGAGGGCGCCATTGACTTTGTTATTTTCTTTTCTGACCCGCTAACCGCACAGCCGCACGACCCCGATGTAAAGGCGTTACTGCGTATTGCGCAGGTCTACGACATCCCCATTGCCAACAACAAGGCCTCCGCTGACTTTATGATCACCTCAAAACTGATGAGTGAAGAATACCAACATGAAGTGGTGAATTTTCAGCTAAGTGTGCAAGAGCGCAGCAAAATTTTGTAATTTCACCTGTATTACCTATTGTAAAGCGCCCCCCTGCCGTATGCATTGGCAAGGGGGCGCTTTTCTGTTGTAATTGATTGTTTTATTCGCCGGCCAATGCCTTTACCGCCGCACTGCAGCCGATGCGCGCGCAGCCCGCCTGCAAAAACTGCTCAATTTGCTCGCGGGTGCGGATGCCGCCGGACGCTTTCATCTGCACGCCGGGCCCAATATGGCTGCGAAACAGCGCGATATCTTCCAGCTGTGCCCCGGCAGTGCCAAACCCGGTGGAGGTCTTGATAAAATCGGCCCCGCCCTTTGTCACACAGCCGCACAGAGCTATTTTTTCTGCCTGCGTCAAATAGCAGGTCTCGACAATGACTTTTAAAATGTGGGTGCCGGCCGCCGCTTTCAGCGCTGCAATTTCGGCAGTGATGCGCTCAAACGCGCCGTCCTTCACATCCCCCAAATTCACCACGACATCCACTTCGTTTGCGCCGTCGGCCAGCGCCTGTTTTGCTTCGCACACCTTTACTGCGGTTGCGGCATACCCCAAAGGGAAGCCGATGACCGTACACAGGTTGAGTGCCGGGTACGCCGCATGGGCGCGCGCCACAAACGCCGGGGGGATACAGGCCGAAGCAGTGGCATATTGCAGCGCTTCTTCGCACAACTGCGCAATGTCCTTCCATGTGGCAGTGGGTTTCAGCTGGGTGTGATCCACTTTGGCCAGTATTTCACTTTTATTCATTAAAAGCCCTTCTTTCCTGCTGTTCGCTTTTCTGCTGTTTTTCTGCCTCTATTATACACAATACCGCCCCGCGCGGCCACCCCAAACCACAGCACGACAGTTTGACAAACCGCGTACAGTTTGCTACAATGAAAGCACAAAAGTTTATCTTTTTGGTATACTTTAAACTTATTTTTAACGCACGGGCGCACGCCCGTAGCCGCCCTTTGGGGGCGAAGGAGGTTTTACCTATGCAATGCGACCTGAAAGATCAGGCAGACTATGTCGCCGGTAAAGCCAAAGAGGCTGCCGGTAAGCTGACTGGCCAAGAAGAACTGGAACTGAAAGGCAAACTACAGGCCATGGGCAGCGAGGCTACACAAAAGGGTAAAAAACTTGGCAAAGAACTAAAAGAGACCCTTGCAGAAAAAGCGAATGACCTGCTGGATGAATTGCAGGATAAAAAAGACCAACACGACAAAACAA
>JAQVCK010000005.1 GCA_028689835.1 Pygmaiobacter sp. | reverse complement strand
TCAGGCCCTGGCCCTCCTCGGCGTAAATCATCTCGGGGCTAATTTGAATCGAATCAATCACCGTGATGCTGCTGTGCAGGTAGGTGTCACGGTCAATCTTTTGGTCGCCCTTGGCCCAGGCGGTGGGAAACGCCTTAATCAGCAGCTCGCGCACTTCCAACATACGATCTCCGGGTGTATACATATTGTTTGCTCCTTTTATACTTTTGTTCTTGTTTTCTAGCTATCCCCTGCCGGGGCACCAAATGCCGGGGCCGCGCAGGCGGCAGGGCATTATGCGCCCTCCAGCAGCTCCTCCAAGGTATCGATGCCCGGCTCGGCCGTTTGTTCCTGCGTGGGGGCAGGCTCCACCAGGGCGCTGAAATCGCCCGACCACAGCTCGGTCAGCAGGTCGTCCTCAATTGTCATGGATTGGTAAATCAGCTCCGGCTGGCCGGTGATGATGTTATCCACCCCACGGTTCAACATTTTTTGGGCATCGCTGAGGCCATCCACCGTCCAAACGTGAACCTCCTTGCCGCGCGCGTGCAGTTCCTGCACCATGCCGCTGGTTACAAAGGTGGTTTCCACGCTGAAAAAGTCTGCCGCGGGCAGGTCGTAGTAGTTGCCCGCCCCCATGGCCATGATGTAGCCGCATTTTAAGGTGGGGTCAATGGCCTTCACCTTTTCCAGCGCATCGTACCGCAGGGAGGTGACCACGCACTGGTCCCCAAAGCCATTTTCCTGGATGATACGCACCGTTTCCGCCTCCAGGGTGGGGGTATTGCCCTTAATTTCAATATTCAGCTTAATTTTGCCCTTGCAAAGCTTAATAACCTCGTCCAGCGTGGGGATTTTTGTGCCGATAAATTTTTCGGGGTCGGGGCCGGTGTAGCCAAAGCTGGCATCCAGCTTGCGCAGCGCCTCGTAGGAGATATCCGTCACCGGGGTATCCATGCCGGTGCAGCGCTTGAGGTTGGCATCGTGGGAAAGTACCACCACCCCATCGCTGGTTTGCTGTACATCCAGCTCGGCATAATCGGCCACGCCGCAATCGATGGCCGCCTGGAAGGCGGGCAGGGTGTTTTCCGGTGCTTTGGCCGAGTAGCCACGGTGGGAGGTTATCTGCGCCCGGTGGCTGAGTAACCCCTCTAGCGAGTTGTTGGTGGTGATGGTGTAGGACACCGCCAAGGTAAGCAGCACCCCCGCTGCCGCCGTGCCGCCAAAAACAAGCGGGAGCGTCCAGCGGTGGGGCGGGTGCTTTTTGGCGGGCCGGGCCTCAGGCGGGAGGGGGGAGGCGTCTTCGCCCGCACCCTCCTTATATTCGTGGTAAAGCACGGTTAGGCAGGCGTACTGCGCAAAGGTGGCAAAGCAGCCCACAAAATAGGTGAACGCGGGCAGCAGCAGGTACCGCAAGCTGATTTGCGCGGAAACCAGCGCCGTGCTGCCCCCGCCCATATACAGCATGGCCGCCACCGCCAGGGCCACCGCCACGGCAAGCACAAAAAACCATTTGATGCAGACCCACAGCTTGCGCCACAGCACCAGCCAAATGCTGCGCATCCGGTGGTTTTTGCGCAGGTGTATGGCGTGGCGGGCCGCATCGGCCAGGTTGCGGTGCTCCAGCACAAAATAGTGGAAGACAAAAAGCCATTCCATCGCCCACACCATAAGCGCCGCCGTTGCCAAAACAAACGCCGCCAGGTAGAGCGGGTTTGCCTGGATAACCTCCATAATATATTCCGGCACCACCAGCTGGCTGATAAAATTGCCGGCCGCAAACACGTTGGTAAAGGGCAGCACCACCGCCGCAAAAATGAGCAGGGGCAGGTTTTTGGGCAGGAACACATGGCCAATATTTAGGCAGGCACGGCGGAGCAGGGGCAAAATGCCCATCCGCTTTTGATGCCAGATGCAATCCATATAGGTTACAATGGCCGAAACCTCAAGCAAGTTCCAAAAGGTATAGCCCAGCACAATCACCAGCAGGGCCGCCCAAATCAGCGGGCTGCGCAGCACGGCAAACAAGTTGCTGCTTACAATGTAATGCGCGGGGGAATGTACCAGCGCCTGCGTCCACAAAAAGCGGCCCAGCGGGGCCACCACCAAATTAAACAGCAGCTCGTACAGCAGAATAAACAGCAGCAGGGTGGAGCGCCCCCACCCGGTAAGCCGGGCAATCTGCCGATGTTCGGCCCGGTATTGTTCCCCTTTTTGTTCTATGGTTGCTCGGGTTGCTCGTTTTTTTGCCATGCTACTTCCCCACCTTATCCACTTTATCCACTTCATTCGCTTCAAAACACTTCAGCGATTGATTCCGAAAATAAGTATAACACAAAAATTTCCTACATACCATGCTGATTTTGCGGGGCCGATTTTGCGGGGCCGATTTTGCGGGGCCGATTTTGCGGGGCCGATTTTGCGGGGCCGATTTTGCACGGGCTGATTTTGCGGGGCTGGTTTAGGCCCGCCGTTTTGGCCCAAACCCCGTTGTTGGCCGCATAGCCCAAAAGCAGCCGCCCAAATTGGGCGGCTGCTTGGTAGGGCAGGCTTACAAAACCTGGGGTTGCGGCACCGGGGCATTGATGGGGGCAGGCTTGCCCTCTATCCAGTGGATTGCCTTTTTGGGGCATTTTTGCACACAGATGCCGCAGCCGTTGCACTTGGTATAATCAATCAGGGCCACGTTATTTTTCACAAATACCGCGCCGTTGGGGCAGTTTTTCTCGCAGATGCCGCAGCCGATGCAGCCCACCTTGCAGGCCTTTAGTACCGCGGCACCCCGCTCGGTGTTGGAGCATTTTACGGCGGGCTGCCCGGCAACCGGCTTCATTTTAATAATGCTGCGGGGGCATACCGACATACAGGCCGTGCAGCCGGTGCAGGCGGGGCGGTCAACCACCGCCACCCCCTTGATGACATGGATCGCATCAAATTTGCAGGCGCGGGTACAATCGCCAAGGCCCAGGCACCCAAAGGCGCAGGCGCTGGGGCCGCCTGCCAGCCCCGCCGCGGCGGCGCAGGTGGCAATGCCCTGGTAATCAAACTTTTTGCCGCAATTTTCGCCACCGGCACACACAACACAGGCTTTTAGGCTGGGGCGGTCGCCCTCCTCCTGGCCCATGATGCGGTTGATGGCATCGGCGGTTTTATCCCCGCCGGGGGCACATTTAAAGGTGGGTGCGCCATCGGCCACAATGGCCTTGGCATAATCGGCGCAGCCCGCATAGCCGCAGCCGCCGCAGTTGGCCCCGGCCAGGCAATCGTTCACTTGGGCAATGCGGGGGTCCTCGTACACGGCCATAAATTTGGCGGCCAGCACCAAAATTGCCGCACCCGCCAGGCCCAGCACCGCCAGCACCAGAACTGCAAAGAGAATTGGGTTACTTGCAAGCATTTCCATTCTACCTTCCCCCTTACGAGATTGCGCTGATGATATTTTCCACCAGCCCGCCAAAGCCCATAAAGCTCATGGAGGTGATGGCCGCCGCAACCAGGGTGATGGGCAGGCCCTTAAAGCTTTCGGGCGGGTTGGCGCATTCCACCCGCTGGCGTACACCGCAAAACAGCAGCATGGCAACCAAAAAGCCAACGCCCGCGCCCGCCGCGCAGATGAGTGCCTCGGCAAAGGCAATGCCAAAACCGAAGGTGGCTACATCGGCCGAATAATCCTGCACGGCCAGGATGGTAACGCCCAGCACACAGCAGTTGGTGGTGATGAGGGGCAGGTACACGCCCAGCGAACGGTAAAGCGCCGGGATATACCGCTTTAAAATAATTTCAATAAGCTGCACCAGCACGGCAATGACCAAAATGAAGATGATGGTTTGCATATACATCATATCGTACTGGTCAAGAAGGAAAATTTGGATGGGGAAGGTTACCGCCGTGGCAAGCACCATAACAAAGATGACGGCCAGGCCCATGCCCACCGAGGAATCGGCTTTTTTGGATACACCCAGGAAGGGGCAAATCCCCAAAAACTGCACCAGCACGTAGTTGTTAACCAGAATCATGCTGAAAAAGATGGTTGCAAAGGTGGCCCAGTGGGCGCTTAATGCTGCACTCATTCTTCAGCGCCCCCTTTCCCGTTATCGGCATCGGCGGTGGTGGCGGCGGCAAAATCTTGCCCGCCCATCCCCCGCTTGATGGGGTGGTTGGTCTTTTTTTCAATCCAGACGCAAAGGGCCATCAATACCCCAAAGATAAAGAAGCCGCCGGGGTCCTGGTTCATCACGGTCATACGGTCGATAGAATCGGGGATAATTTGGAAGCCCATCCAGCTGCCGTTGCCGATAATTTCGCGGATGGAGGACATGAGCAGCATGGTTAAAATGTAGCCAATGCCCATGCCAACGCCATCCAGCGCCGAATCCACCACGGTATTTTTGCAGGCGAACATCTCGGCCCGGCCCAAAATGATGCAGTTTACAACAATCAGCGCCAAATACACGCCCAGCGTCTTGTACAAATCGGGCATATAGGCGTTCAGCACCATCTGCACCACCGTGACAAAGGTTGCAATGATGACGATATAGCAGGGCAGGTGTACCTTGGCCGGGATAATTTTGCGCATGGCCGAGATGGCCACGTTGGAAGCAATCAGCACAAAGGTCATGGCAAAGCCCATGCCCATGGCCCCCTGCACGGTGGTGGTTACGGCCAGCACCGAGCAGCAGCCCAGCACCAAGCGCAGCACCGGGTTTTCGCGGATGATGCCGTTTGTAAGCACCTTCCATTTACTTTGTTTTTCAGCCATTTGTTGCCACCCCCGCAAGTTCGTTGTTGTAGCAGTTGATGGCACTGTTTACCGCGGCAAACACTGCCTTGGACGAAACGGTGGCCCCGGCAATGGCATCCACCGGGCTGCCACTTTCCACCGGTTGGGCGGCGTTCCAGCCGATAAAGCCGCCGGTAAAGCCATCCTCCCCCGTTTTGGAGCCAATGCCGGTGGTTTGCAGGGAGGCATCGGCCTGGATATTTGTGATGTTGCCTGCCGCATCAAACGCCACATATACAGTCAGCGCTTTGCCGCTATAGCCGGGGGCGGCGGCCTGCACGGCCACCGCGCCATCGGCGCTGCGCACCGCGCCCGCCACACCGGCGGTGGTCAGGTTTTCAATATCGGTCAAGCTCTCGGGCGTGGTGCCGGCGGGCAGCACCGAAACATAGGCTTCCAGGGTGGCAAGCCGGGTATTTTCAGCAATAATCGGTTTGGTCATGCCGTTTAAGTAGGCAAGCAGGGCGCTGCACACCACACAGATGGCAACCAGCACCACCACCGGCAACAGGATGCTTTTTACGGCGCTTTCCTCCGCTGTTTTTGCGGGGGCTTTTGTTTTTGCGTTATCGGCCATTATACAGCGCCTCCCTTCCCTGCCGCCGGTGCGGGCTGTTTATCCATCGGTTTTTCTTTTGCCTTTTTCCCTTTTTTGCCGGCCTTCACATACCCCAAGGGGATTTGATGGCTCCAGGTGTTAAACCAGGGGGTCAACAGGTTGCCCAGCAGGATGGCGTAGCTCATCCCCTCGTTCATGCTGCCAAACTGGCGGATGGTAAAGGTAATCAGCCCAATAAAAATGCCATAGAACACCTTGCCGATGGTGGTAAAGGGGCTGGTGACATAATCGGTTGCCATAAATACCGCACCGAACAGCAGCCCGCCCGACAAAATGCTGATAAGCGCCGTGTGCAAATCTCGCGTTGCCACCAGCGAAAGTACAAACACCGTGCCCACAATGCTGCCCGGGATGGCAAAGCCGATGGTGTGGGTTGCCAGCAAAAAGGCCAGCCCAATCAGGATGGCGGCAGCGCAGGTTTCGCCCAGAACACCGCCGTGAACCCCCAAAAGCATATCCAAAAGGTTTATGCTTGCCTTATCCACCCCGGGGGCAAGGGGGGTGGCGGTGGCAAGGGCATCCACCGCCATATCGGGGAACACATAGGCCGTCATGCGGGAGGTAAAGCTTAAAAACAGCACCAAACGCCCCACCAGTGCCGGGTTGGCAAAGTTAAAGCCCAGCCCGCCAAACAGCTGCTTGGTGATTACAATGGCCACAAAGGCCCCCACCACGCAGATCCACAGGGGCATACCCGCCGGGAAGTTTAGGCCCAAAATCACGCCGGTAACGCAGGCCGAAAGGTCGCCCACCGGGTTTTTCTTGTGCAGCAGCATGGTGTACAGGTATTCCAGCCCCACGCAGGCCGCCGTGGTAACCCCCACCACCAACAGTGCCCGGTAGCCAAACAGCAGTGCCGAGGCAACCACGCAGGGCACCAGCGCAATCAGCACATTGCCCATCAGCCCGCGGGTGGTGGTGTTATCGCGGATATGCGGGGAGGCAGTTACAATCAAACGTTCATCCATTCTTATTTCCCTGCCTTTTCTTTGAGTTGTTTTAGGTACCATGCCTTGGCAAGGCCCATATTTTGCGAAACCGGGCGCTTGGCCGGGCAGGCGTAGGTGCAGCTACCGCAGGCAACACAAAGGTCCACGTTGCGCTTTTGCAGCACCTCCATATCCTTGGCGGCAAAGCCCTCGGCAATCACCACCGGTTCCAGCCCCATCGGGCAGGCGGTAATGCACCGCCCGCAGCGGATGCAGGGCTCCGGCTCGGGCAGGGTGGCGGCGGCGCGGCTGAACAGCAGCAGGCCGTTGTTCTGCTTGAGCACCGGGTAATCGGCGCTGGGGGCAGCGCCGCCCATCATGGGCCCGCCAAAAATAATTTTGCCCAGCTCCACCTCGTTTTTAATGCCGCCGCAGGCCGCAATCACATCGCTGTACAAGGTGCCAATGGGTACCTCAATATTTTTCGGCTCGGCAATGGCATCCCCTTCCACCGTTAGCCGCTTGGCAACTAGGGGGATGCCGGTTTTTAAGTATTTGCCCAGGGTGGAGATGCTGGTTACATTCATCACCACGCAGCCGCAATCGGCCGGGATGCCGGGCTTGCCGCTGGGGGCGGTTTTGGGTACCTCTCGCCCGGTGCAGGTTTCAATCAGGGTTTTCTCCGCGCCCTGGGGGTAGCGCATGGGCAGCGGCTTTACGGTAACGCCCGGCATCTCCCGCACAAGCGAACACATCAAATCAATACATTCGGGCTTGTTGCGCTCAATGCCAATGATGCAGTGGGGTATTTTGCACTGCTTCATCACCATCTCAATACCCGCCATAATGCTCTCGCTGCACTCAAGCATCTCCCGCGCATCGGTGGTTAAGTAGGGTTCGCACTCGGCCGCGTTGATGATGAGGGTATCCAGGGTATCGGCCGCCAGCTTTACATGGGTGGGGAAGCCTGCGCCGCCCACGCCCACCAGCCCGCAGGCCTGTATGGCGGCCAGCAGGCTGGGTTTATCATTCACCGTGGGCGGCTGGCAGGCAGGGTCAACCGTTTGGTTGCCGTCTGCCTCAATGGCAACCGCCTTGCAAACCACCCCGTTTACCATGCGGATGGAGGCAACCTCCAGCACGGTGCCGGATACGCTGGCATGGATGTTGGCGCTGACAAAGCCCCCTGCCTTGCCAATTAGGGTACCCACCATAACGGTATCGCCCTTTTTCACAATGGGTTCCGCCGGGGCGCCAATGTGCATCTGCATCGGGATAATCACGTGCTTGGGCGGTTCCATTTTTACCGTTGCCAGCGCAGCCGTGGCTTTCTCGTGCGGGACGCTGGCGCCCTTGGCGGAGCGTTTCAGAGATTTAAGCATGACTCTGCCCCCTGTTTTCGTGCTTGCAACAAAACCGCCGCCCCCAAAAGCGGTGGCGACGTAGCTTTGCGCAGCCGTTTATATCTACAGCTCATATTTTACGCATTTTTTATTCACAAGTCAACCGTTGGCTTGGCCGTATTGCCGATAAATGCCGGTTTTTGAACCTGCAAAGGTGCATTATTATTCGCGCGGGGCAAAAAACGGGCGGGGCCGCGTTGCACTTTTTGGGGCGCCGTGGTATACTATAAACTACATAATCACGTTTGCTATGGCCGTTGCCACAAAAAGGAGGGCGTTTCCCCATGAATAAGCTGCTGAAATTGTTGGCCGTGCTTGCCTGGCTGGCTGCAATCGGCCTGATGCTGGCCGCCTGCCTGGAGCATGAGAGCCCGCCCACCTACATCCCCATTTATGGGGAAAACGGGGGCAACAAGGGCGAATAACCGGCACGTATAACCACAACCGCGCTGCGGGGCTTTACCATGGCCCCGCAGCGCGGTTGTTTGTTTTTTGTATTTTTGCTTTTTTTGGTTTTTTTAGGCTTGGCACCCCGGCAATGGGCGGGGCTGCGTGGCAACCGGGGTGAGTGGCTAAAAAACAGCCCCCGGCTATTTTTTTATTGCTTTGCTTGCACCTTCACCGTCACCGATAAAATATCCTGCCCGGCCTGCACCGGCCCGGTTACCAAGGGGGTGACGGCGGCGTAGGCATCGGTGTTGCACACAATCATTGGGGTGGTAAGGGGGTAGCCTGCCCCGCGGATGGCTGCGGCATCAAAGCGTAGCAGCGGCTGCCCGCAGCGCACGCGGTCGCCTTCCTTCACCTGGTACGCGTAGTATTTGCCGCCAAGCTGCACGGTGTTTAACCCCACGTGCATCAGCAGCTCCACCCCGGCATCGGTCGTCATGCCAATGGCGTGGCGGGTTTCAAAGGTGGTGGTGATGACTCCATCCGCCGGGGCAACCAATTCACCGTTTTCCGGCTCAATGGCAACCCCCTTGCCCAAAATCTCGCTGGCAAAGGCCTCATCCGCCACCTCAGCCAGGGGCAGGGCGGTGCCGTTCAGGCAGGCGGCAAGGCGGGCATTTTGCGTGGGGGCCGCCGGGGCGGCGGCTGCTGTGGGGGCGGCCATAGCGGCAGTTTCGATGGGGGCCGCCGTAGCGGCAGTTTCTGTAGGGGCCGCCGAGGCAGCATCCGAGGCTGCGGTATCCAAATAGTCCTCCAACCGAGATTTGATGACGGCCACCTGTGGCCCATAAATTACCTGCACCCCATCGCCCCGGTGGATAACCCCCGATGCGCCCGATTGTTTCAGTAGCCCATCCTGCACCAGGGTGCTATCCACCACCGTTACCCGCAGGCGGGTGGCGCAGCAATCGATATCGGCCAGGTTGGCTTTGCCGCCAAGGCCCTGCAAAATTAGGGCGCTGATGGGGTCTGCCGCCGCGCTGCCGGCAGCGCCACCCGCGGTTGCCGCCTGCTTGCGGGCGTTTACATCGGCGCGGGTGTAGAGCTTAACCTCCGCGGCATCGTCCCGCCCGGGGGTTTTGTAGTTGAATTTTACAATCATAAAGTGGAAAACGAAATAGTACAGCACAAAATAGGCCACGCCCACAATGGGTATCCAGATCCAATGGCTTTTGGCGTTGCCCTGCAATACGCCAAACAGCACCAGGTCAATCATCCCGCCCGAAAAGGTCATGCCCACCCCCACGTTCAAGAGGTGCATCAGCATATAGGAGGCCCCGGCCAGCACACAGTGTACCGCATACATCGGCAGCGCCACAAACAAAAAGGTAAACTCCAGCGGTTCGGTAATGCCGGTGAGCATGGAGGTTAGCGCGGCCGAGAGGAGCAACCCGCCCACGGCCTTGCGTTTTTCGGGCTTGGCGCACCGGTACATGGCAAGGGCCGCGCCCGGCAGGCCAAAAATCATGAAGGGGAACTTGCCCGCCATAAACCGGGTAGCCGAAACCGAAAATTCCACGGTGTTTTTGGAGGCAAGCTCGGCAAAAAAGATGTTTTGTGCGCCGGTAACGGTGGCACCATCGATGATGGCCGTGCCGCCCACCGCCGTTTGCCAGAAGGGCATATAAAACACATGGTGCAGCCCAAAGGGGATGAGGGCGCGCTCAATTGTGCCGTACAGCCAGGTGCCCAGGTACCCCGAGCCCATGACCAAGCTGCCCAGCGCGGCAATGCCGCTTTGCACCACCGGCCAAATATAAAACATGGCAATGCCCACCGCCAGGTACACAATGGCCGAGATGATGGGCACAAACCGGGTGCCGCCAAAAAATGCCAGCACCTGGGGCAGCTCAATTTTATAAAAGCGGTTGTGGAGCGCGGCCACCCCCAGCCCCACCAGAATGCCCCCAAACACCCCCATTTGCAGGGTGGTGATACCCAGCGTGGTGGTGGTGGCGTTGGCCGCCATGGCCTCCACCCCGCCGTTGGCGCGAATCATGGCGCTGATGGCGGTGTTCATAATCAAATAGGCCACCGCGCCCGATAAGGCGGCAACCTCCTTCTCTTTTTTTGCCATGCCGATGGCAACACCCATAGCAAACAGCAGGGCCAGGTTATCAAAAACCGCGCTGCCGGTTTTGGACATGATGTCCAAAATGGTGTAGATAAACGAGCCCTCGCGGATAACGCCATCCAAGCCATAGGTGGCCAGGGTGGTGGCATTGGTGAACGAGCTGCCGATGCCCAGCAGCAGCCCTGCCACCGGCAACAGCGCAATGGGCAGCATGAACGAGCGGCCTACCCGCTGCAATACGCCGAAAATTTTGTCCTTCACGGTAATTCCTCCTTCTGAAAAATAGCCGATGCTATTTTTTGCCATCTGCCCCGGTTGCCGCGCAGTGGCGTGGGGCAGCGCGAACGGAAATAAAAAAGCGGTGGGTTGTTTTGGCAATCTATCGCTGTGGCGCGGCCCGCGCCAATAAAAAACTCACCCTTTGTGGGGCAAACGCACCGTGGCCACCCTCTGCAGCGGGGGCGGGGTACGTATGCCACCACAAAAGGTGAGTTTAGCCCAAAGGTAACTATCTCACGCTTTGCCGTGTTGTATCTTCTAGTATATATAGAAGGCCAAGAGGCTATTCGCCGGGGTTGATGCGTTTTAGGTGGAGGGTTAAAAAAACCATTTCCTCGTCCGATAGGGTTTTGTGCCAGGTTTTTTGCACATACTCGGCCACGCAGGTAGCGCACTGGTAATGGCGGGCGCAGTTGCGGGCAATCAGCTGGCGGAAAAGGCGGTCATGCTCGTTATCGGCATCCTGCTCCATTTTATCTTGAAAGAGGCGCTGCCCAAAAAAGCGCAGGTGGAGAGAAAAACGGTTGAAATCCAGCGATTCTCGGTCGTAGTGGGTATGGTAGTAATACTCCACCACCTGCACACAGCCCTCCACAAATTTGGTAATCTCGTTGACGACGGGCATGGAGGTATTCAGCTCGGCATTCACGATATGCAGCGCGATAAAGCCTGCCTCGTCATCGGCCAGGCTTACCCCCAGCCGGGTGCTGATTTGCCCCAGGCAGTAGACCCCCAGGCGGTATTCCTCGGGGTAATAGGCGCGGATGGAATCCATCAGGGGGTTGGTAAAGCGGATGTTTTGGCGGGCACGCTCCACCGCAAAGCTGATATGGTCCGCCAGGGTAATCAGCAGGCTTTCGTTGAGGGGGTAGTGCAGTTGGGTGCGGATGTAGCCCACCAGCGCATCGGTCAGGGCCAGATGCTCGTAGGGTATCTGCTCGCTCAAATCCAGCAGCTTGCGCTGCACCGCCGAGCTTTCCATCCGGTAGGTTTTTTCCACCGCCGTATCGGGCAGTGCCTCCCCCGCATGGTGCCCAAAGCCAATGCCCTTGCCGGTAACAATCAGCTCCCGGTTTTGGGCATCTGCCACGCAGAGGACGTTATTGTTGATGACCTTTTTGATGGTAAAAAACATAGGGCACCTCTGCCAAATCAAGCGGGAACCGCCACGGCAAGCAGGCCAAACGCAAGCCCTTGCCGCCGCCACGTTTGCGGTGGGCAGCGCGCCGGGCGGTTTGGCAAGCAACAAAAAACAACCCCACACAGCGCCGGAACGCCGCACCTGTTTTATGCGTTAGAACAGGCGGGGTAGCAGCATACTGTACAGAGTTGGTCAAGCCCGTAGGGTAACCTTCCAACATTGTTACACCGCAAGCGTAGCATTTACACCATCCCTTGTCAAGATTCCGGGGCGCTTTTTGGGTTGATGCACAGTTTTATGTTCCATTTTTTGGCATACCTGCCCGCCGCCGGGCTGCTGCCGAGGGGCTTTGCGGCGGGGTGCTTCCAGCCTGCCCCCTTTCGGATACGTATGCAGTCGATTTTGGTCACGTTGGGTCGTACATTTTTTTCACCATCCTGGCAGAATTGATTGTAAAATTTTGACATCTATTACAATTGCAAGGTTTATAAGGCAATTTTCCCATAATTTTTGTTGCTTTTGTTTCTTGCGCCAAATTTCAAGATAAGCTATACTATTACTATTCTGCCCGCAGCAGTCATTTGTCTTTTCTGGGAGCACACCCTGCGGCACGGGTGTGTTTTTTGCGGTTTTTATATGGTTTTGCTGTAGGCAGCCCTTACCGCCCGCCGGGCGGTATATTTTTCCGTTACGATGAGGAAGAATTGGAGTGAACGAGTGACCATGGAAAAAAGCCCTGTTGCGGGGGAGATTTTGGCATACCTGGGCAGGCACACCGCCTTGCCCGGGTTACAGCCCGCGTATTCAATCCGCTATTCGCTTTGCGGTAGCGAACCCGCCCTTACCCTGCACGCGCAATACCAGGAGGGAGAAACCATCCGCCAGGTAGGCTACGCCCTGCCGGGCACCCCACTTCCCCTTGCCAAGGCGTTGCTTTGCTTCTGCTATGAAAATGCGGTAGCGCTGGAATCTATTGCCGATATCCTGGCCGATTTTGGCACCGGTGCGGTGGTTCCTTTGCCTTGCCCCGGGGTTTAAGCGGCGGCCAACCTTTACACGCTTTTATAATTTTTGCCGGTTTTTGCTTTTCTGGGCCCCTATGAACCGCTACCCCGCCACAGAGATAGCCACCCCAAAAGCCCAACACAAAGCATTTGCCGGCCGTGGCTTTTCGGCCACCTAAAAACCGCCAACGGCTGCCCCAGGGGGCTGCACCGTTGGCGGTTTTCTGCGTTTTGTTCCGTTTGCCCTACTGTGGGGCGCAGGGGGGTGTTTGGGGGCCGTTGCCCTCCACCTTGATCCGCAGTTTATCGGCGTACATGGCATCGTCCGCCATTTTAAAAATCGTGTTTAGCTCCTGCGGGGCATCTTGATTGTAGAAGGCGTAGCCGCACGCCGCGCTGATGGCCAGCCCCTGCACCTGCTCCGATTCCATCCGGCGGCGCAGCGCCGCCACCCCGCGGGCGGCCTCCTCCTCGGTGGTGTTGAGGAAAAACACGGCAAATTCGTCCCCGCCAATCCTAAAAACCGGGCAATTTTTAAAGGTTTCGCACAGCAGCTCGGAAAAGCGCTTGATGTAGCCATCCCCCGCCTGGTGCCCGCACACATCGTTGACCCGTTTTAGGTTGTTGATATCAAACACACCCACCCCAAAGCCGGTCAAGCTGCCAAGCTGTTTTTTGTATTTGAGCAGCTCCTGCTCGTAGCTGTTCCGGTTGCGGATGCCGGTAAGGCGGTCTACCTGTGCCATCTCCACCAGGGCTTTTTTGTTCCGCCGGTTTACCGCCGATACAATCGATACCACCGCCCCCAGCACCAGCAGGCTGAACAGCAAATCCACCACCATCTGGCCAATCATCCGGTTGTGGAACTCGGTGGTGCTTTTTTCCACCACCAAATACCAGTTCAGGTTGGGGATGTACTGGGATACCACATACCCATCCACCCGCTGGCTGTGGTACCAACGCTGCTGGGCGGTATCGGTGTTTTGCAGTATCACCTGCTCCATTGATTGGTAAATTTCCTGGTCAAACAGATTCACATTCTCAAAGCTGGTGGTGGTGGAGGATAACTCCACCCGGCCCGTGGCATCAATCAGGTAGGCTTTTACGCCGTATTCTTCCTCGTTTTGGGATAAAAACGCCTGCACGTAGGGGGTTTCCATCCCCACGCCCACCACCCCCAAAACATTGCCCTGCTCATCCAGCAGCTTGCAGTTTACAAAGATGGTAATGCTGTTCTCCTTCGCTTGGTCGTTATCCACGTTGAGGGCACACTCCCGCGTGTCGGCCAAAAATTGGTCGTACCAAGCATCCTCGGGGTTATCGGTGGATAGCACCCGGTCTAACCCGTTGGCATAGTGGTAGTAGTTGCGGGTTTTGGCCGAAACAAAAAACACCGAATCAAAATCGTATTTTTCGTGGTAGGAGGCAAGGTACGCCTGGATGGTGGCGGTGTGCGCGGTATCCGCCTCATCCTGGGCTTCGCTGCGTATAAAATCCCGCAGGAAGGTATCGTTGGCCATGGTAAGCGATACATTCATCGGGCGGTCCATCAAATTGTTGATGCTGACGAAGATATTTTCCGAGGTCAGCTCCGAAACGGCCTCCACATCATCCCAAAATAGCTGCCGCAAGGAACCGTACGAGTAGAGCATGGTAGCGCCAAACCCCAGCACAATCACCGCTGAAATGATAAAATTGATGGGGAGCTTCCCCGCTTTCATCGCCTGCCACTTCCCTTCCTGCCGTTGTTGTGTTTTGGTGGTGGGGCACCCGCCATGGTGTGGGGGTTACCCGCTTGTGGTGCCCACCATGCCTATTATGTTACAGTATACCGTCTTTTGCACCACCGTGCAACCAATTTCGCGCGTGGCTATCTTGCCCTTTGCGCGGCAACGCGGTATAATAGAACATCGTTTATAATAAATAGGGAGCGTGTTACCATGGGCCTTTGGGCTGATGCCAAAAATATACGGGATAAAGACCCCGCCGCCCGCAATGTGGCCGAGGTGCTGCTGTTGTACCCGGGCTTCCACATTCTTGTTTTCCATGCGGTATCCAGCTTTTTTTACCGGCACAAGCTGCTTTTTTTGGCGCGGCTGAACAGCCAGCTTGCGCGCCACATCACCGGGATTGAAATTCACCCCGGCGCAAAAATTGGCCACAAGCTGTTTATTGACCATGGCATGGGCATTGTGTTTGGCGAAACCACCGAAATTGGCGATAACTGCACCATCTACCATGGGGTTACCCTGGGCGGCACCGGCAAGGATTGTGGCAAGCGCCACCCCACCCTGGGCAACAATGTGCTGATTGGCGCGGGGGCCAAGGTGCTGGGCCCGGTGTTCATTGGGGATAATGTGCGCATTGGCGCGGGCAGCGTGGTACTTTCCAACCTGCCCGCCAACGCCACGGCGGTGGGTGTGCCCGCCGAGGTTGTGCGGATTAATAACAAGCCGGTTTGCCCGGCGGACGACCTTGACCAGCAGGATTTGCCCGATGTTGTAAAGCAGCGCATCTGCCGGTTGGAGGTTCGCCTAAGCAAGCTGGAAGCCACCCTGCAGGGCGAATACCCGCCCGACCAACCCACCAGCCCCGCCCCCGGGGCTACCGATGGCCCCCTACATTAAAAAGCATATTAAAACACACATTAAAAACACACCCAAAAATATAAAAACCGATACAAAAACCGATGCCGGAACGCACTGCAAGCGTTCCGGCATCGGCCTTTTACAAAGCTTTCTTTTGGTTTGGCAGCCACCGTGGTTGGGTTGCCGGTGGCGGGCATGGGTTTTATTTTTTTACCCCGCCCAGCATCCGGGTGGCGTTCAGCACAGCCAAAATCATCACCCCAACATCGGCAAAAACGGCCCACCACATATTGGCAATGCCCAAAGCGCCCAGCACCAGGCAAACCGCCTTGATGCCCAACGCCAGCACAATGTTTTGGTACACAATGCCCATACATTTGCGGGCAATGCGCATGGCAAGGCCAATTTTGGCGGGGTCATCGTCCATCAGCACAACATCGGCGGCCTCAATGGCGGCATCGCTGCCCAGCGCCCCCATGGCAATGCCGATATCGGCGCGGGTTAGCACCGGCGCATCGTTGATGCCATCGCCCGTGAAGGCAAGGTTGGTTTTGGGGGGCTTTTGGGCCAGCAGGCGTTCCAGCCAGCTTACTTTATCGGCGGGCAGCAGCTCGGCGTGTACCTCGTCAATGCCCAGCGTGGCGGCAACCGCCTCGGCCACCGGGGCGGCATCCCCGGTCAACATCACGGTGCGGATGCCCTGTTCTTTAAGGGCTGCCATGGCCGATTTTGCCGTCGGCTTCAGTTGGTCGGCTATCAAAATGGAGCCGGCAAATTTGCCGTCCACCGCCAGGTAAACCACCGTGCCCGCCCCGTTTGCCGGGGTAAAGGTGATATTGTGGCGCGCCATCATCCGGGCGTTGCCCACCGCCACGGCGCGGCCATCCACCTGGGCCTCCACACCATGGCCCGCAATTTCCTGCACGCCCGCCACCCGCTTGGCATCCAGCGGGGCGGTGCAGGCATCCCGCAGGCTTTTGCTGATGGGGTGGCTGGAATAGCTTTCGGCCAAAGCCGCAATCTCCAGCAGCTCGCCCTCGGCAAAGCCGGGCGCGGGGGTAAGTTCGCTCACCGCAAACACCCCTTTGGTCAGGGTGCCGGTTTTATCAAAAACAATGGTTTTGGTTTCGGCCAGGGCCTCCAAGTAGTTGCCGCCCTTGACCAAAATGCCGCTGCGCGATGCCCCGCCAATGCCCCCAAAGAAGGAGAGCGGAATGCTGATAACCAGCGCGCAAGGGCAGCTGATGACCAAAAAGGTGAGCGCACGGGCAACCCAGGTAGACCATACCGGCCAGCCGCCGCCCAGCACCAGCGGGGGCAGCACGGCCAGGGCCAGCGCCCCCACGCAGACGGCGGGGGTATAGTAGCGGGCAAATTTCGTGATAAAATTTTCCGCCTTGGCTTTTTTGAGGCTGGAATTTTCAACCAAATCCAAAATTTTGGCAACGGTGGATTCGCCGTAGCCCTTGCTGACCGTCACCTTCAGCAGGCCATCGTTGTTGATGCAGCCGCTGATCACCTCGCTGCCCGCCGCCACGCTGCGGGGCTTGCTCTCGCCGGTTAGGGCGCTGGTGTTTAGGGTGGAGCGCCCCGCAAGCACGGTGCCATCCAGCGGCACCCGCTCGCCGGGGCGCACGACGATCACCTGCCCCACGGCCACCTCCTCGGGGTCAACCTGGCGCAGGGAGCCATCGGCGTTTTCAAGGTTGGCAAAATCCGGCCGGATATCCATCAGGTCGGAGATGCTGCGGCGGCTTTTGCCCACCGCATAGCTTTGGAATAGCTCTCCCACCTGGTAGAACAGCATAACGGCCACGCCCTCGGCGTACTCGCCCAGCACCATGGCACCCACAGTGGCAACGGCCATCAAAAAGTTTTCGTCAAATACCTCGCCATGCACCACACCCAGCACGGCCTTGCGCAAAACATCGTGGCCAATTACCAGGTAGGGCACCAAAAAGCAGCCAAGCTGCGCCAGCGGGGGCAGGGCCACAAAATGGGTAAGCAGGGCCGCCGCCAGGGTCAACACGGCGGCCACTAAGATGCGGTACATCGTCTTTTTTTGTTTTTTGGTCATCGGCCAGCACTCCTCTTATCTCTATCTTCCGTTCTTGCGGGGGCCGCTTTACAGCGTGATTTCAAAATCCGGTTCCACCTTTTTGGCGGTTTTTACAGCGGCTTGCAGCACCGTGTCAAATTCGGCATCGGCAGCTTCCAGCAGCATTTTTTGGCTCATAAAGCTGATGGTTGCCCGGGTAACCCCCGGCAGCTTTTTGATGGCATCCTCAATTTTGGCCGCGCAGTTGGCGCAATCCACTTCAATGTTAAATTTCTTGGTCATGATAAGCTCCCTTTCCATATATAGCAATTATTTATAAGCAAATTTTCCGGGGTTGCCGGGGTTCCCGGGGGTAAACACGGTGCCGCGCAGCTTGGGGCCAGGCCGCCGTGTTTTTAACGCGCGGGCCGGGTTGCGGCGGGGTACCGTGGGGGTTACTCCTCCACGTGCTCCATCCCCAGGGCGATGATGGCGCGAACGTGTTCATCATCGAGGGCGTAGAAGATGGTTTTCCCCTCCCGCCGGAACTTTACCAGCTTGCTGCCCTTCAGCAGCCGCAGCTGGTGGCTTACCGCACTTTGCGAAAGGTTGAGCAGCGTGGCGATATCCCCCACGCAAAGCTCGCTTTCAAACAGGGCATACAAAATTTTGATGCGGGTAGAATCCCCAAACACCCGGAATAGCTCGGCCAAATCGTACAAAATTTCATCGTCGGGCAGGTTCTCCCGCACTGCCTCCACGCCCACGGGGGTGGGGGCTATTGGGGTGGTTGCTGTGGTAGAGGCCACCGCCGGGGTTGGGGTGGCCTCTGGGGCGGGGGCTTCTGCCGGGGCAGGGGCGGTTGCCGGGGTGGGGGCTACCGGGGCGGTGGGCTGCCCCGTTAGGGCGGCCAACGCTACTGCCGGTGCGGTGGCGGTTTGCGGTTCCGGCCCGGCGCTTTTGCTGTCTGCACTTTCCCGGTTTACGCTCTCTCCAGTTGCACCTTGCCCACTTGCACTTTGCCCGTTTGCACTTTCCAAGCTGGCGTTTTGGGGGCTAGTGTTTTGAGGGCTGCCGTTTTGTGGGCCGGCATTTCCCCGCAGGTTGTTTTTCATTTCGCACCTCCAATCATATGAACACTTGTTCATGTGATTATATTACATCCCCCACCCCCCACCTGTCAATCCCTTTTGCAAATTTTTTCTTGCAAAAAGCGGCCTGCATTTTTTTGTGCGCCGCGCAAAAAAGGTCTTGCATTTTTTGTAGCCAGATAGTATAATAATCAAGCATCACGCCGGTGTGATGGAATTGGCAGACGTGCGGGACTCAAAATCCCTTTGCTTTTTGAGAACGGAATCTCTGCAAACCCGCATACCGACTGGAACCGCGCAAATCCTTGGCAGACATCAAAATTGCTTGTCTGCCGAAATGTCTGCCACTTTTGGCAGAAAACAACTGAATATGCCGCTGTGTTGGAATTGGCAGACGAGATGGACTCAAAATCCATTGATGGTAACATCGTGTGGGTTCGACCCCCACCAGCGGCACCAGAAATCTCAAGCGCTTTTGCGCTTGGGATTTTTCTTTTTTGCTTGCTGTTGTGCGTTTTTTTGCACAACAGGCCAATCCCTTTCGTCTGCCGGCTGTGTCATCAGACAGCCTGCAATCGTGTCTGCCGCATTCTGCTTACTGCTCACATCCAAGTGGGCATAGATGTTGGCCGTGGTGGAGTAGTTAGAATGCCCCAGCCATACTTGAATTTCTTTCAAAGAAACTCCGTTCGCAAGCAACAGACTTGCGCAAGAATGGCGCAGATCGTGAAACCGAATCATCTTTTTGCCGTTCTGCTTCAGCACACGGTGAAACTGCGCTGATACATAGTCCGGGCTGACGATGTTTCCCTGCTCATCCACACATACATACTCCAAAAACTTTCGGTTGTAACTTCTTCCGCAGAGCTTTTGGTTTTCTTTTTGCTGCTTTTTTGCTTGCAGTAAAAGATCTTCGATTACCGGAATCAGTGGCAGGCTGCGAAAGCTGGATTTGTTTTTGGTGCGGTCTTTCTCGATGATTTCCACTTTTCCGTTCAGCGTAACCACCTCCAAAGTATGGCTGATGGTAATTGTTCGGTTTTGAAAGTCGATGGCCGACCATTTCAGGCCAATCGTTTCGCTCCGGCGCAAACCGTAGTAGGCGGTAAGCATTACGGGCAGTTCCATTTTCGTCCCTGCAAACAAGGGCAGCATTTCCATAAGCTCCTCCGCATTATAATAAGTAGATACAAAATTGTCGAGTTTAGGGCGTTCCACATCCACAGCCGGGTTATAAGGCAGCAGTTTGATTTTGACAGCATCTGCCAGTGCCTTGCGAATATTAGCGTGAAAGTGGATGGCCGTGCTGCCTTTGTTGCCGCGCACGTTGATGCAATAGCTGTAAAACCGTTGGATGTCGATTGCTGTTATGGTATTCAGCCTTATTTTCCGCTCCGCAAAGTAAGGAGCAATTCTGTTTTTGACCGCCCGGTCATACGCTTCATAGGTAATTGCCTCCCATGTGGTGCGCTTCCAGTCCAGCCAGAACAGCAGATAGTCGGAAAAGAGCATATCTGGGCGTGGGTCGGTGCTTTCCACCGTGCCCTGCGGCGCGGCTTTCCGTTCCATCACGCCGTGAACATCCTCCCCGGCATTGGCATCACGCAGCATCTGCTTCAAAAGAGCATTTGCCTGTGTCTTATTGTGCTTTGTGTCAAGGCCGGTACTCAGCCATTTTCGTTGCCGTTCTCCGTTTTCAGGCGGGTAATTCAGCACCACATAATACAAATTTCGTTTTTCGGTCAGATAGCCTGTTACCTTTGTTTTCATTGTCCGCTGCTCCTTTCTTTTTTCAGGCCATCAAATGTGCTCCAACAAATAGAGCATACCTTATTTAGAGTTGGCTTTCCACGCTGTCATTGTCCTCTTCGACAGCCTTGACTTCCTCTTCATTTTCCGCTGTGCCGAACAGATATTGGATTACATAGATTTTCGGAATCCGATAAGCACGGCCAATGCGAAAACTCCGAATATGCCCGGATTGCAGCAGGCGATACGCTGTTTTGGTACACATCGTTTTCTTGCCGCCCAGCATCTCGCAAAGCTGGTGGATGTCCACCACATCCGGGTATTTTCTGAAAACATCCCTTTTTGATATTCCTTTTGGTTGCAAAATTCATTCCTCCTATTTCTGTTCAACTATAAAGCAGATTACAGCTTCGGTTCTTCCTGCGGCACATCCAGCACATGGCAAAACTCCGGGTAGCTCAGTTTGATGCCCTCCAGCATAAACTCGGCATAGCCGCAGTCAAAAAGGTCGTAGGGCGTGCTGTGGCCGTCATCAAAACCGTTCCACAAATTAAATGCAAGGCGGGTCAAGCGCGCGGAGCCGCCCGTCTGCCAGCCCTGCTCCAATGCCTCCGGCTTGATTTGGTCTTCTGCAAAATCAAACCATGCAGATACGCTCCTGCGCGCATCCGGCGAAATGCCCATCGTGTAAAAAAGCGCCTGATGGTAGGCATCCCTGACCCGGCTCTTTGCCATGCAGGTTTCGTAAAATTTCAAGTGATCTCTGTCGCTGAAACGAATACTCATAACTTTTCCTCCTGACTTTTATAATGTATAGCGGTACATCCATACGGCGGAAAGCTGTGTAGCTCTCCGTCGCATGGTCTGCCGCCATAATGAAATGGTTGCAGGCTTTTTGCGTTTCTCTCCCAATGCAGATCCGAGCAGGCATTCCCGTTCCGGCGCTGTGCCATACAAAGCCTTTCGGCCTCGTATACCGTTTTCTCGCTTCTTGGCACGCTCACACCTTTACAGATGAATCATGGCGCTGCTTCCCCAAAGCGGTACTGCATGGACGCTATTCACTTTGTAGAGGGGTACAGAGGCTTGTCCTCTTTTTCCGCCCTCTATATACAAAGGAACCCGCAGAAGCAAAAATCTGAACCAAAATTAAAAATATTTTTTGAAATATTTTTTAGCGCTTCTTTTTCTTTTTGGAAAACGGCTTTGGACGGTAGCTATAAACCGCTTCGATAAACTTCAATAGCAGGTGCGCTTGCATATCTTCATCGGTGCCATGCCCAAAGCGCTTGCACTCCCAAATCATCTTTCTGGCGAACCGGGAAGCCAATTCCATCATAGCCGCATCGTCATGGCTTTTAGCCAGTGCAAGCAGCACTTCAATTTCCCGCATATCATTCACTATCCTTTAACGCAAGCCCTAATTTACGGATTACCTCGCGGTTCAGGCGGCACACATACGATTCGCTGCACCCCATAACGCGCGCCGTTTTGGATACATTCCAATCCAGCTGATACAGGCAGACATACACTTTCTGCTCTCCCTTTTTCAGCTGTGCGACTTCATTCATAATTGCAACCATGGTTTCGATCCTTTCAATCATCTCGACGGCGTCGTCGGTTTCTTGTTCTACGACATCATCCATATCAGGGCTCAAAAATTGCTCCCGACTGTGAGTACGGTTGTGTTCTCGAATATAATTGCTGGCGCTCCATTCGATTCTACGGTTCATGTAGTCAATGAATTGCGCCGCACTCCGGCTGGGCTTTTTGTCCGGGTTTTTCTTGGGCACAGCGGCCATATCAAAAAGAATGTCATAAATAGTCATATTGTTGCCTCACTTTCAATTTTCGAGTAGAAAAAAGAAAGCGAAGGCGGCGCTCTTGCCTGTGGTATCCGCAGATGTTTTTGCTGCTTTTGATTTGTCCTCATTTTTCGGCCCCTGATAACAAAGGAACCGAGAACGAGGAAAATCTGAACTACTTTTTCAAAAAAACAGGAATAGCTGCCAAATTCTACTCGTAAGAATAGAAGCTGCCAGCCATTTTTTCCTGATATAAGCTTTAACTCACATTCAAAGGGTGATTGCGTAGACGCATGGAGTAAAAATGCAAATCAATCCTGTTTTTTCATGATACCGCACATATTGGCATATCACAGCTACTTTCCTCCGTCATTATATAAGTTATAACTTACATATCGTGTCAGCTGTATTGCATTCATTAATCTCATGCGGCGCTGTAAAATTATGTCGAGGTGAAATATAATGGAGGAACACTTGACATCTTTATGCAGAGTGATACAAAAGGCTCGAACAGAATCCGGCCTTACACAGGAGAAACTGGCCGCTGAGGCTGGCATAAATCCGCACACCATCCTGGACATGGAAAATTTTCGAGGAAACGCAAGGCTCGATACGCTTTATCCCGTAGTTCGCGCGTTGCGCATCGACGCCAATGAAATCTTTTATCCAGAAGTTACCCACGGCAGCACATTGCAGCAGCAACTACAACGCGAAATTGCGCAATGCAACGATAAAGAAGCCGCATTGCTCTTGAAAATTTGTAGAGCCGCGTTGGATGCCATGCGAAATGAAACTTCCACATCTGTTGAATAAAGTACATAACAAAGAGAAAGAGCCTGCATATCGTGTCTTTACCAACACGGAATGCAGGCTCTGCGCTTTAAGCGTCTGGCTCTTTGCTGATTGTCATTTTCAACTCTATGATATTGATAAGGTGCTCTTTGTGGCATCGTGGGCAAAATAGTGGAAAATTGAGTAAAACGGATTCTTCATATACCTTGATACGTGTCTTATTCCCGCAGTTTGGGCACCGCACCCAGCGGCTTTCTTTTTCAGTCGTTTTCCTCATTCCTTTCCCACTTTCATTGTTACAACAAAGCAACTGCCCTGTCCCATTGTGTTTTCCGCCCATATTCTCCCATCATGAATGTCTACGATCCACTTGACGATGGCGAGCCCCAGCCCGCTGCCGCTGCGGTCCCGTGCTTTATCGGCACGATAAAACCGTTCAAACACATGGGGCAAATCTTTTTCATCAATACCAACGCCATCGTCCTGCACTCGAATCTCGACCATTGCATTTTCCTGCTTGGCCGATACCCACACATGGCCGCCCACGCAGCCATATTTGATGGCATTTCCAATGAGATTCATAAACAGTGCGGTCATCAGGCTTTGGTCTGCAACGAGAAGAAAATCTTCCGGCACATGATTGCACAGCTCAATCTCGGCTGTTTGCGCTTCGTCTGCAAGCTCGTCCATCACAGAATCCACCATTTCCATCATTGAGAAAAAATCCTTTTCAATGCGATAGCGTCCTTCATAGCCGCGCGTGAGCGTAAGCAGCTGGGAAATAATCCGTCCCATGCGTTCACTTTCTTTTTGAATGGAGTGCAGGTTCTCTGTCGTGCGAGGCGTTTGGTTTTCCGTCAGTGCATCTTCCGCGCAGGCCGTAATGACAGCAACCGGGGTGCGCAGCTCATGGGAAGCATCCGAGGAGAACTGCCGTTCCCTTTGGAACGATGCCTCAACATTATCGAGCATTTGATTAAAGGCCAAGGTCAACTCGCCAACTTCATCGCGGGTTTCGAGCTGAGGAATACGCTGCGTCAAATCACCCGCGCCGATTTGCAGCGCGGTTTTGGTAATATCGGTAATTGGGCGCAGGGCACGATGGGCAAGAAACACCGCGCCCGCCGCTGATATGCCAAGAAACAGTGGCGCAAGCCCCAGCAAAAGCAACAGTAGATCCTGCATGGAATCTTGCACCGAAGCCATGGAGCAGGCCGCAACGACAATCGCTGTTTGATTTTCAAGGGCAAATTCCTGACGCACAACCATCCAACTTTGACCTCCGCGATCGATTTCCGAGCCGCTATGGTCCCCCGAAGCCGTCAACATCCATTCGGCCTGTGCCAATGTGCTTGCGGTGTTGGCGTATACCATCTGTCCATCGCAAAAAATCCCGATTTCAACGCCACGATCAATGTCTACATCTGCGACAGAGGAAATCGCCAGGGTTCCATCCTCCACCTCTGCCGAGGTAATCAGTTTGGATGCCTCGATTTGCAATTCCGACTCCATGCTGCGCTTAAGGGATACCGAAACCGAGGCATATACCACAGGCAGCAGCACCGCCAACAGCACTGCCGAAAGCAGCAGATACAGCAGCATAATGCGCGTCCTGATTTTAAGCTTCATGTTCCGCCTCCACGCGCATCACATAGCCAAAACCACGAATCGTATGAATCAGCTTTGGCTCAAATCCCTTGTCGATTTTGTTGCGCAGATAGCGGATGTACACATCCACAACATTGGAATCGTACTCAAACTCGTTGTTCCATACATGATCGGAAATTTGAGAGCGGGTCATGATATGCCCCTGATTGCGCAGCAAATATTCCAACAGGGCATACTCCTTTGAAGTAAGAGCAATGCTTTTTCCTCCACGCTGCACCGTATGCTCTGCCGCATTCATGGCAAGGTCGGCCAAGATAAGCTCTGCACCGTGTGTCGGGGTACCGCGCCGGAGCAGCACACGGAGTCTGGCCAAAAGTTCTTCAAAGGCAAACGGCTTTGTCAGATAATCATCCGCCCCCGCATCCAGCCCCGTCACTCTGTCTTGTATAGAATCTCGCGCGGTTAGCAAAAGCACCGTCTGTGGTTTTTGCTGCTTGCGGATTTCGCGCAGGACGGAAATTCCATCGCGCTTTGGCAGCATAATATCTAAAATAATGCAGTCGTATTGCAAAACCTGTGCGTAGGTCAGCCCCTCCTCACCATCATAGCAATCGTCCGTAACATAGCCCTCTTCGGAAAGCCGCTTTGTCAGAATACGGTGTAGATCTCGGTCATCCTCTACAATCAGCAAACGCACGGTCGTCACACTCCTTTGCTTTCAATCTCTCATTTTCAGATGAGATTTTGGTGAGTCCCATATTCTCTCATCCTCTCTCATGTTTTTTTCATTTTGGGCTGCTATCCTTTTGCTCGTAGGGCAGAGCACGCAATGCAAGCGCACCCACAGCGCTCTCCCTTTTATATAGATGCTTTTTCTTACACCTTCCTCTTTTCATGATTTTCCCCTCTCTTGAAAGCCGACCCTTGTGCAAGGGGTCGGTTTTTCTTTTTGCTGTTTTTCGCGTGAGTAAAAGCGCATGTTTCTTTCATGTCCTTCTCATTCAGCCGCGGTACGCTTACTGCAAGAAATCTAAAATATGGAGGTTTTTTACTATGAAGGATCCCTATGAAATCACAGTGATGGGGAAAAGCACTTTTGTGCTCATCCCCGCGCTGAATCCCGACAAAAAATTGGTTTCGCTCGTGGATGAGCTGCATACGGAAGGGTTCCGTATCCTTGTCGTGGATGACGGAAGCACCTCAGACTGTAAACCAATTTGGCAGGCTCTGCGCTACAAGGCCACCGTTTTGCGCCATAGTGAAAACGCTGGCAAAGGTGCTGCGCTCAAAACAGGCTTTCGCTACATTTTAGGCTGTGAGCCAAACGCAGGCTACATTGTCACAGCAGACGCGGATGGGCAGCATCTGGCAAAGGACATCCAAACCGTGGCCCTCACTGCATGGCTGCATCCGGGCACTCTCGTTTTGGGCAGCCGCTGTTTTACCGGCAAGCAGGTACCGCTTCGCTCTCGCATCGGCAATCGCATCATGTGCGGGCTCTATCACCTTGCCTGTGGTGCACAGCTGCCCGATACGCAAACCGGCCTGCGGGCGTTTGATGCCGCGCTGTTGCCCTTTCTGTGCGATATTCCCGGCACCCGGTACGAATACGAGATGAATGTATTGCTCCGCTGTGGTCGCGACCGTGTTCCAATGCACTCGTTCCCCATTGAAACGGTCTATCTGGACAAACATAACACTGTTTCACACTTTCACCCCCTGCGGGATTCTTGGCGCATTATCAAAACATTTTTGCTCTTTTTGCCGCACCGCAAGCGGCGAAAGCTGCCGCCGTTTCTTGTCGGGGAAGATTTGCTCCGCAAGGACACTCACTCTTCCACCATGCCTACCATACAGTAAGGAGGGTCATTTTCTATGAAAAAGCTTTATTTTGTCTTGCCCAATCTCTGCATCATTCTGGCACTGTGCTTTGGCACCTTTGTAGTCTTGGATTGGTACAATCCGCTCATGAATTTTGTTGCCAACGGTTTTTCCTCAAAGCTGCTCATTTTGTTTTGTGTCTGTTCTGTGCTCAGCGGCATCCGGCAAATCGTTTTGGAATTGCAGCTTCAGCGTTTTAGGCCGAAATCTCACCCACAGAGAATCATTCATCGCTCGTCCTCCACACAAGCCCCTGCGTCCACCAATCTCATTTGAAGATAAGCCAAAAAGCCCGGCGCAAGCCGGGCTTTTTGCTTTCTGTAAGATAATATCGAATAAAGTTAAACTGCCGCTAAACTACAAATAAACGCTCGATAACACCGTGCCTTATACCTTGGTGCAGTGATCCAACACATAGTGGACGATTTTGTCATATAAAGCCTGCTGGTGCAGATACCCCGCTCCGTAATAATCCACATAGGAGGAAATATCCTTCGCCCCAACCAAGGTGCTGATGTCGGCATCGGTCACGGTCAAACCGGCATCCTCGGCAATGGCCTGTGCAAGCAGCTCTCGCTGTACACGATTTTCGCTGGAGGCTTTTGTAGTGGCTGCGTTTTTGTAATCATCAATCGTGGCATAGCCGGAGGATTGCAGAATGGTATCCACCGTCACACCATAGGATGCCGCCATTGCCGAAAGGCGGTCTGCCGCGTGCTGCGTGGCAATATCAACAGCCGCCTGTGGCAGAGTGCTGAAGCTTGCGCTGCTCAAAAGTTGATTCCAAACTGTTTTGTACTGCTTACTTTGCGTGAGCGAATCCTGCACTGCTGTTTTGAACTCGGCCACCGTGGTGCAGCCGCCGTATTTGGAGGAAAGATACGATTTTACAAACGCATCATCCAGCGTGGCAGGAGTACTTTCTTCAATATAGTTGATGGTGGTAGAGAACACAGCCTGTTTACCGCTGAGCGTCGTGTCCTGCGTGTAGGGGTCGGGAAATGTGACGGTCACATCAAAGGTTTCGCCTGGATTATGGCCAATCAACTGCTGCAAAAAGTTATCAATGTACTGTGTGGTGCCGATGGTGACGGTGGTTCCTTTGCCGCCGGTGTCGCCCCCTGTAAACGCCACGCCGTCCACAGTGCCGACATAGTCGATATTGACGGTGTCGCCATCTGCCACAGCACGGCTTGTGTTTTTGCTCTTGGTGGCATAGCCGCTCAAAATCGTATCGATTTCAGTTTGCACCTCGGCATCCGTAACCGTCAAATCGGCAGCGGAAAGGGAAACGCCTTTGTAGGCTGGCAGCGTCACATAGTCACTCGGCGTTACATCGACAAGATAGCCGCTGTCCGTCAAGCCCTCGCTGTAATTGTAGGGCGGTGCTTTTGCGGTGGCCGCCGTGGTTGGTGTGGAGGTGGACGAAGTGCTGCCTGATGCAGAGTTTTCCGCAGTTGCGCTGCCGGAAGGCGCTACCGCCGATTGCCCACAGCCTGAAAGCGCAAGCAAAACTACCAAAGCGGCAGCCACAGCAGGAATGGATTTTTTCATGATAGGTCATCTTCTTTCTAATTTTGTGTCCTCATTTTAGGCGTGGAAAATGAGAACATCATGAGGAAAACCTTGTTTGGTTTGCCGTCCGCCCGCAGTTTAGCAACTGTTTATCTTCAGCCTATTTTCAGTTTATGTTTGGGTGATATCGTTTTCTTGTCGGGAAACATCGTAACTCCCTCAACTAAAATATAGGAGGCATCACAATGAATGATGTTGTAAGCACACAGGAGCTATGCAAGGCATTTGGCGACCATATGGCTGTCGATCATGTCAGCATGACAATCCACCAAGGCGATATTTATGGCCTGATTGGGCAGAACGGCGCAGGCAAAACCACCTTTATGCGAATGCTCTGCGGGCTGGCTGCGCCCACATCCGGCAATATGCAGCTGTTTGGCCGCAAGGATTTGGAGGCGCAGCGCCACAAAATGGGCTGCACGATTGAAAATCCTGCCTTGTACCCGGCCATGACTGCCGCCGAAAACATGGAGGTCTACCGGCGGCTGCTCGGCATTCAGGATACGAATCTTGTGCCGCAGCTTTTGGAGTTTGTGGGCCTGCACAATGTGGCAACCAAAAAGGCAAAGGATTTTTCGCTGGGCATGAAGCAGCGCCTGATGATTGCGATTGCGCTCATCGGCAGCCCGGAACTGCTTGTTTTGGATGAGCCGATGAACGGCCTTGACCCCTTTGGCATTAAGGAAGTGCGCGATCTGCTTTTGAAGCTGAACCGCGAAAAGCACCTGACCATTGTGGTATCAAGCCATATCCTCGACGAGCTTTCTAAAATTGCCACCCGGTACGGCGTAATTCACAACGGTAAAATGGTCAAGGAATTCTCGGTGGAGCAGCTGGATGCCGATTGCCGCCACAGCCTGCGCCTTGCAGTCAGCGAGCCCGAAAAGGCCGCCGCTCTGCTGAAGCAAAGCTATGACCCCAGCATGAAACAGCTGCCGAACGGCGATATTCTTTTGTATGACCATTTGGAGCAGGGAGCCGATATTGTACACCTGATGACTTCCAATCACATTGCCGTCAACGCACTGGTTCCGCAGGAGCAGAATCTCGAAGAATACTTTATGAGCTTGATTGGGGGCGCTACCGCATGAACAAGAATGTTATCAGTTCCGAGTTTTACAAACTAAAAAAATCGAGACCCTTCTGGGCACTGCTGATCGTTTCGGCTTTCTTTGGGGTATTTTTGCCCCTTGCCATTCAGCAGGGCGTTGCCAGCGGCGAAGCGGAAATGAAAGATATTGCCCTGAGCGGCATTGAAATCCTCAACTACGCCTACAGCATGCCCATTCTGCCGCTGGTTGCCGCCGTCTTCGTCTCCATTTTTGTTTCGGGTGAGTTTCACTACGGCACCATGAAGAACTACATTTCAAAGGGCTTGCCGCGCGCCGATATTTTCATCGGCAAATACCTTGCCTGCGCGGCGGCTGTCAGCGCAATGTTTGTCGCGTTCAATGTTTCGCTGCTGGTTTCCGGCACGGTGCTGTTCGGCTTTGACCCGCATGGCGTATTTGTACTGAGCGGCTTTGTGGGGATGCTGGCCGTCGCATGGCTGCTTTTTATGGCGTATACGGCGGTGTTTGAAGTCGTTGCCATGCACCTGCGCAGCAACGGCGGCGCGATTGCCGTCAATATCTGCACGGTCACAGTTTTCCCCACCCTGCTGGGTGCGCTCGATTTTCTTCTGCGCGGCCTTGGCGTGAAGCCCTCGAAGCTGTGGATCTCGGCCGGTATTTCCGGCATTGCCAAACTGCCGCTGCCGAGTGGTGCGCTGCTCACCGGTGTCATTTTGGCAGTCGTCTATTTTATCGCCATGCATTTTGTCGGTATCGCATTGTTCCGCAAAACCGATGTGAAATAAGAGCTTGGAGGAAATCATGCTGACATTTTTCAAATCCGCGCTAACGGTACTGGCCTATACTCTAGGTGGAATGTATGTCGGCGCACTTTCTACCATTGGCCAGCCTACCGGCCTGTACCCGGTTGTGGCAAAAAACTTTGCGCTCTATACCGTTGTCACCGCGCTGGGGCTTGTCGTTTGCATCGCAGGCTACCGTGCGCTCAATCGGCATTGCTCTTGCCATCGCCCATAAAAGGCTGCACCCCCCTATAAATTTTTCGGATAGCCCAAGTACTTGTGTGGAACCCCCAACAAGCGCTTGGGCTATCTGTGTTGTTGCGTTTTCATGGGCTTCTCATTTTTCCTTGCAATACTGGAAATTGAACGCAGCATAGCTTTTGGGAAAGGCAAAATACCATGATAAAAAGAGCGCCCACACCGCATTCCCTTGCGCCGCAATCTCAACATTTTTTCTATAAAGCTGTCCTTTCCGCGCTGACAGCTCTAGTTCTTCTCTTTTTATTGTTTTTTGGCGCAATGACCATCCTCTGCTGCGGGCCGTCCCCGGCAGCGCGTGATGTGTTTGTCTGCACGGTGATGGAAACAAGCGCCGCCAAGTTTTTGGCGCAGATTTACTTTAGCCCGGCACAAATTGATGCCATCCTCGCCGCCAATACGACACACGCAACAACCCTTACGACCGACACGAGCGCCGTCACTGTACCAAGCGCTGCCGATGGCAGCAGCTCGCTTTCGGATATCACGGTTGAGGATGTAGCAGGTGCCACTTTTATCGGACAAATGATGATTGTCAATGACCCGTCCAGGCTCTATGTAGCCACCGTTCCAAACTTTGATTCCGCTTCGGACGGAATGTTGCTTTCCGACCTTGTTCTTGCAAATGGTGCGCAAGCAGGCATCAACGGCGGCGGCTTTCTGGATGTTGGCGGCAACGGAAAAGGCGGAATGCCCCTTGGTATCGTCATCCAAAATGGTGTTATCACCTGCGATACCTCTCCCGGTGTGCCCGCTTCCATCATGGGCTTCAACAGTGACCACAAGCTGATCGTCGGCAATATGACCGCCGAGCAGGCACTTCAAAGCGGCATCCAAGAGGGCGTGTCCTTTGGCCCTGCCCTTGTCATCAATGGTGAGCGTGTTCCCATTACAGGGAATGGAGGCGGGCTGAACCCGCGCACGGCCATCGGCCAGCGGGCAGATGGTGCCGTGCTTCTGCTTGTCATTGATGGGCGTCAGGCGCAGAGCCTTGGCGCATCTTATAAAGATGTTGCAGATATTATGCTGGATTACGGCGCGGTCAACGCAGGTAACCTTGACGGCGGTTCGTCCTCTATGCTGATCTACAACGGAGAAATGCTCAACCAGCGCTCCAACCTGATTGGGCCGAGAAAGATACCGACAGCTTTTTTGGTCAAACCTGCCGCTTAAATCGGCTTTTTCGCTCTGTATCTATAAACAAAGGAACTTTTATCATGAACTGTAATTCTTCTTGCAAGCCTACGGTCAGGCATCTTCGCACCAAAGTCGCCAAGCGAAAATCTCAATTTTTTTGCCGTTTTTCCATCCTGACCGGCAGTGCTTTTTTTATCGTACTATTGATTTTGCTATTTTTGTGGTTTTATTTGGCCGACTATCAGGCGCAGCTTCCCACCATGCTGTGTGACAAAATTCAGGCGGCGTATCAGGCCGATGATGTTGCCGTATTGCAGCAATATTGTACGGATCTTCCGGGGGCCTTACAGGATGCGCAGGTATTTCGAGAATATCTGAACACGCCGACCCTGCAAAACGACCTTTATTATTATGAAAGCAGCTCAACTGCCGATTCCATCACCTATTCGTTCCGGACAGGGGCTGCCACCTTTGCGGAATTGACAGTAAGCGCCACAGGCGAAAAGAGCTGGTTCGGCTTTCCGGTATATGCCATCTTATCCTTAAAACAGTATGCACTCGGCACCGTATCTTTGATTGAAAACCCCGGAACGCATTTTCTGCTTGAGGGCAAGCCCATCGATGCCGATTACCTCACAGATGTTGCAAGTGCCGATTCATCCTTTGCACAAATCGGCACAAAATCTTTTTCCATAGCAACCTATACCATCCCGGATTATCTTGCCATAAACGGATTGTCGGCCGCAGAGGATTCTGGAACGGCCTGTGCCCTCACATGGAACAGTGACCGCACGGTTTGCTCTGCTTCGCTCAGCATGGATGCACAAAGTACGCAGTCACTGTCCGATTTTGCCATTGGTGCAGCCAAGGCATACGCTGTTTTTGCCACCCTGCAAAACGCACCGCTTACACCGTTATTGCCCTATCTTTACCCCAATACAGTGTTCTATCAAACCCTTCTCAGCTACCGCAACAACTGGGGTGTTCCTAAAACCGACGATGCCTATGAAAATGTATCCGTAACCGACTGCGCCCGCTACTCCGAAACAGAGTACTATTGCATCGTTTCGCTGGATTATATTGTCACGCAAGGCACACAGACCAAAACCTTTCCCATCCGGCTCGGCTGCTGCATCACAGCAAAAAGCGGCAACTATAAAATCATCAACATGACCGCAGTGTCATGAGTGAGCAAAAGAGGGAGGCGCATCGGCGTCTCCCTCTTTGTTCGCTTATTTTTTAATCGTTCTCAGCTTCCTGCATCACAGTACCGTCGGTGGCGTTCACCTTGACTTCCACGCCCGCGCCGCTGGCATCTGTGCCTTTCAGGTTATAGGCCACGGTTCCGTTTTCACTGTCCAGTTCTTCCACGGTAAAAGTGAAGCCGGGATTGGCGTTTTCCGCTGCTGCAATGGCCTCGGCCTCTGTGATGGCCGCCTGTGCGGCGAGGTCGGCCTGAGCTTGCGCATCAGCGGCATCTTCCTGCTGGGTTTCCTGCTCATTGTCAGGGTCGCCGGTTTCATCCATATTTTCTTCCTGCACATTGTCACCGTCCGTTTCGGCGGATTTGCCTTCCTCTGTGGGCGCGGCCTGCGCAATTTGTGCGGCCTGTGTGTCCACCGAGGCCGCAGAGGTGTCTGTACTTGCAGCAAATGCGGAAACGCTGCACATCATCGCGGCGGCAAGGCTCAATGCAAGTGAAACGGCAATCATACTTTTGTTGATTTTCATAATCGTACACTCCTTTGGTTACACGGTGTTTTCTTTGTTTCATGTCGCGCTTCGCATCCGTTACCGTTTGCTCTCTTCCTGACGATGCGCCACGAAACATGACCTGTGGAAGTTTTCCACACCCTGATTATTGCAAATTGAAATGAGAACATCATGAAAACAAAATGATTTTTCGGATAGAAAAGCTGCTTGAACCCACAGTAGCATGAACAAAAAGGGCTGCAGCAAACCTTGCCGCAACCCTCGTGTTTATGATTCACCGTCATCGTCATTATCGTCAAGCCAGTTCCGTACCACCCATAAGATCATTACGATGCCGATCAATGTATTCACTGCCATATTCGTGCCTCATTTATAAAACAGGCGTAAACGCCGCTACCAGCAAAACCAATGCGCCCAAGGCGATGCGGTAAACGCCGAACGCCGTAAAGGTGTGCTTCTTCACATAATCCATCAGGAAGCGAATGACCCCAAGGCTGACGACAAATGCCACCACACAGCCGATCACCAGAATACCGGCTTCCGTCAGCCCAAGAGCCGCACCGCCAACAATGTATTTCACGGTTTTGAGCAGGGATGCGCCCGCCATCACCGGGATGGCAAGGTAGAAGGTGAACTCGGCCACCGCCCCGCGCGAAAGCCCAAGCAGCAAGCCGCCCAAAATGGTTGCGCCGCTGCGGGAGGTGCCGGGGATGATGGCAAGCACCTGCCACAGCCCGATGATAAGTGCGTCTTTGTATGTAATCTCCGCAAGGCTCTGCACACGACAGGGTTTCGGCTTGCGCTCCACCAGAATAAAGAGAACGCCATACAGAATCAGCGCAGCAGCCACGGACGGTGCATTGTAAAAGTGTGCTTCAAACCAGTTGTCCAGCGGGCTGACAGCCAGCACCGGCAGCGTTGCCACCACAATTTTGAGCCACAGCGTCCAAGTTTCTTTTTTCGGCGCAATGCGGTGTGTCTTTGGCGAAACTCCGAACGGCCACAGCTTTGACCAAAACAGCACCACCACCGCCAGAATTGCTCCCAGCTGAATGACCACGCGGAACATCGAAATAAATTCTTCGCTTGCGTTAAATTTGATGAGCTGCTCCAGCAAAATCATGTGTCCGGTGGAGGAGATCGGCAGCCATTCGGTGATGCCCTCCACAATGCCCATCAGGGCGGCTTTCAGCCATTCCAAAACCAGTTGCAACATTTTTTACCCTCGTTTCATCTTTGTTTGGCGCAGCCACACAGCTACGCTCACGATGACCCAACCAATTCCAACCAACCAGTACAGCTTCACCTGCCAAACCTCAATTCCATAAATATGAAAAGCTCCTTCCAAAAGGCAGCCCACCGTAATGGTTTGCAGGCCATAGCGATAGAAACGGCAAGCGCGGCTCTGCATGGAGCAAAAGCGAGATGCAACCCCAAAGAAGATTGCGCCTCCCAAAAGAGGCACGAGGAAGGCCCAAGCCATGTAACGAGAGGAAACCCCATGGGAGAACAAATGGTACACCCCTGAAAACAGCAAGCAAAAGGCCGAAAAAAGCAGATAGGCTATCACCGACTTTTTGATAGGAAACTCATCCGATGTAGACAATATCGCTCACCCCTCTTTCCTCAAAAACTACGCCATCGTGGGTCGGATGGTTGACGACTTTTCCATGAAACACCATCGTTGCCGAGCCGCCGCCGTCCAAATTGTAAGCAGTCTTGACCCCATATTCCTGCAAAAACGCACAGGCTTCCTCCAAGGAGAGCCCGGCGCTTTGCTCGGTGCGGCCATCCGCCACCAGCATAACATAGTGCAGGGGCTCAATCTGCCCAAGAATTGTCCGTGGATTTTTTCCGTCCACACGCGAAACCTGACCCTCTGAGGCAATCGCCATAGCGCCATTGTTTAACAGCGCCGGGCCAAAAGAATAGGCTTGAACTACGCCATCTGCCACCAACTGCCGAGGGTCTGTCTGCGACTCCACGATGAAGCCGAGGTTACCATTTGCATCAATGGTCAAATCCATGTAATCGGGATTTGTCGAATCGGTTTGGTTTTCCCGATACAATACACCGTTGCGCAAGACAAATCCTGTATCATGTGCGCCATAAAAATCCCCATTGACCGCCACAATCGCCTTGCACCGATTTGCAATGGCGGAGGTTGTTTCCGTAATATTTCTTCCAAAGGAATCCCCCGCAAAACCGCTTTTCAGGGATTCGGCGTTCTTCAGCTGTATATCTGCAAGGTAGATGTCCGAATCGTAGGCTCGATAGGTGGCAAACTGCACGGTGCAGGTGGCGTCTTGATAGCCGGTATCCGTGTAAGTTCCCCCGGATAGGCTGTAGTCAGCATTTGCCGCAGGCTGCACCGCCTGTGCCCCGTGAGGAATCACAAAGGTATAGAGCAGGAGCAATCCTGTGGCTATGGCCAGCAGGAGCGGATAGAGCAAATAATCCAGCCACCATTGCAGCCTGCAATGTTTTTCATTCCGCTTCATCAATGGCGTTTCCCTCTGTTTTGCAGCGATCCATCTTTTCGCGCAGCACCTCCAGCATGACCAGCAGCGCGGCACCCACCGCAAAGCCAACAATGCTAAAAGTCGAAAGGCTCATAGCCGCCTGCGGAACCTTCAGTGTGGTAGGGCCCATCGCAATGGCATAGAGCGAACCGCCCATCAGGCCGAGAATGAGGTAAAGCATCTGGGCACGGAATTTTTGCAGCGCCATGCGGATGCCGCCGATAGAAACCGCCACACCGCACACCGCGCCAAAGCCCAGCGCCATGACACCGGGCAGCACCTTCAGCTGCAGGGTGAGCAGTTGTTTAACTGCGGTCACAGTGGGCAGGTAGACGCCAAAAATGAGCAGCAGTGTGGAGCCGGAAATACCCGGCAGCACCATTGCGGCAATGGCAATCATACCGCAAACGAACAGGTAGAGATACTGCATGGGTGCAAGCGCTGCATAATCCAATGTGGTTGCCGCACCGCCCTGGCGAAAGGCCGAGATGGCGATGACCACCGCCGCCCCCAACACCGTAAACAGCAAGCAGCCCCAGTGGCCTTTTACGGTTTCCTGTTCCTGCTTGATGATGAACGGAATGGAAACAAGTGTCAGCCCGAAAAAGGCAGAGCTGAGCAGATAGACATGGCTCTCAAACAGGCTGGAAAGCACCAGCACCGAAAGCCCCATGCCGACCACCCAGCCGACGCCCAGCTTAACGAGATAGAAAAAGGCGTCTTTCCGCGCGGCGTTGTTCTTGCCAAAAAGGTCGTGCAGCGCATTCAGAAAATGCTCATAAAAGCCAAGGATAAAGGCAATCGTGCCGCCGGATACGCCGGGGACGCTGTCGGCAAGTGCCATGCACATGCCATGAAAAGCAGTCAGTAACATTGTAGATTTCTCCTTACATCGTTTGTGGTTTAGATTTATTTTTCAGAGCTTTCAGCAGTTGGCCGGACAAAAGCACACCCGCCCAGCCGCATAGAACTCCCAGCATCGCCCCGGCCAAAACATCGGTCAGAAAATGCACATACAGGTACAGCCGTGAAAACGCAATGAGGGCAGCGAGCGCCATGGCCGCCCACCATCCCTTGCGGCGGCTGAACAGCAGCGCTGAAGCGGCGGCAAACCCGGCGGCTGTGTGGCCGGACGGGAATGAAAAATCGGTAGGCCGCGCAATCAAAAGCTGCACTGTGGTGTTGATGTCACACGGGCGTACCCGCGCCACAAGCGGCTTGAGCAGCCCATTGCACAAAACCACATCCAGCCCCAAGGCCAGCAGCACGCACACGCCGTACCTGCGGGTTTTCCGAAAGGCACAAAGGGACAGCCCCAGTGCGATCCAAATCACGCCGCCGTTGCCAAGAGCTGTCACAAACGGCATCAGCACATCACCGGCAGCGCTGTGCAAATTTGCCCCGATCCAATCCAGCATCATAAATTCAAAGGCCATAGCATGCCTCCAACGGAATATTTCGCATAAAAAAACCTCCTGTCATTTTGGCTATTCCAAAATAACAGGAGGAAATAAACTGGAACATTAAAAAGCATAAACTGGAGATAAACTTTCTGCATTTTCATAGAGGGCGCAAAGCTTTTGCCCCATTGCGGTAACGCTACGGGCTTCGGCCACGCGGTGTCCTGCAGCGGTGCAGTCAGGTAGGGTTCCATTCAGAATGCCACACAGCTTTTCCTTAAATTCTTCGGTAGTGGCGGCTTTATAGCTATTTTTGCCATCCTGCAGCCAATCGGCATACACCGGAATATCCCGCACCAGCATCGGCGCGCCGCTGGCCAGTGCCTCCAGCACCACAATGCCCTCGGTTTCCTCCAAGCTGCAAAACACAAAGGCATCCGCGCCGCAGTAGGCATCCCGCAAGTCCGCTTGATTGCAATACCCCGCAAAGCAGAGGTTTTCCGGGGCTGCCGCCATGGCCGCTTTAATTTTTTCAGGCACCAGCGCGGGGGCTGTATAGCCAAACCAATAAAATCGCACCTCCGGCATTTTCTGCGCCAGCGCAATAAAATCCAAAATACCTTTGCGCTCCATATAATGCCCCACGCTGATGACGACCTTTTGGGTATCCGTCAGGCCATATTTCTCCCGAAACAGCTTGCGCCGCGCTTCGCTTGGTGCAAAAAAATCCGTGTCAATGCCGTTGGAAAGCGCCGTGATTGGTTTTTCTATGCCATAGCTTTCGAGCAGCCGCTTGGAATAAGGCGTGGGAGTGATAATCACATCGCCAAGGCCATAACAAAAGCAGATCCATTTTTTGAATAGCGGCGCAAGCAGATTGGAGCCGACAAACGAATTGCGAAAGTCCTGCATAGTGGAGTGTCCGTAATACGCCACCATTTCTCCGCGCAGCTTTGCCCGAAGTGCGGCCAACACCGCATCGGGGAACACGGTGTTGATGTGTACAGCATCCGCGTGGCCGCGCCAATGCTCCGTCACCTCCACGCCGCTTTTTTCCAGCATGGCCTTTTGGTGAAAGATGGCCTGCCCCACGCCGCTTTTAGCAACAATTTGCAGCGAACCGGTATATAAATGTACCCGCATAAAAAATCCTTTCTTACCGCCACAGGCCGAGGATGTTTTGGAACAGCATCGTCAGCCCAAGGCTATACAGCGCAATCGAAAACGGCTTGCACAGCAGGATAATGGCGGTGTACTTTTTCCAAGCAATTTCCGTTGTCCCGGCCAAAAAGCAAAGGTAATCGTCCGGCGCAACCGGGATAAAAATCAAAAAGGCAAACCAGCGGGCAAAGCGGTCTTTCTCTTTGGCCCAACCGTCATACCGCTCAATGAGCTTTTTGGGAAACATTTGGTATAAAAGCGGCCTGCCGCAGTTGCGGGCAATGGCAAATGCGGCAAGGCTGCCCGCGCAGATGCCGATGTAGTTGTACAAGAAGCCCTGCCACGGCCCAAATAAAACAACCCCGGCCAAACAGCCAAGGCCGCCCGGCAACACCGGCACGACCACCTGCACGGCCTGAAACACAATGAACACCAATGCTCCCGCCACGCCAAAGCTGCCGACAAAGCTACGCAGCACCTCCTGAGAAGAAAGCAGCCCTGCCCGCCAAAACCAAATACCCATTAAAACACAAAGCAAAAGCCCAAGACCTGACGCTACCTGCATTGCGATTTTTCGTCCATTCAAACGCTCAGCCATACCTCTGTCCTTCCTTCTTTCTCCGCCGTCGCAATTTGCCGGTGCAGCCCCGCCGCTGCATAGCATTGCAGTACCCTTTTTGCAAACAGCCGCGCCGAGTATCGGGCGGCGATTTGCCCCGCTCTCTCGGAATAGGTCTTGCGTACAGCTTCATTCGCCAGCAGTGCAGCGGCGTATTGCAGCAACTCCTCGCCGGTTTGATACTGCCAACCGTTTTGGCCATTTATAAGCACTTCATCCAAACAGCGATCCGCATGGCAGACAGCAGGCAGCCCCGCCGCCATAGCCTCAATGTAAGTCAGCCCCTGTGTTTCACTGGTGGAGGCACTGACAAATACATCGCCCAGCGCGTAGATTTTCGGAACGCTTTGCGGCTCTACCATGCCGGCAAATACAACGCCGCCGTTTTGCATCAGGCCGAGCGCAGCGGCGCGGCGTTCCAGACGCGCACGCTCCGGGCCATCCCCGGTAATCAGCAGTGTCACGGCGGCATCCGTGCCCATTTGGCGGCGGCACGCCAAAAGCTCATCAATGTTCTTTTCCTTGGCGAGCCGCCCCACAAACAGCAGAATTTTGTTTTCCGCCGGGATGCCAAGCTGCTTTTGCAGGGCTTCTTTTTCTGGCGCGGCAACAGCCTTTTCAAACCGGGCAAGGTCGATGCCGGTTGGAATCACCGTCACCGGCGGGCGCACATGATAGCGGTGCAGCAGTGTTTCTGTTTTTTTCGTCGGGGCGATTACCTCATCGGCTTTGGAAAGCACCAACCGTGTCAGCCCCTGTGCCATACATTTGCCCCAACGGCGGCTGGGCGAAAAATAGTGGGTGTAGTCCTCGTATACCGTGTGGTAGGTATGCACCAGAGGTGCTGCGCAAGCCTTGGCAATGCGTACCGCCAAAAAGAAGGTGGAGAATTCGCACTGCGAATGCACCACATCCGGGCACCATGCAATCAATTCTTTTATTTCCGCGCTGGCAAAGGCGCTGCGCAGCCTTGCACCGGGGTAGACCCGCCCCATATCCATGGAGCCAAGCGCAACCACGCCATCCTGTACGGTTGTGCGGTTTGTTCCGGCCAGTGTCAGCACACGCACCTCATGCCCCATGCAAAGCAGCTCTCTGCGCAGGTTTAGCACAGAGGTCACTACGCCATTCACCATCGGGGTATAACAATCGGTTGTAAGTAAAATCCTCATCTGTTTCGCTCCTGTGGTTTTATCCTTTATCAATTTCTCAATTTCTAAATAGAGAACGATTGACGGCGGTTTCATTTGGCAGGCTTTTTCACTCTGCACCGCAACGGTATCAAAGGAATCTAAACAGGAGATAAACAAGAGCCAACAAATAGATAAAACCCTTTTCATGCCTTTCTCATACACCGGCTCTATACTGGCCGCAGACCAAACAAGAAAGGCGGTAAATCCTAATGACCACAAGCATGACACAATCGATTGGAAGAACAAAGCAAAGCGTTCACCCACAAATTGGGCAAGCGCTTTGCTTTGCTGCATCTTCTTTATTGGGTTTTTGTATAGATTACATCTGTTACAGTCTCTTTGTTTTTTTACTTGCGCCGTTTGGGGCTGCTGCCATTCCCATTTCCAACATCGCAGCCCGCATCCTCAGTGCCACAACCAATTTTCTGTTCAATCGCCACTATGTATTTTGCAGCCACGCCAGTGCCGCGCAAACCGGCGCTGCCTATGCAGCTTTGGCTGTAAGCATTCTGGCGGGCAACACGCTTTTGCTGGGTACACTGGTAAACGGCTGTGGTTGGAACAAATACGGTGCCAAGCTGCTCACAGAAATCACCTTTTTCTCCCTGAGCTGGTTGGCACAGAAGCACTTGATTTTTCACAAAAACACGAACATTTGATTTCTATTTTTATCACGGAGAGAGGTTCTATCTCATGAGCAAGCATTCTTTTCCAATCAGGCAAGCAGACCACCTTTTCACCGTTACGCTTGCGCTGCTTTTGGATGTTGCCCTCGCGGGCGGTCTTGTTTTGGGCAGTTATGTTTACAACTACAAAATGCCGCACAAAATGCAGCCCGTCCTGACATTTCAAGAAAACGCACCTTTGCTAAACCAAGAAAGCGGCACGCCAAAGGTGGCTACACCCATTCAGCAGGCTTCGATGGGGCTTTCCACTGCCATCATCCCCACTGTCAGTTGGGCAGAAAAGTTTGGGGATCACTTTTCCGACACCATTGTTTCCACAGATACCAGCTACAAAAGCCCTTCCGTATCTGTGGAGCTGACACAGGTGAGCTACGACAGCGGCAAGTTAGATTACAGCAGCAACGGAAAGCACAAAAAATACGGCAGTAAAATTGCCTATACACTGGCCGATATTTATATCAGTGACATTAGTTGCCTGCAAACCGGGTTTGCAAAGGACAGCTACGGCATCGGCTTCAGTGAATTGCTCCCCTCCATGTCAAAAAGGATGCAATCCGTGTTGGCGGTCAATGGAGATTCTTACAGCAATAACCACCACCAAAACAATGGCACCATCATCCGTAACGGAACGGTGTATCGTGCGCAAGCCTCCACAGAGGAAACCTGCGTGCTGTTTCGGGATGGCACAATGAAAATTTACAGCCCGGAGCAGCTTGATGCACAGCAGCTTGTCCGGGACGGCGCGTGGCAGAGTTGGGTGTTCGGGCCAAGCCTGCTCGATGCAAATGGAAAGGCCACCACCAATTTCAACACCTGGGACTATATCCGCGAGGGACACCCCCGCACGGCCATCGGCTATTATGAACCGGGGCACTACTGCCTGCTGATCGTGGATGGGCGTACAAAGGACTATTCGCGCGGAATGACGCTCGAAGAAATGTCTCAGCTTTTTGCAAGCCTTGGCTGCAAAGCCGCCTACAATCTGGACGGCGGTCACAGCTCGTCCATGACGCTGGAAACCACCGTGGTAACGCGCCCCTATAATAAAAACAAGGAAGTCAGTGACGGCATTTTTATCTTCAACGCCGCCTAAAACCACTGTCTACTGTAATACACAGTCCTATTTCCAAGAAGCACAGGGGGAGGAACTCATGCCGGAACCGATTTGCAAACAGCGTTACCGCCTGACAAGTCTACTGAACTGCGACCCCAAGACACTATGGGTATCAAGGCAAGCAAAAGCACTTTTCTTTTCTCCCGTCAAGGACTGTCAAATGCTGACTTTCAAGCGCGAAAAAGATTTGAAACGATATGTTGATGCCTGTGTCGAGCAAGGGTGGCTGATTGGATAAGCCTACGTGCTTCGCTTTTATCTGCCACAGCAAACACTCCCGGTCTTTTGCAAGCCTGCAAAGACCGAGGGTGTTTGTTCTTCTATCCTAAAGCAAAGTTCTCTATGCTGCCAGCATCAGCAGAGTACCGTCCACAATCAAAACCAGCCCAACCGCCGCCTTTTTGGTGAGCTTTTCGCCAAAAACAAGATACGAAAACGCGATGGTGATGAGGATGCTCAGCTTGTCAATGGGCACCACCACGCTGGCAAGGCCATCCTGCAACGCGCGGTAGTAGCACAGCCATGAGCCGCCCGTGGCGATGCCGGAAAGGCAGATAAAGCCAAGCTCTTTTTTCGGGATGTCCTTCAGCGTATTCTGCTTGCCGGTGACAAAAACCACCACCCACGCCATCACCAACACCACGCCGGTGCGGATGGCCGTGCCGAGGTTTGAATCAATGCCGGAAATGCCGACCTTGCCGAGGATCGCCGTCAAGCTGGCAAACACCGCCGAGCCCGCCGCGTACAAAAGCCACGCCTTGCTTTCCAGCTTCTCGGAATTTTCGGGCTCGACATTCTGCTTTTTCTGGATCATCAAAAAGGTACCCGCACCGATCAGCACCACAGCCACCGCTTTCAGCGGCGTAATGCCCTCGTGCAGGAAAATCATCGCCAGCAAAATCGTCAAAATCGTGCTGGATTTGTCGATCGGCACAACCTTGTTGATGTTGCCGATTTGCAGCGCCTTAAAATAGCACAGCCACGAAGCGCCCGTCGCAAGGCCGGACAAAATTAGAAACAGCAGGGTCTTACCGCCGAGGTTCGCAAGCCCGCCCTGCGCCCCAGTGAGGAACACCATCAGCCACGAGAAAATAAGTACCACAACGGTGCGCACGGCGGTCGCCACATTGGAATCTGTTTTTTTGATGCCGCACTTTGCCAAAATAGAGGTAAGCCCCGCAAACAGAGCCGAGCCAAACGCAAAGAATACCCACATAAATCATTTCCCCTTTTTCTTCCTCATCCCATTGCTGTCACACGCAAAAGCGATAGCCCGCGCCCCACACGGTTTGAATATAGCGCGGTTTCGCGGGGTCGGCTTCGATTTTTTCACGCAGACGATTGATATGCACCACCACGGTCGCGTTATCGCCCATCGCATCCATGCCCCATATTTTCTCGTAGAGGGTTTCACGGCTAAAGACAATATCCACATTTTCCATCAAAAACAGCAGCAGCTCATACTCCTTGTTTTTCAGCTCCACCTCATTGCCATCCACCGTTACACGGTGTGTGTCGGTATGGATGCAGACGCCTCCGATGGAAATTGTTGCTTGTTTGGTGGCTTTGGCCGTCTGCGCAAGCCGTGCCGCCATGGCAAGGTGCGCTTTGACCCGCGCCACCAATACGCTGGGGGAAAAGGGCTTCTCAATGTAATCGTCCGCGCCAAGGCCAAGGCCGCGTATTTTGTCAATGTCCTCCTGCCGCGCCGTCACCATCAAAATTGGGATGGTCAGCGTTTTGCGCAGTGCCCTGCAAACGGCAAAACCATCCATGCCGGGGAGCATCAAATCAAGCAGAATCAAATCAAAACCGCCACTCTCCCCGCGCGCAAGCCCGGTTTCGCCATCCGGGGCGATTTCCACTGCAAAGCCATCCATTTCCAGATAGTCGCGCTCGATCTCCGCGATGGCCTTGTCATCCTCGACAATCAGAATTTTCTCATTCATTTTCAGGTTCCTCCACCGGCAAACGCAGCAAAACGGAAAGCCCGCCGCCCGCTACATTTTCTGCCGCAATGCTCCCGCCCATGCGTGCCATGGCTTTGGCCGCAATGGCAAGCCCTAAACCGCTGCCACGATCCGGGTTTTGGCGCGCCGGGTCACTTCGGTAGAACACATCAAACAGCCTGGGCAGCGCTTCAGGCGGCACACCGGGGCCATCGTCGGTCAAGGTCAACCGCCACGCCTTTTCCTCCCGGCACAAGGTAATGCTCATGCTTGCATGGGGCTTATTCTTGTATTTTACGCTGTTGTCCAGCACATTGGTCAGCACGCGGCGCAGCTCGGCGGGGTCTGCGTTCACCTCGGCGGGGCAAAGCTGTGTTGCAATGCTCAGCCCCTTTTCCTCATACTGCGCGGCGGTTTCCTCTACAAGCTGTGCGGTCAGTTCGTCCAGCCTCATCCGTTCCGGGTGGGTGGGGTATTCGTCCATATCCATTTTAGAAAACAGGAACAACTGCGCCACCATACGCTGGATGTCCTCGGCTTTGGTCTTGATGGTGTACAGATATTTTTGCTGGGTTTCCGGCGTTTTGGCCACGCCGTCCAATAATCCCTCCACATACGCCTGAATGGAGGTCAGCGGGCTGCGCAAATCATGCGAAATACCCGCAAGCAGTTCCTTGCGGCTGTTCTCCTGCTTTTGGGTTTTCTCCACCGAGAATTTCAAGCGCTGAGCCATTTCGTTGAAGGCCGCACAAACCGGGGTAAATTCATCCTGTCCCGCATATTCCAGACGATAGTCAAGATTTCCATCACGAATTTGGGTCACACCGTTTGTCAGAATATCCAAAGGCTGCTCTATTTTTTGCAGCACAAATTTTGTCAGAAAGCGGTTGGTGAAAAGAACCGAGCATAACACGGTGAACAGCAGCACCAATGTCACCATGGCGAGCGCAACCTTGAGCGTACCGTGTGAAAGATTGCTGCGGGTACTGAACAGGTAAATCAGATAGGTATGCGTTTTGTCGGTGATGGTGTGGGCGTACATACTGCGGTCGCCGCTGGAGATAATGCCCTCATTTTGCAGGGCGGCAGCAGCACTGCACAGGGCTTCATCCTCGGCGGCAGCTTCGCCGTAGGCATAGCTTTCCACGCCGTCTGTGTAAACGAGCACCGACATTGCACTGCGATCCATCAGGCTGCTGAGGGCGTTTAGGTTTTCTTCTTCGCCGGAAAGCACAGCCTTTTCCACGCCCTCGCTGATTACGCTCGTGGCCTGAAAGAAGTCTTCACTGTCCTCAAAGCCAAGCCCAGAGCCATGGGCGACGGCATACCACACGCCGCCTAGGCAGCAAAGCGCAATCAATGCCGAAATCAATACCGGCACCAAAATCATCATCAAATTCGACCAAAAAAGTCGTTTTTTGATTGTCATCTATTTCACCACCTTATATTTCTTTCATTTTATCATAACGGGCAATGCAAATTCATAAACTAAAGATAAATTTTTAAGGAGGCACCCTATATAAGGCAAGCCGTATGCAACGGCTATTTATTGGCACTTGCGATCGAATCTAAAAAGTGCCTGCATTCCATGTCTTAATTAACATGGTGTGCAGGTGCTGTACTTTAATTGTCTATTTCCTTGTCGACCGTCATTTTGAACTGTATCACATTGATAATGAACTCTTTTTTACAGTGTGGACACACCAACGGAAAATGAAGCAAAGTGGTGTCTTCGTACACCTTTACATCTGTTTTTTCTCCGCATTCCGGGCAGCGGATATACCGGCCATCTTTGTTCATAGCTTTCCTCCTGTATTTGTGGTGAAGCATATAGTTTTCTTTTGTTTCATTTTGGCGTATTCCAGCATTTTAGCCGCTCCGCCCCAACCATGCAGCACATACGCTACAACCACATCGGCCTGCTCTACCATCCAGCGGTTGCGGCGTGAAATTGCATAGCGCGGCGGTATACTTTCAAGGCTTGGATAGAGGGTGGATGTATAATCTGCCGTGTCTATTTTCGAGTAAAGATAAGGCAAAACCAATACGATTTCAATTTGAGGGGATTGCGCCGTGAATTCTCGCACCACTGCGGCAGCCATTCGGTCAAAGGCTCCGTATCCGCCAAGATAAAAGATGTTCGCGCCACCTTTGAGCAGCTCCTCAACAATGCCATATAACCAATGATACACCAATTCCGGCATTTCCACCTCTCTGTGCCCACAAAAAGTCACAATCATGCTGCACCTCCCTCACACCAAGGGTAGCACAAAATTTGCAATTAGTACAGGCACAGGGACTATTTGCGACACCTCGATTCCTATAATAGTGGTACAGCCACAGGAACCGGGGTGATTGAATGCAGCTGAACGAAGCCGTCAGCAAGCGGCTATCCGAGCTTCTTGCCGAAAAGAAAATGACGCAGTACCAGCTTTACATCAAAAGTGGTGTGCCGAAATCGACCATCAGTAATGTCATGAATTGCTCTTATGATTCCGTCAAGCTGCGCATCATCCACGAAATGTGCCAAGGGATGCGCATCGACATCACAGAGTTTTTCGATTCGCCGCTGTTCAAACTGGACAATCTCGACCCGTAAGCGCCCCAACGATTTTCATTTCGTTGGAGCGTTTTGTTGTCTCTAAAACCACTCGCTAGGCGAGTGGTTCAGGAAAGATTTATCGATGAGTAAAGATAGCGGGCAAAAAATAACTCCTCTGGTACAATAGAAGTTGCGGTCGGCCAACTGCAACAAACAAAGTATCAAAGGAGTACATTCAAATGAGTTTGAATGACATAAACAGTTTATCCCATACAAAGTGGAATTGCAAATATCATATCGTATTTGCGCCAAAATATCGCAGGAAAGTGTTTTACAGAGAAAAGCGTGCGGCAGTAGGAAAAATATTGTGGGAGTTGTGCAAATGGAAAGATATAACAATTGATGAAGCGGAAGTCTGTCCAGACCATGTACACATGCTGGTGGAGATTCCGCCGAAGATGTCTGTGTCGAGCTTTATGGGATACTTGAAAGGAAAAAGCAGCACGATGCTGTATGAGCAATTCGGCGAGTTGAAATACAAATACCGGAATCGAGAGTTCTGGTGCAGAGGATATTATGTGGACACAGTGGGAAAGAATACAAGCCGAATTGCGGAATATATTCGCAATCAGCTGAAAGAGGATGAAGCGGGTGAACAATTGACAATGAGTCAGGTTGGCCCGTTCACAGGTCGCAAGTAACAGTCCGGCGCAATTGGCCGACCGTATTACGCGTTCTCACGCGTGGCGAAGAAAATAGGGCTTTGCCCGCAAATGAAAAACCACCGGCTAGGCCGGTGGACGTTTATTTTATGGCTTAATTTCGTTCCGGTTCCGGCGCTTCTGCCTGCGGTGCGGCGGCTTTCTCCTGCACCATCCTGTCCGGAATGTTGCGCACCAACATAGTATCCCCAAGCAGCACAAACATTTGCGGCTGGTGGAACACCGCTTCGTATTTATCCATCAAATCCGGCGAAAGAGAAGCAAAATCGCCCTCGCCCAATCCGACCACCAAAAAATCTCCCGACATTACATCGTAAATTTCGCCCTTATCATCTCGCAGTGCGCGGTTTAGCGGCATCCCGTTCAGCTTGCCCTCGTCGTTCCCGATGAGTGCGACTTTATCTTTGTAAGGGTACACGGCCTCGATCATGCCGCCGACTGCCTTTTGCAGCGCTTCCAAGGTGTTCGGCATTTCCACTCGCTGCGGATATTTTTCCGGCTGCACCAGCAACACAGAAAGGTTCGGTGGCGGCAGTTCGCGCCCCTCATCTGCGGTAAATTCAGCCCCCTGAAAATCATCTGCTGTCAAAACATATTCCTCCTTATTCCATGCGTCTGAAACCATTTCTTCCGCATCCGCGCGAGTTTCGGCCTGAACGGTAACAACGCGCTCCAGGCGCTCGGCAATCGTAACTTCAAATTCCTTCATTTCGTTGCTCCTCAATCGTATTTGCGCCACACCCGTGTGAACGGATGGGCTGAACTATTTTTCTTCTCCTGTTTGGCCGCATGGTCTGCACGGCGTATTGCCTTGCAGGCCGTGGGGTCTTTTCTTTTATCGCAGGGCGTGTACTTCGATTTTGGGGCTGCATCGGCATAGCAGCCGATGGTAAAATCAAAATGTATTCTCATGGTGTTCGTCCTCTCGGTCTTGAATTTCCTGTACGGTGTGCTGCTGTGCCAGCACCTTGCTTTCCTGCTCACGCAAAGCGGCAAGATGTTCTTGCAACTGGTAAATTTGCTGCTCGGTGGCCTTTATCAAATTGCGCACCTTTTCCGGCTCTACGGTCTGGTGAATGCCCATGCTTTGCAGTTGCTCCGCTGCTTTTTGGTAGGCTTGCAGCGCGTCCTTGTGCTTGGCGAATAATAGTCGCTTTGCGACAGCGTTCTTTTGCAGGTATTCCGTTTGCAAGCCGCCATAGGTGGCACAGGTTTGCAGGTTGCGGGCGGCAACCGCATACTGGCGGTTTTTCTGCTCCAGCTCGCTGATTTGCGCATGGATGGCCTGTTGCTCTTTTTGGATGCCGCGCAGCTGCGGGGCAAAATCAGCAGCAGTTTTATAGCCGCCGGGCGCCATGTTCTGAAAAGTCTGTGCAAGAT
>JAQVCK010000091.1 GCA_028689835.1 Pygmaiobacter sp. | reverse complement strand
CCTTCGTGTCCAGTAATGCCGCGATTGGTTGATGCATTTCATCACGCAGCCTGCGCAGCAGGTTCAACCGCCCAAGGTGCTCCTCGTAAGTGCCGTGCGAAAAGTTAAACCGTGCGACATTCATGCCGGCGGTAATCATTTCACGCAGGATATCCTCAGAGTCGGTGGCAGTGCCGAGGGTGCAGATAATTTTTGTTTTGCGCATTGCAATTCCCCCTTCAACAGAACGACCGGACTAAGCCGGAAAATTTTCGAAATCCAATTCATTATACTATACATTTTTGGTTTTGCCTACTGCCACAAGGGGAATTTAGATGGAAAGCATCGATTCTAGCAGTTTCACTTAAAACAGTAAATTGAAAGGAGAATTGTTGTTGATATCGTTTGTTTATGTTATAATAACGATGTACTAAACCTAGGTATGGCAAAGGTAAAAGCAGGCTGTGGCTGTTTTTTGTTTTTGCAATACCGTCATAAATGAAACAATGTTTTAAATTGATAAAGGAGTTCAAAATGGCAAAGAGAGCATTTATTATTGTGTTAGATAGCTTTGGGATTGGCAAGGCACCGGATGCAGCGGCTTTTGGTGATGAGGGTAGCGACACGCTGGCTTCTATTTCTAAAAGCACAAAATTCAACACCCCGGTTTTGGGCAGCCTAGGCATGTTTAATATTGACGATGTGACCTGCTGCCCGCCGGTGGCCGCACCAAAGGCCAGCTTCGCGCGGCTGGTTGAGCAGAGTAAGGGTAAGGATACTACCATTGGCCACTGGGAGATTGCGGGTGTGGAAAGTGCCAACCCGTTGCCGACCTATCCGAACGGCTTCCCTAAAGAAGTCATTGATGAATTTGAGGCAAAAACCGGCTGTGGTGTACTGTGCAACCTGCCGTATTCCGGCACACAGGTGCTGACCGACTACGGCGAAGAGCACCTGAGCACCGGCAAGCTGATTGTGTATACCTCTGCCGACAGCGTGTTCCAGATTGCTGCACACGAGGACCTTGTGCCGGTAAAAAAACTGTATGAATATTGCGAAATTGCCCGCAACATCTTGGTAGGTAAACATGGTGTGGGCCGCGTCATTGCCCGCCCATTTGTCGGTACCGACAAAACTAATTTTAAGCGTACCCCAAACCGTCACGACTTCAGCTTGCTGCCCCCGAGCAAAACGATGCTGGACTATTTACAGCAGGCTGGCCTTGAGACGATTGGCGTTGGTAAAATTTACGACATTTTTGCAGGGCAGGGCGTGAACAAAACGACCCGCACCACTTCAAACCACCATGGTATGGAAGTTACGCTGGGCCATGTAAAAGAAGATTTTGAGGGCCTTTGCTTTGTGAACCTTGTCGATTTTGACATGCTGTATGGCCACCGCAACGACGTGGATGGTTATGCTGCGGCTGCGACAGAGTTTGACGGTCAGCTTGCTGAGTTTTTGCCGCTGATGCGGGATGAAGACATTTTGATTATTACCGCAGACCATGGTTGTGACCCGGCTACGCCGTCTACCGACCATTCGCGTGAATGTGTACCGATGCTGATTTACGGCAAGCAGATCCGCGAGGGGATTAACCTTGGTACCCGGCCTTCCTACGCTAATATTGCGGCTACCGTGTTGGATTATTTTGGTGTCAAAGCCCCCGTTGCCGGTAAAAGCTTTTTGCCGGAAGTACTGAAATAAGCAAAATTGTCACAAGCTTAAAAGATGCCGCGTTTTTGCGGCATCTTTTTTTACAAATTTTTTGGCGAACTTTGTAGTATTCGCCCTTTTTAATTCGTTTCAAATATAGAACACAAAAACAACACACTGCTAACCAGCAGCACTGAAACGGAGGACGAAAACCATGTTTGCACAAACGATTATTTTTGCCAGTATCGCAGTTCTTTGCCTAGTCTTCAGCGTCAGCGTTTTAGCCGCTGGCGGCATTGAAGAAGCGCCGGAAACCAGTAAGGTGTCGGGCCGCAACGCATCATAGCTAACCCCGGGAAGCAAAGCCTCACAACTTTAGACCCTCTTCCCTAAAAGAATAACCCGCCGGCAAATTTTTGCCGGCGGGTTACTTTAATTTTTTGCGGTCATCTATCGCTTTGCAATTTCAGCGCGGATGCGGTCAATCACCATATCCAGTGCCACGGCGTTATAGCCGCCCTCTGGCACAATCACGTCGGCGTAGCGTTTGCTGGGCTCTACAAATTCTTCATGCATGGGTTTTACGGTAGAAAGGTATTGTTCAATTACACTGTCAAGGCTGCGCCCACGCTCTTTTACATCGCGCAACAGGCGGCGAATCAACCGCACATCGCTGTCAGTGTCGACATAGACCTTGATATCAAACAAATCACGCAGTTGCTTGTTTTCAAAAATCAAAATGCCGTCCACGATGATGACCGGCGCAGCGGTTACCGCTACCGTCTCTGGCAGGCGGGTAAACTCGGTGTACGAATACACTGGGCGGCAGATATCCTCCCCCGAGCGCAATTTTAAAAGGTCTGAAATCAGCAAGTCGGTGTCAAACGCATGCGGGTGATCAAAGTTCTGCTTCTTGCGCTCGGCGAGAGAAAGCTCGGCAAACGGTTTGTAATAATAATCGTGGTTTAGCGTGGCTACCGCGCCGCCAAAATATTGGATAATACGGTTGGCAAATGTGGTTTTGCCAGAGCCGGACCCCCCTGCAATACCCAAAATCAGTGCGTTTTTCTTTTCCATATGGCTGTTCCTCCTTAAAGGTTTGCAAAATCAATGGAAAACTGGGTCTGGTATAGCTTTGCATAAAGGCCATTTTGGGCTAACAACTGGTCGTGGTTACCCCTTTCTTCAATGCCTTTGTCGGTCAACACTAAAATACAATCCGCCCCGCGCACAGTCGAAAGCCGGTGGGCGACCACCAGTGTAGTGCGCCCGTGTGAAAGACGCTCAAAGCTCTTTTGAATCGCTTGCTCCGTCACAGTGTCCAGTGCGCTGGTCGCTTCATCCAAAATCAAAATGGGTGGGTTTTTCAAGAATACACGGGCAATGGCAATGCGCTGTTTTTGACCACCGGAAAGCTTGACACCCCGTTCACCAATATCCGTATCATACCCATCTGGCATAGCCATAATGGTATCATGCAGTTCGGCTTTTATAGCAGCCTCTACAATTTCTTCGTTGGTGGCATCCAACCTGCCATAGGCGATGTTTTCACGTATGGTGCCGCTAAACAAAAACACGTCTTGCTGCACCAGGCCAATATTGCGGCGCAGCGCTTCTGACGGGATGTCCTGCACATCAATGCCGCCAATCAGTACCTTGCCGCCAGAGGGCGCGTAGAAGCGGGGGATGAGATGACAAAAAGTTGTTTTGCCGCCACCGGAGGGCCCCACTAGCGCCACGGTCTGCCCGCGGGGCACCGTGACATCAATACCCGCCAGAACGGCCTTGTTTTCGTCATATTGAAAGCTGACTTTTTCAAATTGAATGTCGGCAGAAAAAGTACCGGGCAACTGCGGGTCCGTCGGTTCGGGCTCCGGGGCGGTGTCCATAATTTGGCAAAACCGTTCAAACCCGGACATGCCGTCTTGAAACAGCTCCACAAATTGGTTTAGCCGCCGAATGGGGCTGGTAAACATGGAAATATATAGGATGAAGGCCGCAAGGTCGCCAATATTAATCCAGCCCATCAAAGCAAAAAAACCACTACAGGTAAGGGCCAACAGTGGCAACAAGTCAATGCCAAGTTGCATACCGGCGTTAAAAATGGCCATCACCCGGTACACCCCCATGCGGGCTTGTACAAACGAGCGGTTACTGCGTGCAAATTTCTCGTTTTCATAATCGGCATTATCAAAGGCTTTGGCGACCCGGATGCCGGAAAGGCTGTTTTCAATTTCTGCATTGATTGAGGCGGTTTCTTGCCTGCTGCGTGCAAAGGCACGGATCATTAATTTGCGCAGTTTAACGGCAAACAAAATGAGCAGTGGTACAAAAACAAAAATAATCAGCGTGAGGATGAGGTTGATACGACCAAGTAAAATAAAGGATAAAATCAGCGTGACAAACGAGATAAATAAGTCCTCTGGGCCGTGGTGCGCAAGTTCAGTAATTTCAAAGGTATCATTCACCACACGGCTAAGCAGGGCACCGGTTTTGTTTTCGTCAAAAAAAGAAAACGGTAGAGTTTGGATATGCGAAAACAAGTCGCGCCGCATGTCTGCCTGAATACGCACCCCTACGGTGTGGCCCCAGTAAATTGTAAAATAGGTGAGCAATGTTTTAACAAGGTAGATTACCAGCATGGCAATGGCCCAACCGAAAAACAACTGCAACTTTTGGCCGGGGATATAGTCATTGATGATACGTCTGGTTAACATGGGGTAAAACAGGTCGCAAGCTGCCATAAAAAAAGCGGCCAGCAGATCCATAGAAAATAAAAAACGATGGGGCTTATAATAATGTGCAAAACGTTTCAGCAGTTGCATAAGGTTAAAAATCCTCCAAAACCATCTGGGTGTAATTTAATACAGTAAACCCCTCACGCTCGTATAATGCGCGTGCACGCGGGTTTGCAGCAGTAACTTCAAGGCGGATGCGTGCGGCGCGGCCGGCGTATTCTTTTTTAATAAATTCTAGTACTTTGCTTCCATAACCTTTATTGCGGCAAGCAGGGGTCAAGTACAGTTCTTCGACCCAAACTACCATGCCCCCGGCCTCGGTGGACATTGAAAATGTCAACTGGCAATAGCCGCAAAGCCCGGTTTCGTCTAAAATAGCAAGGCCACGATATAAACCGCGGTCGGCGACCATTTCGTCGAATGCATCTGCAAAGTTTTGTAGGGGGATGGGATGTAAAAAAGCAGGAGAGGTGTAAAAAGCATTTACCAGTGCAAGAATTTCTTCTTTTTGTTGGGGTAAGAAAGTATGAATTTGTAGCAAGATAACCTGACCTTTCTATTGGTTACAGCGATTTAGCTGACAGTAATATGTGCCCAGTAGGCGCAAATGGCAAGTGCTTCTCGCAAGACGGAGGAAGGCCATACCCAAAAACTGGTTTTGACGGGTAGTGCCATTGCCTGCGTAAAGCCGGCGCATTTTGCATACTCTTTGGCACGATAGCAGTGAAACCCGTCGGTAATATAAAGCACCGGTTCGGTTAAAAGATAGCCGTGGCGCAATAAAATATCAGCGGTAAACAAAAAGTTTTCGCGGGTAGAAGAAGATACCCCCTCTAACAGTAATTTTTCACGTGGGACACCCGCAGCCACCAGATACTGTGCCATGGCTTCCGCTTCGGGGATGGTTTCGTGCGGGCCTTGGCCTCCACTTACTACCAGTGTAGTATCCGGGTGTTGCTGCCAATATTGCACGGCGACATCCAGCCTGTTTTGCAGCATACTTGTAAGTTGTTGCCCATGCAGGCCAGCCCCCAGCACAATGGCGACACGCGGTGTAGATGCAGGCTGTTTGCGCAACGAAGAAACCCCCATCAAACCCAGTAAAAAAACAAAAAAGGCAAGGCCGCAAAAAAACACGACCTTGAGCACAAAGCCAAAGCCGTGGCTGCAAAAAGCGGTCACTTGGGGGTAAAATTTCCATAAAAGCAACAGCCCGGCACTCAACAGATATAATAAATATAAGCCAATTGAAAAGCTGTGGCGCACCGTTAGCACAATGCTGTCTAAAAGGCAAAACAAAGCCAATAATAAAATTAATAATTCTCTTAGTTTCATAAGTTTGATTTTAACAGTATTTGTAAGTTTTAGCAACCTCACAGCGTTTTATATATTGTTAACTATCTAAAAATATACCGTAAAGCTTTCGGCCGGTACAAAACATCATTGGCACAAAGGCACGGCATATGGTAGAATAAAACGTGATTGGCAGGTGAAAAAAGTGAAACCTATGATTAAAGTGGAACATCTGCGTAAGGTCTACCGTACTGGCAAAGAAAAGGTATTGGCGTTGTCTGACATTAACCTTGAACTGCAAAAGGGTGAATTTTGTTGCATTGTTGGTGCTTCTGGCAGCGGCAAGTCAACATTGCTCAACCAACTTGCAGGGCTGGAAAAACCAAGCCGGGGCAGGGTAGTGATCGACGGGCAGAATGTTTCTGCAATGAGCGAAAACCAGCTTGCAATTTTTCGCCAGCAAAAGCTGGGTTTTGTGTTTCAGTCGTACAATTTGTTGCCCACTCTGACGGCGACCGAAAACGTTGCATTGCCCTTGATGTTCAAAGGGGTCTCAAAGAGAAAGAGAGAAGCTCTCGCCAAAGAACAGTTGAAAAAAATGGGGCTTGCCAAACGGGCGCGGCATAAGCCCACTGAAATGTCGGGTGGCCAGCAACAACGTGTGGGTATTGCACGCGCATTTGTTGGCAGGCCAGCAGTCATTTTTGCGGATGAACCAACTGGCAACTTAGATTCGCACACTACCGTGCAGGTGATGAATGCGATTTTAAGCCTGATACGCGAACACAAAATAACCTTTGTGATGGTAACGCATGAGAGGGAACTGGCCGCCTGTGCGGACCGCATTGTTACATTGCGAGATGGCAAGGTGCTGCGCAATGAAAAAATGGAAAACCCGCAGTCGCAATACGCCGCACCGGACAACAAGGACGATGACGATTTAAACGACAGCAGCTTTGACGATGAGTTTGAAGATGCGGTGCCAGCGCAACAGGAGAGTGCACCACAAAGTAGTGGCCTGCAAGAAAGAGCGCAGCCGCATCCGGCAGAGCAGCAAGTGAGTGTGCAGCAAGTCGACGAAGAAATTCGCCGCATGAAAGAGGAAACCCAGAATACCAATGAAACAACAAAGGAGAACAGCACCAATGAATAAGAAAAAAGCGGCTTTTCAAAAAGTTCTAAGCGGTGCATTGTCGCTGGCACTGATGGCCGGCGTACTGATGGCTGGCCCGGTTTGGGCAGAAACCACCCCCACGGGTTCACCAGCAGTGCCGACGGCTACACCAACAGCGACCCCTGCTACATCGGGCACCGACCCTGTTATTACGGCGTATACGGTGCAGGATGCAGCAGGCAACGAGATACAGCAGATCAAAGAGGGGCAGAAATGCACCATCGTGATTGCAATTCACGATGGTCGTTACAGTGACAGCCAAAAGGCAACCAACCCAGATTCGCGCGGCAATATCGCGAATGCCAAAATCACCTCTACTGGGTCGTTTGCCAGTCCCAGCCTTGGGGATATTAAATTCACGACGCCCCGCTATAGCGCTGACAGCCTTGATTATTCCATCATTTTTAATGATATTACCTACCTTGGCGGCAGCAATAAACTTTCGTTTGACCTTAGCTATACCGACCTTAATGTTTCACTGATTAACCTGTCGCAGGCGATTAGCCAATGTGTGGGTTCTACCTCTACCGATGGCGGCAAAAACAGTGCATTGGTCGTAAAAAGTGCCTCATATGGCTCCAGCGAAGTGCAGGCAGGTGCCGAGTTTGATTTGAGTGCTGAAATTCTAGCCACCGCGGGCACCAACGCACTCGACATGGTGCAGGTTTCGCTGCAACTGCCGGAGAAAATTACGGTGGTTTCGGGCAATAACAACTATTATGTAGGCAAGCTTTCGGCAGAGGCCTCCAAAACGGTGTCTTTCCGTTTGATGGCCAGTGCAGTGGCGGACCCGGGCAGCTACAATGTTACGGTTAATGTTTCAGGCGTAGCAAGCGATGGCACCGCGGTATCCAATAGCTTGCAGGTCACGGTACCTATTGTACAGCCCGAGCGTTTTGAACTGACCAACATTGAGATGCAGACTCCGCTTTTTGTGGGCGAAGATGGCTCACTGACTGTGACCTATGTCAACAAGGGCAAAGGTATAATCTATAACCTGTCTGGCAAAATAGAGGGCGCGGGCCTTTCTAACGAGGGGCAAAACCAGTATGTCGGTAACGTGCCAGCCGGTACCGAGGGCACGATTGATTTTTCTCTGATGGCCGAGACCGCGGGCACAATTAATGGCAAAGTGATTTTGACCTATGAGGATGCCAAGGGTCAAGAAAAGACAATGGAAAAAGAATATTCGGTGGAGTTTCAGGAAAACGACAGCAGCATGGACCCCGGTGGATTTGACCCCACTTACCCCGGTGGTGATATCGAAGAGCCATCCACAGGGATGCCGTGGTGGGGCTGGCTACTGATTGTGGCAGGCGCTGTAGTTGTCATTGTAGTTGTAGTTAAAGTTTTAAAAAAGCGCAAAGAGAAAAAGCTTCTTCTGGAGGATGACGATGAAGATATCTGATCTTCTGTCGCTCAGCTTTGAAAACCTGCGCCGCCGCAAAGGCCGCACCGCATTGACGGTGATCGGTGTTGTAATCGGCACTTGTGCCATTGTGGTCATGGTCTCGCTTGGCATTGCAATGAATGTCGGGTTTGACGAGATGATCTCACAGTGGGGGGACTTGACACAGGTACAGGTATACAACTGGGGCAGCAGCAGTGATGTGCCAAAGCTGGACGATGCGATGGTTGCAAAGCTGAACGAGATCGAGCATGTCAAAATCGCAACGCCACTGTATTCGCCGCGGTACTTAAATGCCCAAATTTTTGCGGGTAAGGGCGACCGCTACCAAATGGATGCCTATAATATCGTGGGCATTTACCCAGAGGCTATTAAAGAGCTGGAGTATGAATTAGTCAGTGGTAGTTACCTAGATAAAAGCACATCCTCCAGCAGCAAAAAAATCCCTGTTTTGGTGGGACAATATGCTGGTTATGGGTTCAACGACACCAAAAAACGTGGGGATAAGGCTTACCGTTATCAAGGGCAGGTGGATGCGCAGGGCAACCCCATTGACCCGTTTGTAGACGTAAACAAAGACAAGTTGACGCTAAAAACGGTAAAGCAGGATGATAGTTCAAAGCAGCTAACGTATGAACTGGATGTAAAAGGCGTGATGCTGGAGGACTACAAAAAAGGGTATGTCACCTCACAGGGCGTTGTAATGGACCTTAATACCGTCAAACGCCTTGAAAAAGAATACATGAAAGCCAATGGCATTAAAGATGCCAGCTACGACAAAAACGGCTATGACAATATTTATGTCAAAGTAGATGATGTAGACAACGTGGATGCCGTAGAGCAAGCAATTAAAGACCTTGGGTATGAAACGTATTCAATGAACAGCGAGCGCGATAATATGCGCAAGCAATCACAGATGATCCAGATGATTTTAGGTGGCCTTGGGGCCGTGTCGTTATTTGTTGCGGCGCTGTCGATTGCCAACACCATGACGATGAGCATTTACGAGCGCACACGTGAAATTGGTGTGATGAAGGTGCTTGGTTGCCGCCTACCTAAAATACGGCAGATGTTCTTGCTGGAAGCCGGTATGATTGGTTTGTCCGGCGGGGTAGTGGGTGCATTGCTCAGTTATGGGCTGTCAGCACTGATGAATAACTTTGGTCCCATGTTGCAGCAGTCGCTAGGTAATGTACTGCCGATGTATGGCTCTAAAATGTCAGTCATTCCGCCATGGCTGGCCCTGCTTAGCATTGCGTTTGCCACCGTGATTGGTATTGTATCCGGTATTATGCCTGCAAACCGCGCAGTTAAAATTTCTGCACTGGAGGCAATCCGGCACGAATAATCGGCTTCGCTTTTTTGCAAGGTTACTTACAACAAAAAGACGCACTGGCAAAATGCGAGTAGCCATAAGGACAACTTGTGAACCGGGGGTCAAGGCAAACTGAATACGGAAAAAAGAATGATATAAAAAGACGATATAAAAGACGAACAGACAGCAGGTAAAACTGCCTGTTCGTCTTAACTATTATACCACATTTTAGAATTCTTCTGTATTATTCAAAGATGTCTCATAGTCTATTGCCGCACTTTCCGCAAAAGTGCGCGCCGGAAACAACACCGGAGCCGCATTTCGGGCAGAAATTTATTTGCGGGTCGACCTGATAGGTGGCGGGTAAATCCTCATCTTCACTGGAGCCTGTCAGAAACAGCCAGTCGATGTCCTCGCCGTCCTCGCATAAGCCGATGGCTCCGGCGGGCGAAACCACATAAAAGCTGTCCTCATCGATGGGGTTTTCACTGTCGCTTGTCTCGGCAAGCACCAGCAAGCCTTTTACGTCGTATCTATCATCGGCAGTGGCAAAACTCCAGCTCTTGCAGAGTGTGGCGGCAAGCTCCGAAGCCGCCAGCAGAGTGTCAAATCTCTCCATTATAAAATCCTCCTCATTATTTGAATAACAGGTTATTGCACCGCTTGCAGCGGTCATTTTGTATGGGGTTCATCATAGAGCAGACATTGCAATAGATGATGCGGTCTTTGGATTTATCGTATTTCTCGTATGTACTGAATCTTGGGTGAAACCGCACCCTGTCGCCAACGGAAAGATAGTCGTACATATGCCGACCACTGTCCTTTTCCACGATGGTCTTTTTCTTGCCCGCGTCGGTGTTGATGATCGTGTTATATTCCGTATAGGTTCGCCAGTTGTCGTCCTCGCCGCCCCTATGCTCGCTTTTCTCCTTGCTGTACTTATTGACGACCACGCCCTCCCACATGGGTTGCTTGGTCTTTCGCAACGCCAGCAGATTAACGACCAGCATGACAAGAGCAATGCCAAC
>JAQVCK010000090.1 GCA_028689835.1 Pygmaiobacter sp. | reverse complement strand
CTAACCACAGGCAAAAAGAAAGGGACAACGCATTGAAAAGATTCATGGTGATCGTACTGGACGGTTTTGGGGTTGGCCAAATGGCAGATGTGACAGAGGTGCGCCCGCAGGATACCGGGGCCAACACTTGGCTGCACATTTTGCAGAACACCCCCGGCCTGCGGCTGCCGACGCTTGAAAAACTGGGCCTGATGAACATTGTGGACACCGAGACGGCGCAGATGAAGCGCTGCCTTAGTGCGACCTATGGTAAGGCGACACTAACTCACGACGGGGCCGACACTTTTTTTGGCCATCAGGAAATTGTGGGCACACGGCCACAAAAGCCGTTTGGCGAGCCGATTAAAAATAAAATTGACCTGATTGCAAAGACCTTAAAAGATAGTGGCTATGACGTGCGGTACCACAGCGGGCAAACAGAAAAGCTGCTGGTGGTGCAAAACGCGCTGACCGTCGCGGATAATGTGGAATGTGACCCCGGGCAAGCGTTTAATGTCACGGCGGCGCTGGACGTGATTGATTTTGAAGAAGTGCTGAAAATTGGCCGGCTGGTGCGGTCGGTTTCAGTGGTGCCGCGTGTCATCACCTTTGGCGGGCGCGGCATCACGATAGAAGATATTCTGGCGGCAATCGAAGAGCACGAGGGCGGGTACATCGGGGTCAACGCGCCAAAGTCCGGCGTGTATAACAACGATTACCACTGTGTGCATTTGGGCTACGGGGTAGACCCCGAAGTGCAGGTGCCCACTATTTTGGGCCGTGCCGGGGTGCCGGTGTTTTTGCTGGGCAAGGCGGCGGATGTGATTCAAAACCCGTTTGGCACCAGTATTTCTATCGTCGAGACCTCCGCGGTACTGCACCGCATGCTAAAAGTGATGCAGCAGATGCCCACCGGGTTTATCTGCTGCAATGTGCAGGAGACCGACCTTTCGGGCCATCAGGAAAGTGTGCCCAAATACGCGGGCATTCTGTCAACGGCGGACCCGTTGATTGGGCAGATTATCGCGCAGATGGACGGCGACGATATTTTAGTGGTGATGGCAGACCACGGTAACGACCCCACCATTGGGCACCCGCACCACACGCGGGAATGCGTGCCGCTGATGATTTGCGGCCCCAATGTAAAGCCGGGCACCGTGGGCCTGCGCGGCACCCTGTCAGACACCGGTGCCACCGCGGCGGATTATTTTAACGTCACCCCGCCGCAAAACGGCACCAGCTTTTTACCCGAGCTTTTGGGGCAAAGCAAGTAAGCACCGAAACAAAATATGCTACAACAAAGAGGTGGTACCGCAAAATTGCGGTACCACCTCTTTGTTTAATTGCCCTATTATAATAAGGTATCCGCCAAAAGAAAACAGGTATACAGCAACGGCTGGTGCAACAGGTAAATTAGCAGAGAATGACGGCCTAAAAAGCCCAGCCACGGCACCCGGCAGGTGAGGTACTTTTGTAACCCGTGCCGCCAGACAATGCGGTTGCCAAAATACCCGCATAAAAACAAAAAGAACCACGGCAACAGCGAAAAATAGTCAGTAGAAAAGAAATCAGGGTCGGTAAACCCTAAAAAAGAGGCAACATAGCCATGGTACAATGCCTGTGGCAGCTGCAACAGGGGCAAAAGGCTGGTGCCTAATATCCCGTCGTTCACATTGCGCAGCAGCATAAAAAGCACAAAAGCACTCGCAAGGCCTGCATAGGGGTGAATTTTGCGCAGCAAAGGCTCCAGCGGGATCAGCAGTAAGGTGGCAGACCCCAAAAAGGTCAGTATGCCAAACAGCACGCGGCTTTGTGGCATAAACAGCAGGGTGGAAACCGAAACCAGAACCCCGGCCCCCAGCACCAATAGCCCATGGCGCAAAGGGCGGTGCCCCAGCGGCCAGCAAAAACCGGAAAGCAGAATAAATACCCAGCAAATGCTTTGTTGCCACAAAAAGCCGGCGGTGCCCCAAAACCAGGGCCAGCCTACACCAAAAACAAATACAAGGTCCCACACCGCGTGGTAAGCCACCATGCTCAGCAAGGTGGCCCCGCGCAAAAGGTCTAAAAAAGGGTAGCGTGGGCGCGCCGCGGGCGGGGTGCCCGTAGGTTCTGCGGCAGATGTCGGCATCAAATTCCCCCCCCCTAGCGGGTGATAGATTGAAAAGCATGCAACCGGGCAGTATAGCGAAACCCCGATTTGCCTCTTTTACAAAAACAAACTTTATGGTAAATTTTAACACAGTAAAACCCGAAAAGCTATACGAATTATACCGCAATGGGCGGTATAAAAGAAAGCTTTACATTCTGAAGAGGTATCATTTGCGTCGCAAGGGGCACAGAGTGGAACGCTGTAAACGTGACCCGCTTGTCATCCAGGTAAAATACGGTTATAATTTGAGCAAAGACTATACCTTTTAAGGGGATGATCGTTTGCCACAGTACCGTGACCCGGTGCACGGGTTTATCGAGCTTACAGACGAAGAGCAAAGGATCGTCGATTCTGCGCCGTTTCAGCGCCTGCGGTTCATCCGCCAGCTTGCCACCACCTACCTTGTATACCACGGGGCAGAGCATACCCGGTTTGGGCATTCCATTGGCGTGCTGCATTTGGTCACCCGCGCATTTGACACCGTGATGGCCAAACACCCGCTGTTGTTTTCGGCACAGCAAAGTGAAAACGAGGCCCTTACCGCATGGTACCGGCAAATGCTGCGGTTGCTTGCTCTGACGCACGACCTTGGCCACGCGCCGTTTTCGCACGCGTCGGAGCAGCTGTTTCAGGGCGGACGCACGCACGAGGATTATTCGTACGATATTTTGCAAAAAACCGAGATACGCACTATTTTAAACGACATCAGCGACCAGTTTGCAACACAGCATGGGCCGGGGTACGAAATTACTCCCACACTGCTTTGGGCGTTGTATGGTAAAATGTCCTTACCGCAAGCGGCCGCCGCGCACAAGGCGGATTTTGAATTTTTGCGCGGGTTTATGGATGGTGAAATGGACTGTGACAAGATGGATTACCTGCTGCGAGATTCCCATTTTTGCGGGGTCAGCTATGGGGTGTACGACTTGGAACGCTTTTTGACGACAATTACAGTGTACCGCCGCCCGGGGGCCGCGCCGCTGCTGGCCATCAGCCGTGGGGGGCTGCAAGCGTTTGAAGAATTTGTGTTGGCGCGTTATTTCATGTTTATACAGGTTTACTTTCACAAAACCCGCCGTTACCTTGACCACCTGTTGTCGCAATGCCTTGCCGAGGTATTGCCGGGTGGCCAATACCCGCTGGATATTGAGCACTATCTTGCGCTGGATGACATCGAAATTTTGCACCGCATCAAGCTTTCTAATGCCGCGCCCTGTGTGGCCTACCGGCACCGGCAGATTATGACCTGCGTGCGCGAAACACCGGTGCACGCTGTGCCGCAGGACCGCGTACTGTTTGACGAAATCTGCCGTGTTTTGCAGCAGGAGCTGCCGGCAGACGCCATTTATATTGACGAAGCGGATAAGGCGGCCCACCGCTTACAACCGCTGCGCCCATACGAGACAGGTGCCGACAAGGTCGTTTACATTATCGACCGCCGCACGGGCACAGCCCGCAGCATCATGCAGGACTCTTTAATTTTAGAGGGGATTGCAAAACCCATCAGCGTACACCGGCTATATGTGCGCAAAGAGTACCTTGCCTGTGCCACCGCAAGGATTGAAAGGGTATGTGCCGAGGCCCAAAGTGGCAATGCGCCCGGGGCACAAGGGAAATAGCAGGGATAATAAAATATACCAGATTTGTAGAATATTTTGCCTTAAGCATTGCAACTGCGCGCCGCGTTTGGTAAACTCTTAGGTAACAACCAAAACTGGGCACTTTTACCAGTTTGAGAAGTTGAATATTTACCCGCCCTGCTATGGCAGAGCAAAAAAGGAGGGCTGTATCATGCTTACAGTTGTTTATGACAGTAAAACCGGCCTTGGCAAAAAATTTGCAAAAAAGCTGCCTTACCCGCGGCAAAAGGTGAAAAAAGAGCTTGAGGGCCCCTGCTTGCTCGTCACCCGGAACGAGGGGCAGGGCGAGATACCCAAAAAGACAAAGAAGTTTTTAAAAAAGCACAGCACGCAGGTGCAGGGGGTCGTGGTGAACGGCAACCGAAAATATGGCAAGTATTTTTGTGGCAGCGGTGACCGAATCAACAAAAAATACGGTTTGCCCATCCTGCGCAAGATGGAAGGGGAGGGCGATGCCGAAGATGTAAAGGCCGTGCTTGCCGCCCTGCGCGACCTTGGGTTTGAGGCCCCGGCCGAGCAGCCGCAGGCATAAGCCCCTGGCAGCGGCACATAAAACAATAAAAAAGAGAGCTTTGCATTGCAAAGCTCTCTTTTTTATTGACGGGGTGGCAAGGCGTGACGTAAAATAGTGGTAAATAATGGATTTGCTTTAAGGGGGAATTGGTGTGTTTTGTTCTGTTTGCGGCACAGAATTAAAAGCGGGTATCTGCCAAAGCTGCGGGCACTGTATCAGTGACGACCCACTTTACCCGCGTGCGGTAGAGCTGGTGCTCACACAGCAGCAGGTGTCCAATGCGCTGCTGCGCCGGGCGCTCAACATCGGGCGGTCACGGGCAGAAAAAATAATCCAGTCTATGGAGCAGGCGGGGGTAATATCGGCGGCGAAAATTGGCCAAAAGCGGCGTGTGCTACTTGCAAAAGTAGTGCTGCAGCCGGTGCAAGCACCTGTGTTGCGCGCCACCGACGTTATGGCGCTGCATATATTAAACTGGGTGTTCTCTGTATTTTGCCTGTTAAGTGCCTTGGTGACGCTTGGTAAAATCAGCAGTTTCGTGTTTTTGCTGTTGGGGCTGTGCTCTTTGCCGGTAAAGCCGGTACAGGGGTGGTTTTCGGGTGTGATGCAGCGGGTGCGCCTGTCGCAATTGTTTGGCACAGCGCGCCGCGCAAAGCTGGTTTTGTTTGCCGGGTTGTTTTTGGTAGCCACCATTTTTACGGCGGTGCAGCAAAGTACAACCAGCCAAACAGGGCTTGGGCTGGCGGTGGCATCTTCGTCTGTTGCCGCGATAGTGCAGCAGGCGAACACGGGCACAGCGCTTGCGGCGGCACCACAAAGCGCCGCAGGCAGTGCGGTACAAAGCAGTCCTGCCAGCGCCCCGCAAAGTAGTTCGGCAGCGGCCAGCGAGGCCCCGGCGGCGACGGTGGCACCAGTGGCAACCACACAGCCCACGCCCGCGCCCCAGCAAAGTAAGCCGGCGGCGCAACAGCCTGCCCCGGCGGCACAGGCCCCGGTGGTGGATGAAGACGTGCCACCGCAAAACGACAGCATGCAGTATATTGGCAACCTGAACACGCACAAGTTTCACCGGCCAAGCTGTTCTACACTGCCCAAAGAGTCTAACCGCATTTATTTTGATACCAGAGAAGAAGCCATTGCGGCCGGGTACATCCCCTGCAAAAAATGCAACCCGTAAAAACCAGTACAGACAGGAGTAATAATATGCAAAATTCTTATTTTGATGGTGGCCTGCTGCAATTGATCGGCTGGCGGCTCATCGGTACATTGATTACGGTCGTGACACTGGGCATCTGTTACCCGTGGGCGCTGTGCATGGTGTACGGGTGGGAGACGAAGCACACCGTCATCAACGGGCACCGGCTGGTGTTTGACGGCAGTGCCGCGGGGCTGTTTGGCAACTGGGTCAAATGGTTATTGTTATGTGTTATTACCGTGGGTGTTTACAGCCTTTGGCTGGGCATTGCGCTGAAAAAATGGAAAACGAAGCACACGCATTTTGCAAATTAACCGGGGTAGCGGCAATACTAAAGCGGCGAGGCAAACCAGCCTTGCCGCTTTTTTTATTCCCTTAAAAACACACAGGCAAAACAATGCAACAGGGTTTTGCATCGTAACGGGTAACCCGTTTACGGGCCACAGAAAAGCCGCTTACCAAATGCCTAGTAAATGCTGCATCAGCAGGCTGACGCAGGCAATGCAAACCCAGCAGCACAGGCCCACCAAAATGGGTTTTGTGCCGCTTTTAACCAGTTTAATGACATTGGTGTTGAGACCAATGGCCGCCATTGCCATGACGATTAAAAATTTACTGAGTGTTTTAAAGGGTGTAAATACACTGCCCGGCACACCCGCCGCAGTACAGACCGTAGTAATTACCGAAGCCAGCACGAAGAAAAGGATAAAATAGGGGAAGATTTTTTTCAAATTGAAATTAGAACTGCCGCCTGCCTCTTTTTTGCTACGGTAAAACGCCAACACCAAAGTGATGGGGATGATCGAAAGAGTACGGGTCATTTTTACAATGGTGGCAACCTCCAACGCGTTAGAGCCATGCAGTGCGTCCCATGCGGCTGCCGCCGCGGTGACCGAGGACGTATCGTTGATGGCGGTGCCGGCAAAAAGGCCAAACCCGTAATTTGAAAGCCCCAGCATCCCCCCCAAGGTGGGGAAAACGACAGCGGCGATTACGTTAAACAAAAAAATGACCGAAATGGATTGCGCGATTTCCGCATCGTCGGCATCAATTACCGGCGCTGTCGCCGCGATGGCAGACACGCCGCACACAGAGGAGCCAACGCCGATCAGCACTGAAATCTTTGTTGGTATTTTCATGATTTTGTATAGGGCAAATGCGACAAGCAGCGAGGTGCTGATGGTAGACAAAATAATGGGCAGCGATTGTAGCCCGGTGGAGGCGATCACAGAGAGGTTCATCCCAAACCCCAAAAGTATCACCGCGTATTGCAGTATTTTTTTTGAGGTATAAGAGATGCCGGGGCCAAATTTTGTTTTGTCTTTTATCAAAACAGCGGCCACCATGCCAATTAAAATTGAAAATACCGGGCTGCCGACCACGGGCAACAGCTGCCCCAAGCACCACGCAGGGGCCGCAATCAGCAGGCACAGCAAAATGCCGCGCCAAGTCGTTTTAAACCATTTCATCAAAAAAATCACATCCTTCAGCGCACCATCATACCACCGATATTGATAAATTAAAAATGATATATTATGATAGAACAATAAGAAAAATTTATAAATAGTCAGGCGGCAGATGACACAATGCAGGATTACAGAATGGAAACCTTTTTAACGGCGTGCAGGCTGATGAATTATACCAGCACCGCGCAGGCTTTGCATATCACGCAGCCGGCGGTGTCGCAACACATTCGCTTTTTAGAAAAAAACTACCATGCCAAACTGTTTTACTATGAGGGCAAAAAGCTGCACCTCACGAAGGCCGGCATCTGCCTGCGTGACACCGCAACCACAATGAAGCACGACGAGATTATTTTAAAAGAGCAGCTTGAAACGCTGGGCCACACAAAGCTGGTGTTTGGGGCAACGCGCACCATTGGCGACTTTGTGATGCCGGGTATCTTACACCGGTGTGTTGCTAAAGACCCCACGATAGAAGTGCAGATGTTGGTAGAAAATACGGGCGATTTGCTGAAAAAGGTCAACCTTGGCGAACTGGATTTTGCGGTGATTGAGGGGTATTTTCGCAAGGCGGAATACGACTATAAGGTGTACGTTAGGCAGCATTATGTCGCCGTGTGCAGCGGGGCCCATGCTTTTGCCCGTGCCCCCCGCGAGATAAACGATTTATTCAATGAGCGCATTATTTTAAGGGAAAAGGGGTCCGGCACGCGGGCAATCTTAGAGCGGTATTTAGAAGAGCGCAACTGCTCGGTACAAGATTTTTCGTACAAAATGGAAATCGGCAGCATCAGCGCAATCAAAACGCTGGTTGCGGCAGATTGCGGCATCAGTTTTCTTTATGAAGCGGCGGTAAAACCAGAACTTGAAAGCGGGGCGCTGCAAAAAGTACCCCTGCAAGATTTTGACCTGTATAAAAACTTTACGATGGTTTGGAGAAAAAACAGCGTGTTTCGCGAGCGCTACCTGAAAATATTTGAAGAGCTATTCCCCAAAGCGCGTTGAACCTGATTTTGGGGAAAGCCTATTTTAATTTACAATGGCAGTAGGGCGCTGTGCCAAAGGCAAATAATAGCTGTGCTGTGGGTTGTGAACAGCACGGCAGATGCAGTACAATACAAAAAAGCCGCGCTGCGGCAACGGGGGGCTATTATGCAGTATTTTGACAGAGAACAGGTAGAAGTGCTTTTGCCCATGCAAGATTGCATTGCGCTGATGCGGCAGACGTTACTTGACTACACGCAAAAAAATGCGGTGCAGGTGTTGCGCACCGCCATGCAAGTAGAAGAAGGCAAAATTTTGGGTGTGATGCCGGCAGCCTACTTGCCGCTTGGCGTGGCAGGCACGAAAGTGATCACCGTGTTCCCCGGCAATTTTAAGCGCGGGTTGCCCTCGCACCAAGGGGTTGTTGTGCTATTCGACACCGAAACCGGGGCACTGCGTGCAGTGGTAGACGGCGAAGCGGTCACCGGGGTGCGCACGGCAGCCGTGAGTGCGGTGGCAACCGACCTGCTTGCCCGCAAGGGGGCCGAAGTGCTTGCCATACTGGGGGCAGGGCAGCAGGCACGCCGCCATTTACAGGCAATTAGCATGGTGCGCCCCATCCGTGAGGTGCGCGTGTGGGACATTGACCCGGCGGCAGCGGCACGGTATGCGGCTGAAATGCAGCAGCGTTACGGCATACCGGTGCGAGATTGCAGTGCAAACGTGCACAGTGCGGTAAAGGGTGCCGACATTATTTGTACCGTTACAGCGGCAAAGCAGCCGGTGCTGTTTGGGGCCGATGTCGCGCCCGGCACACACATCAATGCCGTGGGCGCCTGTGCTGCGGCAGACCGCGAGTTGGACACTGCGTTGGTGCAAAAAGCCCGGCTGTTTTGTGACAGCGTGCAGTCGGCAAAGGCCGAAGCGGGGGATTATTTGATCCCGTTACAACAGGGGGCCATTGCGCCGGGGCACCTTTTGGGCGAACTTGGGGCGGTATTAAGCGGCACGCTGGCAGGGCGGGTTGCCGACAACGATATTACCATATTTAAGGCCTTGGGCCTTGCGGTAGAAGACCTTGCGGCGGCAAACGCTGTGGCGCAGCGCGCGGCGGGGCAGGCATAGCACACTGCGCGCATTGTGTGTTTACGTGTGAAGCAAACAAACTAAAGCAAAAAACAGCCAAAGCGGCCCCGAATTTCGGGGCCGCTTTGTTTTAAGTATTGAGATTATTTGGTAAATGGGATATATTGAAATGGTTGGTAGAAGATAACGCAACAGCGCTGAAAATTTGACGAAGAAAACTAAAAATTCCATAGCGGCCTTGCAATAAAAGAGTGACAGGGGATTGTGTAATGGAAATTCTATTCAGCATGCTTTGCATGTTGGGCATTGGGTTTGCCTTATATCATACCGCAAAAAGAACAGTTTGTGCGGTGCCGCTGCCAACAGAGGAAACAATACCATACCACTGGGGCAAAACGGCCCTTTTTTGCACAGCACTGCGGGTACTTTTTCTTGCTGCTGCTTTTTTGGCTTCCCGCATTTTTTTTGAAAATGCAACTTTATGGTCTGTTTTTGAGCACTGGGATGCCAGACACTATATGCGTATTGCAACGGAGGGGTATGGCCAATACCAAGAAAACGGGCATTACCTCACACTTGTGTTTTTGCCGCTTTACCCGTGGGTGTGTAAGCTGTTTTTATTGTTGTTTCATAATGTGCAGGCGGTTTTTGTCATCGTCTCCAACCTGTTTTTTATAGCAGGTGCAACTTTTTACCACGCCACTGTTTCAAAAAAATATGGTGCGGCATGTGCCAACACCATGCTACTGCTTTTAATGCTTTCGCCATTTTCGTTTTTCTTTGGTGCCATGATGCCGGAAAGCACATTTTTGTTTTGCTGGGCTGCGGCGCTTTACTTTGCGCGCAAAAAATGGTGGGCGCTGGCCTGCCTTTTTGGCGCGCTTGGGGCGCTGACAAGGTTACTTGGTGTTTTAATTGTGGTGATGATCTTTATTGAAATGCTGCAAAATGATAAGCTGCTTTTCGAAGGCGGTAAAAAACAGAGGGTGAAAAAGCTTTTAAAATACGGCTTACTTGGCATTGTACCCCTAGGTACAGCGGTTTACCTGTTAGTGAATTTTGTGGTGGCAGGCGATGCATTTGCGTTTTTATATTACGAGAAACTGAACTGGTTTCAAAAATTCACGCCAATATGGGAAAGTTTATACCGGGTAGCCCAAAATGTAGCAGAGCCTTCGGGGCTGTTTTATACCGTTTGGCTGCCGGAACTAATTGCAATTGTGCTGATAATTGCCCTGCTTTTGCTGTTTGCACGCAGTTATGCGCTTTCTGAGCTGTGGTATGTGCTGATTTATGCGGTAATGACCTACTCGACGTCATGGCTGCTTAGCGGGGCAAGGTATTTGCTGGCGTGCTTCCCTGCGTTTACCATGGGGGCCCTTTTGCTGCAACGGCATCAAAAAGCAAAAACACTCGTACTTATTGGCTGCGGCTTTTTGCAGATGATTTATTTTGTGGGGTATTTGCAGGGCAAAGCAATTATGTAAACAAATAAAAGAACAACCCGCAAGCATTGCTTGCGGGTTGTTCTTTTGGAGCTGTTAACCAGATTCGAACTGGTGACCTCTTCCTTACCAAGGAAGTGCTCTGCCGACTGAGCTATAACAGCATTGGCGACCCGGATGAGACTCGAACTCACGACCTCTAGCGTGACAGGCTAGCGTTCTAACCGACTGAACTACCGGGCCA
>JAQVCK010000089.1:8202-10817 GCA_028689835.1 Pygmaiobacter sp. | reverse complement strand
ATGCCTGCCGCCATTACAACAAGAGTCGGTTTGTCCATCTGCTTACTCCTTTTCGTACTTTGTTTCGCTTATTATACCCCTTTTGCTGCAAATCGCAAAGCAGTTCATGACCATTTTGCCACAAAGGGTACTGCTTGCAGCAAAAACCCCGCGCCATACCGGTGCGGGGTTTCACTGTCATTAATTTTACGCCGGTAGGGTTATTCCCGGTACCCGTTGGGGTTTTTCGACTGCCAGTTCCACGAATCGCGGCACATCTCTTCAATACCGTACTTTGCCTGCCAGCCCAGCTCTGCGGTTGCCTTTGCCGGGTCGGCATAGCAAGCGGCAATGTCGCCGGGGCGGCGCGGGGCAATCACATACGGCAGCGTTTTGCCGCAAGCCTTTTCGTACGCGTGAATCACATCCAGCACCGAATAGCCATGCCCGGTGCCAAGGTTATAGGTGACAAGGCCGGGCTTTTGGGCCAGCTTGCGCAGCGCAGCCACGTGCCCGCTTGCAAGGTCCATCACATGGATATAATCGCGCACGCCGGTACCGTCGTGCGTGTTATAATCGTCGCCAAACACACTGACCTGTTTCAGCTTGCCCACGGCGACCTGCGCAATGTAGGGCACCAAATTGTTGGGGATGCCCGCAGGGTCTTCGCCAATCATGCCGGACGGATGAGCCCCAATGGGGTTAAAATAGCGCAGCAGGGCAACATTCAGCGCCGGGTCTGCCTTTTGAATATCGCGCAGCATCTGCTCAATCATCAGCTTTGTCTGCCCATAGGGGTTCGTTGCCGACAGCGGGAAATCCTCTGTGATGGGCACCGTGTGCGGGTCGCCATACACCGTGGCGGACGAAGAAAACACAAACTGCTTTACCCCATGGCGGCGCATAGCTTTCAGCAGCACCAAAGTTGAAGTGATGTTGTTGTCGTAATATTCCAGCGGTTTTGCAACACTTTCACCCACCGCTTTCAGCCCGGCAAAGTGAATGACCGCGTCAATTTCCGGGTGTGCGTTGAACAGCGCTTCGGTTGCCTTCTCGTCGCAAAGGTCAATCTTTATAAACTCAAATTCTTTACCAGCCAATTGCCGGGTACGCGCTACCGCCTCTTCGCACGAATTTACAAGGTTATCTGCAACCAAAACATCAAACCTCGCCTCAATCAGTGCAAGGCAGGTGTGCGACCCAATATAACCTGCACCACCGCTTACCAGTACTGCCATCTTATATGCCCTCCCTCAAGGATTACTGTGTTTTCTTTATTGTACCCCACCGCGGCAAAAATGAAAATGGATTTTCCTGTACTTCATCTGCATTTTTCAGACGGCAACAATGATACATATTCACTGCAACATCTGGGCTTTTGTTCCGCCGTCCCCCCATTATAGCCAACACCTTTATTCTGTGCAAGGCGCGCTAAGGTGTTTTGGCGTTAAGATTTGCCTTTGCGACCTGCTGACGTAGCCGCTAAAATGTATTTGCTCTGTGCCCCAAAATAAGGTATACTGTCTTTGTTTCCCGGCTGCGTACCGGGGCAAATTCTATGAACACGAGGTTTTAGCATGCTGGCGCTGTTTCAAAAATATTTTTGGGTCTTTTTTATTTCTATGGTGCCACTTGTCGAGTTGCGCGGCGCAATCCCCGTTGGTGTGGCCAGCGGCCTGCCGTTGCTCGGCACTTATCTCGTTGCCATTGTGGGCAACATGCTGCCGGTGCCGGTGATCATTCTGTTCAGCAAGCAGGTGCTTTTGTGGTGCTGTAAACTGCCCGGCAAGCTTGGCCGGTTTTTTAAGGCCATTTATGACAAAGGCATGAAAGCCGGCGACAAAATGCAGCAAAAAGCCGGGCGCGGGTTGTATTTTGCTCTGTTTTTGTTTGTGGCAATCCCCTTGCCGGGCACCGGCGCGTGGACTGGCAGCCTTGCCGCCACCCTGCTGGATATGAAGTTCTGGCCCAGCGTGTTCGCCGTGATGTGCGGCGTACTGACGGCCGGCATCATTATGGGTGCCCTTTCTGCCGGGTTGTTTGGCGGGTTGGGTATGCTGTTGGGTTAACGGGTACTAGCTTCACCGGAGACGGGTACCCCCCCGTTTCCGGTTTTTTGTTTTTACCCCAAACGCGTGTAAAACACTGATGGAATGCCAAATTTATTGGATTTCATACTTTTTTGCTATTTTTTGAAGAAACATTCCCGGTCTGCTCGTAACATGCACAGAAAGGCGGTGAAGCGGCGGTGCGGGACACAGCATTTGAAGAACTGGTACAGCAATATCAAAGGCTGGTATATACTGTGTGTTATCAGATGACCAAAAACCCACAGACTGCCGAGGATCTCACGCAAGACACCTTTCTTTCCGCTTATCTTCACCGCGACAGTTGTACGCCCGAAACCGCAAAACCATGGCTATGCCGCATTGCCACCAACAAAGCCAAGGATTATTTAAAAAGTGCTTACAACCGGCGTGTGAACTTAACGGATGATGATGAGGACGTGCAGTACAGCCAATACGCCACCCCGCCGCCGGAGGACATTGTGGTCGATACCGTGATGTCCGGCGAGATCGCAGATGTGATTCGCAGCCTGCGTGAACCCTATTTGCAGGTTTCCATCTTGTATTTTT
>JAQVCK010000089.1:0-8192 GCA_028689835.1 Pygmaiobacter sp. | reverse complement strand
GGTGGAAGAAATTGCAAAACAGCTGGGCCGGCCGCCCAAAACCGTACATACCCAGCTTTACCGTGCCAAACAGCTGTTGCAAAAGCAGCTGACACCGAAAGGAGGATTTTCGTGAATCTGTTTGACAATGAAACGGGCCACTTCACAGAAGAAGGGTTAGCCTCGCTGATTGCCGGAAATCTCGACGAGCTGCAAAGCCTTGAGGCAGCCGAGCACCTTTCGTTTTGTGACAGCTGCTGCGGCAGGTATGCCGCACTGTTGACCGAAGATGTACTGCTACAGCCCGAACACCCGGTGACCGAGCCGGTGATGCAGCGCATTCAAAAACGGCGCAATACCATTTTCTTTAACCGAGGGCTTAAAGTGGGCCTTGCCGCCTGCCTTGCACTGGGCCTGTGGCTAACCGGCGTATTTTCTGCCGTCAGTGCCCCGCTGCAACAGGGGGACTTTGACCGCAGCAGTTACCTGCTAAAGCAAGAACAAACCCGCATCTCCTCTGCAAAAGAAGAGATGAAAAGCAAATACCTTGCCGATGACGAAAAACCCACGACCTTGAATATGCAAATTTCGGATGCCGTTGAAAGCTTTTTTGCCACATTTACACAAAAAGGAGAGACCACCAAATGAAAAAGAGTTCCTTCCTCACTTTCATCTTTGCCTGCTGGCCTGGGGCTGGGCAAATGTATCTGGGTTATACCAAACGGGGCACCTCACTGATGACTGCGTTCGTGACCGTGCTTGGCGTAGCCGGTTTCCTCGATTTGTGGTTTTTCAGCATTCTACTACCGGTCATCTGGTTCTTTGCCTTTTTTGACACTTTTGCCATTCGCAATATGACACCAGAAGAATGCGCAGCCAAACCGGATGACTTTATTGTGCCAAAAGAGCTGCGCAACCGTGTAGGCGCGCAAGAGGTTGCAAAACGCTATCACCTTGCACTGGGCATTGGGCTGATTGTCATCGGCGTTTATATTCTGTATAACAGCTTCTTCCTTTCGCTGTTTGCCAATTTGCTGAATGCATTGCCGTACGACCTCAACTGGTTGTGGCGCATTGCCAGCAACCTGCCCACCCTTGCCGTTGCTATTTTGCTGATTTTGTTTGGTATGCGGCTCATGCGCGGCGGGCGCAAAAAAGCCCAGCAGGAAGATTTTGTAGAGTTTAAGGGGGAAGATTAAAATGGCAGATACCACACCGCAACCGCCGCAGCAACCCGCTGAAACACCCCCGTCAAGCCAGCCCCACACCCGCCGGGTTGGTACCCTAACCGCTGGTATTGCCCTTGTTTTGACCGGCCTTGCCATTGGCGCTTCCCTCATTTGGCCGTCCTTTGATTTGGCACTTGTCTTTAAGCTTTGCCCGCTGGTTTTAATTTTTCTTGGGATTGAGGTGCTGGTCAGTAATTTTGCCGCTGATAATGTTCCGGTTAAGTATGATTTTTTGTCGTTTTTTTTATGCATCATATTAATGTTTAGCGCTTTGGGGCTATCTATGATCCCTTACTTCATCAACTATGTTGGCCCTGAAAAGGATTATGCCGAAGAACGTCTTTCAAAAGAGTTGGAGGAAGATGTTTACCTTGCCTTAGAAGACAACCATGATGTATATGACACCTATTGCTATGTGACGCTGAACAACTGGAGCCGCCCTAAGGACGCAACGCTGCAAAACTTAACGGGCGGGGACAGCATGAGTATTTCCATTGATTTACGGGGCCCTTATGCCGATGCTGCAAGCTTTGCCTCTGCTTGCGGCACCGTGCGGGACGAACTGCTTGACAGCGGCCTAAAACTAGACAGGTTGAGTTTCAGCTGGAGTACCGAGAATGAAAACGGAAATATCGATGCTTATGCTCACTTAGATTTGAGCGGCAACTTTGCCTTGCATGAAACGGCAAGCGAGCTGACACAGCGAGTTGAGTTTTACCCCGGTGAAGCTGCACAACCTACCCCAACGCAAGCACCACTGCCAGAGGCGACTGCCCTGCCGGACGCCGCGTAACCTTTTTAAGCTACCTGAACTTTATAACAACACAAAGCAAAGCGGCCTGCAATGGTGCAGGCCGCTTTGCTTTGTGTTGTTTTGTCTTTAGGCCCTTCGTTTTGCCGGCGGCAGCTACTAGTAACAATTACCACCATTTGCGTTGCTATAACGGTAACGCGCACCCCACCACAAGGGTTAATCTTCTTTTTTACTGCTAGTTAACGCCTGCAACTGCTTTGCATACTCTTTGCCTGCGGGCTGGGTGGCAATGCCGCCCAGTGCGGTCTCACGTAATTCTCCCGGCAGCTTTTTGCCCACGCGGTACATCGCGTCGATGCACTGGTCTACCGGGATCATCGTGCGCTGGCCTGCCAGCGCCAAATCTGCCGACAGCACCGCATTGACCGCACCGGAGGCATTGCGGTAGCTGCAAGGCAGCTGCACCAGCCCGGCCACCGGGTCGCACACCAGCCCCATTACATTCATCAGCGCAATCCCACAGGCATTGGCCACCATTTCACCGTCGCCACCAGCCAACGTCACCGCGGCAGCGGCAGCCATCCCGGCCGCCGCCCCACATTCTGCCTGGCAGCCCCCCTCTGCACCCGACACCGTCGCATTTTTGGTAATCACGGCGCCAAACCCCGCGGCAACCAACAGGGCCGAAAGGATTTCGTGTTCGCTGGAGCCATAGCGCTTGGACACCGACAACAACACTGCCGGTAAAATGCCACTGCTGCCCGCCGTTGGCGCCGCGCAGATACGCCCCATGGATGCATTGACTTCACTGCCGGACAACGCCATCGCCATCAACTCATTTAAAAATGGCCCGCAAATGCTTTGTTTCCCCGCGTACAGTTGTTGGCAACTGGCCTGCCCTTCAATCAGCCCCAACACCATACTTTGTGGCTGATACAACGCTTTTTTTGCACTGGCTACCATGACTTCGTACCGTTTTTTTAATCGGGTGTATACCTCTTTCTCGGTAATCCCCGCAAGGTTCATTTCGTTTTGCAAAATAATTCGGTGCATTGGGGTCCCGGTGCGCCGCTGCCGCTCCAGCAGTTCTTCTATGGTATTATACATGTCAAATGTCCCTTTCTGCTGCCGGTCAAATATTAATGGCGCGTACACTGCGCACATTCGGTATTTTTTCAATCTGGCGCACTACCTCGGCACCAATGCGCCCGTCGGTCTCAATCACACAATTGGCAAGCTCTCCGCGTGACACACGCGACACACGCATAACCGCAATATTCAGCCCACACTCTGCCAGCAACCCGCTGACCGCACCAATCACGCCGGGCTTGTCATTTTGGGTAATCAGCAACGTGGGCGATTCTGCGGTGATGTCCGACGCAAGGCCGTCAAGCTCGGTAATGCGGATGCGCCCACCCCCAATCGAACAACCGATGATCCTCATTTTGCTGCCGTCATCACAGTAAAAGGTAATCACCGCGGTGTTTTCATGGACACCGTCCAATTCAGCCTCGTAAAACTCGTATTCCAGCCCCTCTTGCTTTGCCAGTGTTTCTATCGTTTTAATGCGCTCGTCATCCTCTTTAAACCCCATCGCACCAGCCAATAGCGCCTGTCGCGTGCCGTGCCCTACCCCTGTTTTGGCAAACGAGCCGTACAGGCCAAAGGTCACCAGATGAAACGGTTTTTCGACAATCGTACGGGCAACACGTGCCAGTTTTGCCGCACCCGCCGTGTGGGACGAGGACGGCCCAATCATCACGGGGCCCAGCACATCAAACAAACTGATATTCATTGCGTTTCTCCTTTTTGTTATGGCAAGATGGCAAGTAAGCCCTCATACTGAAACCTTATACGCCTATTACTTTAACGCATTTTAAAATGCAGCGCAAGCGGTTCGGCAGCTTATACCATAAATAAAGAAACACCTCAAAACCTTGTTCCTTTTTCTAGGGGGCTATGCTATACTGTAACAGATATTTTAATTTTTTGTGTTGCCAAAGCGTACATTTGTCTTTGGTTTGCATCGTGGGGAGGATTTATTGATGAGTGTTCTACAACAGCTTAACTCACCGGCATTCTATTTAATCTGCGGCAGTGTCATTGTGTTTGTCGTGGCTATGTGCATTGTGTTTATGCTCAAAAGCTACCGCGCAGGGCTGGCCCTTGGCATGGACAAAACCAAGCTTAAACGGGCCGTCACCAGCAGCATCACCTTTACCCTGTTGCCCAGTATTAGTATTCTGCTGGGGGTCGTTGCACTGTCCGGTAGCCTTGGGGTGCCGCTGCCTTGGCTTCGGCTGTCCGTCGTGGGGGCACTGCCGTACGAAACCAACGTGGCCGACATGGCATCGAAAAGTATCGGGCTTTCTGGCCTGAATGCAAGCGAAATGACACCACAGGCATTTACGACCATTGCGCTGGTAATGACGGTCGGCATTATTTGGGGGTTGTTCTGCTGCATTTTCTTATTAAAGAGCTACATGAAAAAGCTCAACGGGGCAGAAAAGAAATCCACCAAAACCAAGGGCGGGCGCAACTTTGGCGACGTGCTGACGCTTGCCATGTTTATCGGCCTTGTTTCGGCGTACCTCGGCAGCTACATTGGGCAGTTTACCGCCGACAAAAACATTGTGCCCATTATCACCGCGCTGGTTGCTGCCGCGGTGATGGGGGTCTTTTATTACTTTACCGAAAAGCGCAAAATTGCCTGGCTTGATAACTTTTCTATTGCGGTAAGCATGCTGGCCGGTATGGCTGCCGCTGTAGTTGTATCACTGGTATAGGGGGGGAATACAAATGAACGAGCAACAAAAAACAGAGTTTTTTGAAACTTATAATAATGGCATTCACCGGTTTGGCCGCATCATGCTAATCGTCGCAATCATTTGGATGCTCAGTGTGCCGTTTGCCATGGGCGCGGTGCTGGGGGCCATGCCGTCAATGCCCGCTTTTGGCAAAGCTATTGCGCAGGTAGCACTGATTTATCTGCCGGTTGCTATTGTTGAATTTATGATTTATGCCCCCATGTTGGGGTCTGGTGCAAGCTACCTGACCTTCCTCACCGGCAACGTCACCAACATGAAGATTCCCTGCGCGGTCAACGCGCGCGACATCTGCAAAACCGAGGCCGGCACCCCTGAAAACGAAATTGTCTCCACCCTTTCAGTTGCCGCCAGCGCACTGACCACTACTATTATCATTGCCATTGGGGTATTGCTGATGGTGCCGCTAGCCCCGGTGTTGGAAAACCCGGTGCTTACCCCGGCATTTAACAACGTGGTTGCCGCACTGTTTGGTGCGCTGGGCTGCAAATACTACATCAAGGGGCTTAAAATTGCAATTCTACCGTTTATCCTGATGTCACTGCTGTGCATTTTTGTGCCGTCTGTCATCAGCAATGTCGGGTTTTTGGTTATCCCCTCTGGGCTAATTGCCATTGGCGTCTCTTACCTGCTATTCAAAAAGAATCGTCTATAATAGATGCTTACAAGCCGCCCGTTTGTCGGGCGGCTTGTTTTTTGTCACACAATGTTTGCGAAGGGCAGAAATTTCCGGTATAATATTGCTATGGAAAAGGAAGGAAGCCGAATAGCATGGAACTGGAAACCTTTACGAAAGAAGTTGTTGTAGAGTACACAAAATGTGACCTTTGTGGCCGAATGACCTTGGGTGCATTGCTGCGCGAGGCACAGCAGGTCGGTACCGACCACTGCGACGCACTGGGGGTCACGACCGAGCGTCTGCTTGGGTTTGGGGCCGCGTTTGTGCTGGTCAAAGTGAGTGTGGAAACCTACCGCGATATTGGCGTGCGTGAGGTGCTGCGGCTGGTGAGTGAACCCGGTGCGCCGGCACACGCCTTTTACAACCGCTATACCAGCTTTTTAGGGCAGGATGGTAAGCTAGCCGCCGCAGTGGACTCCCGCTGGGTACTGGCCGACACCACGACCCGCCGTGTCATGCGCCACGCACCGGAAGGGCTTGAACTGCCATTCTTTTTGCAATTGGACAAAGAGCAAGATGTTTCTGTCACACGGGCAGACGAATTGACCGCCGCGGGTACTGCAAAAGCCTGCTATTCGCGGGTGGACCAGAACGGCCACTTAAACAATACTTATTACGGCGATATTTTGTGTGACGCGCTGCCGGTTGCGTTGCTGCAAGGCGAGCACGGGTTTCGCAAAGCGGTGCTGCACTACCGTGCCGAACTGCCGCTGGGGCAAGAAATGCAGTTACAACGCGCAGAGATAGAAAAAGAAGGTAGGGCCGGCTGGTATGTCAGCGGGCTGCATGAGGATAAACGCTGCTTTGAGGGTAATTTGTGGTTTTAAGGCAGCAGGAAAGGGTAGGTTCCCCAATGGAAATGCTGGAAATTTTGCGAAATTCCCCTATTATCGCCGCAGTAAAGGACCGTGAGGGCATGCGCAAAGCAATGGCCTGCGACAGTGAAGTGTTTTTTATTTTGTTTGGTACAGTTTGTAACATCGGCGACATTGTGCGGGAATTAAAAGAGGCCAATAAACTGGTTTTTGTCCATATCGACCTGATTGACGGGTTGGCCCCCAAGGATGTGGCGGTAGATTTTCTAGCTGAAAATACAAAGTTGGACGGTATTATCTCCACAAAGCCGTCACTATTAAAGCACGCACGCAGCCGTGGGCTGTTGACGGTGCAGCGTTTCTTTTTGTTGGATTCTATTGCAGAGGCCAATATCAACCGGCAGTTTTTAACCAACAAACCCGACATGGTAGAATTGCTGCCCGGTTTAATGACCGCTGCAATTGGCGAAATTGCGCAGCAGCACCCTGATTTGCCGGTCATTGCGGGCGGGCTAATCAAAACCAAGGCCGATGTGCTTGCTGCACTTTCTGCCGGGGCGGCCGCGGTTTCCTCCAGCAACGAGCAAGTGTGGTTTATGTAGTAGGCTGCATTTCAAACCCTATTGCAAGTACCAATTGCAGCCCTTTTGTTTTTTAACGGGCATAGGGTTGTTGATGCCTGTGATACTTTTTTAAAACAACAAAACAGCTAAGCAGGGTGAAAAGGCAAGGCCTTTTGTACTGCTTAGCTGTTTTTATTTTATACCGTTTATTTTTTGCCTACAGGCGCCGTGCGGCATCGGGGCATTTTTGCTTTAAAAACGGCACAAACTCTGCGGGTTGCCCACTGATAAAGCCTCGCTTTTGCACCATGACGACCAATTGCTCTGGTAAGAGGAGCAAATAGAGATTTTTTGTTTCTTTTATGCGCACAATTTTGTCATACGTAAATTGAAGTATTGCCTTGCTGCTTTCGTTATGCGCCTGCAATTGGTCGTCAAAAAAATCGACTTCCACGCGTGGCTGCGCCTGATACATGACTTGGTTGCGCCGGTAGGTCTGCCCTGCCAGCTTAGTGGGTAGCCTGAAAAGTTTAAACAGCACCAATACCGCACTGATTAGCAGTGCCGCAATTAGCACAAAAGGCCCCTGCAATAGCCACAATAAAACAGCGAGCAAGCAACACAATGCGGCCAATACCATTGCAGTGATCTTGTATTTTTGTACCATCGAATGCTGTGCTATTTCTTTCAGGTCTTCCATCGTGTAAACATATGCATTTTTAAAAACGGGTTCCAACTAAGTGCCCTCACTTTTTTAGCAGAAAAGCCATACCCTCTGTGGGCTGGCCTTTCCTTCTGTTTTTTACTTCATAAATTTTTTAATGAACGCAAACGCCTCTTTTGTGTACGGCGCATAGCGCTGCGGCAAATCAAGTAGATTGGCCTTTTTTAGCACACTTTTGTAGTGGCTGAACGTTTCAAAACTGGCTTTGCCATGGTAAGCGCCCATGCCGGACGCCCCTACGCCGCCAAACGGCAGGTTGTCGTTGGCAAGGTGCATTACCGTGTCGTTGATGCATCCACCGCCATAGCTGATTTTGCTGGTAACTTTGCGCTCTGCCGCAGGGTTGCGGGTAAACAGGTAAAGCGCCAAGGGCTTTGGCAGCGCCTGCTGACGCTCTACCACCTCTTGCAGGGTGTCAAAGGTCAGCACCGGCAGCACCGGCCCAAAAATCTCGTCCTGCATCACCGGCGCGTCGTCGGTCACATCCACCAGCACGGTCGGCGCAATTTTGCGTTTTTCTTCGTCCCACACGCCACCGGCGGCGACCTTTTGCCCTTCAATTAACCCCACCAGCCGTTTAAAATGGTGTGCATTGATAATTTTTGGCAGGTCCGGGCTTTGCAG
>JAQVCK010000088.1 GCA_028689835.1 Pygmaiobacter sp. | reverse complement strand
TCGCCGCAAGCTCGGCTACCGCACGCCGGAGGAACTATTTGAGGCATTCTTGGATAAAGTCTACGCCGCCTAAGAACCCGCGCCCACTCTACCGTGGGTGTCCAACTTGCTCTTGCAATTTACGAACAGATTCTTCTTACAAAGATGCTGTGGAGCGTGCGGACAAGGCCCTTTATCTTTCAAAGAAAAATGGCCGCAACCGCGCTACCCTGCTTTGAATTATATTTTCAAAGCCAAAGCCCCTGCAAAATTATAAAAAAGGATGGCATTTATCATGCAACTTATACTTACCCCACCATCAGCACAAGACTACATTGACCTACGCATCCGGGCTGATATGGGGGGCAAAGACCTTGCGCGCAGTACCGTGGCATTGCAAAACTCTTTATTTACGGTGTGCCTTTATGACAATGATTTGCTAGTTGCCTTTGGCCGTGTTGTGGGCGATGGCGGCATCACTTATGTGGTAAGCGATATCATGGTGGATAAAGCATACCGGCGCAAGGGGTATGCAGAGCGCATTATGCAGCAAATTGACCTTTATTTTGCCCAGCACACCCACGAGGATAGTTATATTTGTTTAATTGCAAACCGCCCCGCTGACGAGCTTTACCACAAACATCAATTTGATTATCTACCCGCTGACAAAACCGGCATGCTGCGCCGTCAAACACCACAGGCCGAAGGGCCTAATAAAGGAGATTAAATGAACCGCATTATTCTATTAGAGATTCCGTTTGAATTTGGCCCGACAAAAGACACCATTTACCCGGTGGTACTGCAAAGCGACGATAGTTGTGTGCTGGTCGATTGTGGTTATACCGGGTTTTTGCCACGAATTGAAAAGGCACTGGCACAACATGGTTTGCGGGGAGAACTGTTGACCCATGTGGTCATTACCCACCACGACCATGACCATATGGGGGCACTTGCCGCTTTAAAACAGCGTTACCCACAGGTGATTGTCGTTGCCGGTGAAAAAGAAGTGCCGTTTATTGACGGGCACAGCAAGCCCTTGCGGCTAAGCCAGGCGGAGGCAATGCAGCCCAACTTGCCCCCTGAACAGCAGGCGTTTGGTTTGGCATTTAGTAAAATCCTAAAAGAAGTAACCCCCTGCCCGGTTGACCTTGCCGTAAAAGGCGGTGATAAATTCAACTGGTGCGGTGGCTGCGAAGTGATTGAAACCTTTGGGCACACTGCCGGGCACATTTCACTCTATCTCACACAGCAGCGTGTCATGATCACCGGTGATGCCGCCGCAGTGCAAGAGGGCCGGCTTGTGCTGGCAAACCCCGAATATGCACTGGATCAAAAGCAAGCGGCACGTTCATTGCAAAAGCTGCTGCAATATGGGGCAACGGAATTTTTGTGTTATCACGGTGGGAGACTGGGGGGCTAATCCCTACAGCCGGAGAGTGACACCTCTAGCCACTTATTGTACTAAATGGGAGGTCTTTGTTTGAGAAAGTACTATATCGACAACCTGCGCTGGGCAACGATTTTGCTGCTTTTCCCTTACCACACGGCGATGATTTATAACGATTGGGGCGAAAATTTTTATGTGCGCAGCGCCCCCGTTGACTCGATTTCCGGCTTTATTATTGCAACTTACACCTGGTTTATGCCCCTTTTGTTTGTGGTTTCAGGGATTAGCTCTTATTGGGCCCTGCAAAAGCGTACACCGGCTGTTTACCTAAAAGAACGTGTGCACAAATTATTGTTACCCCTCATCCTAGGCATATTGTTGATTGTACCGGTACAGACCTATTATGCCGAACGGTTTCACAACGGTTATACCGGTAGCTATTGGGGCCAGTATCAACTATTCTTTTCAAAGTTTAATGACCTTACCGGCTACACCGGTGGTTTTACAATGGGGCATTTGTGGTTTTTATGGCATTTGTTTTTAATTTCGGTGCTTGCCCTACCACTGATGCATTATTACCTAAAAAGCAAGCGCAACCTTACATTGCAAAAATGTACATTGCCCATTTTGTTGTGCCTCTTTTTCTTGCCACTTATCGCAACCCCTATCCTGAATTTTGGCGGTAAAAGCTTTGGCCGTTTTTTTGTTTTATTCCTGCTTGGCTTTTTTGTCTTAAGCGATGCATCGATAGAAAAATTGCTTGAAAAACGACGCTGGCCGCTGTTTTTCGCTTTTGTTTTGCTTACCGTCACCAAACTAATCAGCTATTTTGCGTTTCAGTTTCGGGATGGTACTGCTGTGGGTGTCTTTGACGCTGTGGTAATGTGGGTTGCGATTCTTGCATTTCTGGGCATGGCAAAGCGGTACTTTAATCAAAGCACACCTTTTTTCCGGCACCTTTCAAAAGCTTCGTTTGGTATTTACTTACTACATCAATCCTGCCTGGTTATGGTAGGCTATTATGTCCTGCGCACAGTGCAAGGGGCTTATGTACAATTTTTGTTGATTCTAGTTGGTAGTGCTGCACTGACTTTTACCCTTTATACCTTACTTTGGGCCTTACCCACTTATTGGTTAGCACAGTACCGGCACCGATAACAAAATCAAAAATGCTTTACTTCTGTTTTAATTAAATATTACTTTTAGTTCATCATCTTAAATCAACACATAGATTTATAGCATAAAATATGGTATTATTAAAAATAATGTCGTATCTTGTTTTTTGCAAAGTTCAGCATTTGATGTTCTTTCTTCTTTCTCTGTTGTTTGTTTTGCATGAAAAACATGACCTCTTAACCATCGTTTACATCGCCTCATAGAGGAAATCTTTTTGATCAGGAGAGAGCCATGAAGCCAATGACCATTGCAGAAATTCGAAAGAATTTAGATTTTTTTCATGAGATGTACGATGTGGTGCGCCTTGTTGACCCCGTTGAAAAAAAGGTATTAGACTACCGTGGTGATATGCCCTGCCAAGCTAATGATATGTGCTATGATTACTGGGAAAACTACCAGATTTGTAATAACTGCATTTCTATTCGGGCACATTTAAATAACCAGAGCTTTATTAAAATAGAGAAAAATAAAAACCATGTGTTTTGGGTCAATGCCATACCAGTTAAAAATGCCGAGCGCCCGGTTGTACTGGAATTGTTGAAAGACGCGGCAGACACAATGATGATTGGGCTGCAAGATTATATCAACGGTGAGGCATTTGAAAACTTTATTGAGCGTATTAATGACGCCGTTGTCCGAGACTTTATCACAACACTTTATAACCGCCGCTTTGTGGATGAGCGGCTGCCTGCCGATGTGGTAAATTCGATGCTGGAGGGTACCCCGCTTTCTGTTTGTTTTATTGACCTTGATAGCTTTAAGCAGATCAATGACCTCTATGGCCACCGGGCAGGTGACCTTGCCATTAAAGCGGTGGGTGCCGTACTTGCCCACGAAATACGCTCAAAAACAGATTGGGCTGCCCGTTATGGCGGAGACGAATTTTTGTTGTCACTACGCAACACAAACGAATGTGAAGCGCAAGCCTTTTTACAGCGCGTTTTGAACGCGGTCGAAAAGCTTTCGCTTGATTTCCTGCCCTCCAGTGCGCGCCTGTCGTTCTCTTATGGCATAAAGACTACGTCTGATATCCCACTTACTGCGGATGACTTGATTCAGCAAGCCGATGATAAAATGTATATGGCTAAGCGCGCAAAAAAGAAAGTACAATAACAAACAGCCTGCCTTTGTGTTTTTACAAAAGCGGGCTGTTTTTACAGGGGAAGGTAAGGAAATGCAGATTAGACGTTACCAAATCGCTGACTGTGCCGAAACCTTGACCTTGTTTACCAATACGGTTCGCAGGGTCAACGCAGCCGATTATACCCCGGCACAAATCAATGCCTGGCTGCACGGTGGTATGGATGCCGCAAACTGGGGCCAAAGCTTGTTACAACACTATGCACTGGTTGCCACTATAGGCGACAGCCTTGTTGGTTTTGGGGACATTGATGATACCGGCTACCTTGACCGGTTGTTTGTTCATCACCTATTTGGGCGGCGCGGCATTGCTACCGCACTTGTAAACGAACTTGAGCTGTACGCCCGTAATCACGACATTTTGCGGGTAACGACCCATGCCTCCATTACAGCAAAACCTTTTTTAAAACAGCGCGGTTATACGGTTGTAAAAGCCCAACAGGTAGTGCGTAAGGGTATTACGCTACAAAACTATGTCATGCAAAAGATACTATAACCACTGCAAGCACCAAAACAGAAATGGGGGTAATTTATTTGGGTAAACAGCTGATTCTCAGCCTTGCAATGAGCCTTGATGGCTTTATTGCCGATAACGAGGGTGGTTACGACTGGATTCATGGGGACGGGCAGCATCACCTTGATACTGCCATGCGTTGGGACTACGATGCCTTTTTACAGGGCATTGATACCGTGATTATGGGCCGTACCTGCTATGACCAGAAGATGCACCTTGATTTTGCAGGTAAACAGGTGCTTGTAGCAACCAGCCACCCGCCATTAAAAGCAGAGGATGTTCGCTTTATTACAGAGGACCTTTGTGGCACTGTGCGTACAGAAAAGGCAAAGCAGGGCAAACATATTTTTTTATTTGGCGGCGGCAAAGTTGCCGCACCCCTAATCGAAGCGGATTTAGTCGACCGCTACATCATTGGTATCATCCCAGTGCTTTTGGGGCACGGCAAGCCACTGTTTTACCCGCGCCCTACATCTGCCCCACTTACCCTTGACCGGTATATGGTAGAAGAGGGTGTTGTCGTTTTAGACTACCTACGCCACCCTGTTACACAAGCAGAGTAAAAGGAGTGTTTTTTATGGCATCCAGCCCTGAGTTTGTAACCTATGTGTGTGAGCAGGTTGCCCCCTGCGGTATCGTGCGCTCGCGCAAGATGTTTGGTGAGTACATGATTTATGTCAATGACCGGCCTTTACTGCTGGTTTGCGACAATACCGTATTCATTAAAAAGCTACCTTGCGTCGCAACGCTTTTGGCAGCCGCTGAGGTAGGTATCCCTTACCCCGGCGCAAAAGAGTATTATATCCTTGATATTGATGACCGTACGCTCAGCCACAAGGTAGTAGCGGCATTGCTGCCCTTTGTGGACTTGCCAAAACCCCGCAAACACAAAAAAAACTAAATCCAACTTTTTTAAAACCGCAGCGAAAGGCAGCTGAGCCCGCCGTCTAATTTTCTAAATTCAGAGGTATCGCATACCATCACCGGATACCCGGCATCCCGCAGCTTGCCCTCTACTATAGGGTAACCCGCGGGTACCAGTACGGTACCATTGACCCAAATAGAGTTTGCGGCGTAAGCTTCTTCGGGTGGCACAACGATTTGTTGATAGCCTTTCAGCTGCATCTTATCGCAAAATTCGCCTGCCGCTAGAATGGTATTATTTTCAAGGTAAGCAACCCCTGTTTTTAAATGCAACACCTCGTTGAGCGGCACCGCAATGGCGTGGCAGCCAAACTTTGCAAGGATTTCACGAAACTGCTGAAACCCCTGTTCGTTGGTGCGGGCAGACATTCCCACAAAAAAGGTATCGCCACACATCATTACATCGCCACCCTCTAACGTGCCGGGGGCGGTAATTTCATAAATTTTGTCCTGCGGGTAGAACCGCAGCAGCACTGGTTGAATGGCTTTTATTTCTGGGTTACGGCTGGGCGTTGCCGGGTTTGTAATAATAGCGCAGTATTTTGTCAGCACTGCAACATCCTCTATAAAACAGCTGTCGGGGTATGCTTCGTCTGCCGGCAGCACGGTCAGTTCTACCCCGCACTGCACAAGCGCTTCTTGGTATGTTTTGTGTTGTTGTAACGCCTTTTCATAATCTGGCGCCCCAAACTGTGGGTGTGCAGTCAGCCCGTTTACCATCGCCTTGCAAGGTGTTTTTATAATTGCATTTTGAAACATAGCTTTGTTCCCTCTTTTCTGCCCTGCATGCCGGCACCGCCTTAAAATGCAAAAGCAAGTTTGAATATATTTTCATTTTTATGATATTTTATTCATTTTTTTGCTGTTTGTCAAGTGAATATAGCATCCCTTGAGGAACTATACAAGCGAGCCCTCGCTTGCATTACTCTGCTCAATACGGTAGACTGAAATGCAGGTAAAACAAGAAAGAAGTGGAGAGCGAGTATGCGCTTATTATTCAAACAACGGCTATTTTCGTGGCTTGACAGCTATGACATCTACGACGAAGTTGGCAACACCGCCTATACCGTAAAGGGGCGCTTGGCGCTGGGGCATTGCCTTGAAATTTACAATACAACCGGCGAATATGTCGGGACTGTAAAAGAAGAAATTTTCACTTTTCTGCCCCGCTTTCGCCTGTACATCGGTGACGATTGTATTGGAGAAATAAAAAAGCAATTCACTTTTTTTAAGCCTTCTTTTCAGGTGGATTGTAACGGCTGGCAGATCAGCGGGGATATTTTTGCCTGGGAATATGATATTGCCGATGCAACCGGCAACACCGTTGCACATCTTTCAAAAGAACTGCTGCACCTGACCGATACTTATGTGATGGATATTGACGGGCCGGAAAACGCCCTTATGGTGTTAATGATTGCCCTTGCAATTGATGCGGCAAAGTGTTCTTCCGGCAGTTAAAGCCTGCATGTCAAAAGGAGGTGGCATATGCCCGTATTTGCTGCGTTTTTACGTGGGGTCAATGTGGGCCGCACGGGGCGCATTAAAATGGCAGACTTAAAGCAGGCCCTTGCAGAACAACCATTTACACAAATTACAACCTACCTGCAAAGCGGTAATCTTGTTTTTTGTTGCGATGAACCTGCTGACGCTGTAATTAAAAAATTGGAAACGGTTTTACAAATGCAATTTGCACTTTTAAGCCCGGTCATTTTGCGCACCGCCGCAGAAATGCGAGCACTTGTGGCAGCACACCCGTTTACCATTGCCGCTATACGGCAGGCGGCCCTGCAAAGCGGTAATGCTGAAAGCTATTATGTACAGCTTTGCGCCACCCCACCACCAAAAAGGATATTGGATACCCTGCAAACACTGCAAACAGGCGGTGCGCAACTGCACCTTGCCGGCAGTGACCTTTACCTTTTGCTGCCGGGTGGTATTCGCAATTCAAAGCTTGCACAAAAAGCAGCACAACTGGTGCCGCTTGCCACAGTACGAAACTTTAAGACGATTTGTGCCGTCACGGCACTTACCACAAAGCTTGAAGCGACACCGCGCCCGCTATAATTTTTTCGACGTATTGGCTTCGCTACCCTTAAGCCCTCGCTTTTCCGTGCACAAAAAGCGAGGAAAGCCCCCTTACCAAAATGTAAAATGTAAATCAGGAGCTGACAAAATGGATTGGATTGAACGCCTGAATCTCTCTCTGGAATATATCGAACAAAACCTGACTGAAAAGCCGGACTATGAAAAAATCGCGCGGATTGCTTGCTGTTCGGCGTATCATTTTCAGCGGATGTTCGCTTATCTTGCCGGGGTACCGCTAGGGGAATACATCCGTCGCCGCCGCATGACCCTTGCCGCAGCAGAGTTGCAAACGGGCGATGCCAAGGTAATTGACCTTGCATTAAAATACGGTTACGACTCCCCCACTGCTTTTAACCGTGCGTTTCAAGGGGTCCATGGCATTGCACCCTCTGCCGCGCGCGAAAGAGGCGTTTCTTTACAGGCGTTTTTACCCATCAGCTTCAAAATTATGGTAAAGGGAGCTGCACAAATGGAATATCGTATTGAACAAAAAGAATCTTTTCGTATCGTTGGCCTTTCGGCCCCGCTGAAAAAAAATTTAGAAGAAAATTTTCAGGTGGTGCCACAACTTTGGGCAAAAGCCGCGCAAGAAGGTGTCATGCCAAAACTTGCCGCCATGATGGATACCCCCATCAAGGGTGTTCTTGGTGTCAGTGCCTGCATGGGCAAAGACTGGTATTACTATATCGCTGTCGCCAGCACCCTGCCGCTTGCTGATACGGGGTTTGTGGAATACACCGTGCCAGCTTGCACTTGGGCAGTTTTTCCTGGCACCGGCAGTATGCCAGGCTCCATTCAAACGCTAGAACAACGCATTGTGACTGAATGGCTGCCAACATCCGGCTACGAGTACGCAGACGCGCCAGATGTAGAGCTTTACCTGACCCCTGACCCGCAAAACGCTACTTTTGAAGTTTGGGTACCTGTTGTCAAAAAATAACGTGATTGTGTAGCAGCACCCCCGTTGCGATGGCAACGGGGGTGCTGCCTTTATGGGGCAACCTGTGGTATAATATACAGTAAGCTGTTTTTGGGTCAGCACTGTGCACAATGTGGTTCTGCCCTATAATTTATCCTATAAAGGTCGTGAAACGATGAAAGCTCGCATTCAAACAGGGGTCGTTTTACTTTACGGCTTTGATGAACAAAACCCCAAAACCGAACTGTTGCTTGGGCTGTTTCGCACGCAGCGCGTGTCGGTACGCACCGTACAGCCGCAAGAGGTTGGCCAAAGCATCGGTGCTTTATTATCGTTGCCCAATTTTAAACCCAGCCCAGATGCCGGGCCAGAAGACCCACCCACAGAAAAAGTGATTGTTTTTTACGCGTTTGCCGATGCCGTGCTAGACCATGTACTGACTGCACTGCGCGACGATGCGCTGGCACCCGACGCATTAAAAGCGGTGGTAACTGCACACAACCGCAGTTGGCCGTTTGCCGAACTGGTAAATGAGCTGCGCGGCGAAAAGCAAAGTTTTGCCGAACAAGGTGTTGAGGAGGCTTGAAATAAATGCCGCAAAACGACACCCTGTTGTACCGTATTCAGGATAAGCGGTTAATCGCCGCGAGCGCAGCTACCCCAACTGCTGAAATTTGTTTTGGCATTGCCCCACTGGAAACTGCGGCAGCAGTGCTGCAAACACTTGGTGGCGACAGTTCGTTTTTGCCTGAAATTTTGGCCGGGCACGCTGCCAAGTTTGAAAGCCGTATTGGGTTGGATTTGATTCGGCTTAATGTTTTAAATGGTAAAAAATTCATATTGTCTAACAACCCGGTGCTACTTACGGTAACCCATGACCGGTTGCTGGTGTTTTGCGATAGCAACAGCCTGCGCAGCGACCTTGCTGCCTTTGCTCAAAAGGCGGAGGATGTGTCCTTTGATAACATCCTTTATTTTTTATTTAAGCAACTTACCACCGAGGATGGTGAACGGCTAGACCATATTGAAGCAGAGATTTTGGCACTGGAAGACCGCCTATTGGAAGGCGAACACACGCCGGAATACGCCCGCCATATTGCATCATTACGCCGTAAGTTATTCACCCTAAAAGGATATTACGAGCAGTTTTACGACATTCTGGACGGTATTACTGAAAATGAAAACGGCTTTTTTGACGATGAAGCCCTGCGTTATTTTCGTATTTTTCAGGGTAAATTGGACCGGCTGAACCGCCACACCGGCAACCTGCGGGATTACATCACACAGGTGCGCGAATCGTATCAGGCACAGGTGGACATTGAGCTAAACAAAATTATGAAGCTGTTCACCGTTATTACCGCTATTATTGCCCCTTTGACTTTAATTGTTGGGTGGTACGGCATGAACTTTCCCATGCCGGAGTATGGCTGGGCAATGGGATACCCTGTCGTGATTTTAATCAGTGCCGCCGTGGTGGCGTTGCTAGTTTACTATTTTAAAAAGCACCGTTGGTTTTAAGGGCCATTCGGCGAAAGGAGCCTGCATTGAATACCTTTACCACCGTTGTATGGGATTGGAATGGTACCCTGCTGGATGACCTTACCGTTGCGTTTGAAACGATCAACCGGGTATTAAAATCTAACGACTACCCGCCAATCCCAAACCTTACTGCTTATCGCGCAAACTTTTGCTTCCCCATCATTCAATATTACCGCAATGTGGGGTTTGATTTTGCTCGCACCCCGTTTGAGGTGGTGGCACAGCAATTTATGGACTGGTATCACCCGGCAGCCGAGCACTGTGCATTGCAGCAGGGTGCCGTACCTACGTTGCAACAGTTGCAACAAGCAGGGGTAAAGCAGGTATTGCTTTCGGCTTCGCTGCAAAGCCACCTTGAATTACAGCTTTCACGCTACCCCATAAGGCCCTACTTTGACCGCTTGCTTGGCATTGGTGATATTTACGCAGAAAGCAAACTACAACTGGCCCGTAGCTTTGTAGAAAGTTGTGGTACCCCCGCAGACCAAATTTTATTTGTTGGTGACAGCGTGCACGATTATGAGGTTGCAACCGGTTGCGGTTGTAGTGCGGTGCTGTTTACCGGCGGGCACCAAACGCGCGAACTGCTTGCTGCAACCGGCAGCCCAGTGATTGAACAATTAGAAGAGCTGCCCCTATTTCTGAGATAATGGAGACCCCTATGAACCCTTTTGAACAAGACCTGCCTTTATTGAATCAAATCCCCACTCCCCTGCTTCGCTGGTACGACGCAGGCAACCGGGTGCTACCCTGGCGCACCGACCCACAGCCCTATTATGTTTGGCTATCTGAAATCATGTTGCAACAGACCCGTGTTGAAGCTGCGACCCCTTATTTTGAGCGTTTTATCGCCAGCCTGCCCACTATTGCCGACCTTGCCGCCGCACCGGAAGAGCAACTTCTCAAGTTGTGGGAAGGCCTTGGCTATTACAACCGGGTGCGCAACCTGCAAAAAGCCGCGCGCATGGTAATGGACAAATACGATGGCCGGTTACCTGCCGATTTTGACGCACTGCAAACGCTACCCGGCATTGGGCGTTATTCTGCCGGGGCAATCAGCAGCATTGCCTTTGGTATTGCCGTGCCCGCTGTGGATGGTAACGTATTGCGGGTGCTCAGCCGCGTGCTGGCAAGTGAAGCCGATATTGCCCGTGAAG
>JAQVCK010000087.1 GCA_028689835.1 Pygmaiobacter sp. | reverse complement strand
TACAAGATGTCACCTTTCAGGTCAAAGCGGGTGAAATTTTGGGCATTGTGGGGGAGTCTGGTTGTGGTAAAAGTGTTACCGCAAATACGATTTTGCGCCTGCTGCCCAAGCAGACCAGCCTTATTTCCGGCGGCAGCATTTGTTTTCAGGGCCGTGACCCTGTGACGTTGAGCGAAAAAGAAATGCGCGCAGTGCGCGGCAGCAAAATATCGATGATTTTTCAAGAGCCGATGACCTCGCTAAACCCCGCTTACCGCATTGGGGTGCAGCTAGTAGAGATGTATCAGGCGCACAGCAACATCAGCAAAAAAGAGGCCTGGCAAAAGGCGACAAAAATGCTGGAAAAGGTGGGTATCCCGGCCCCGGACCAGCGCATGTACGAATACCCGCACCAGCTTTCCGGCGGCATGCGCCAGCGTGTGATGATCGCTATGGCGCTTTCGGCAAAGCCGGAGCTGCTGATTGCAGATGAGCCCACCACCGCGCTGGACGTGACCATTCAGGCGCAGGTGCTGGATTTGATGAAAGAGTTGCAGCGCGAAATGGGCACGTCGATCATCCTGATCACCCATGACATGGGGGTCGTGGCCGAAACGTCAGATTATGTGATGGTTATGTATGCCGGCGAAGTGGTGGAGTACGGCAGCGCCGCCATGATTTTTAAAAACCCGTTGCACCCTTACACGCAGGGGCTGCTCAACTCGCTGCCGCGGGTAGACCGCGATATGCAGCGGCTGACCAGCATCACCGGTACCGTGCCGTCGCTCAGCGAAATGCCGGCGGGCTGCCGTTTTAGCAATCGCTGTGGGCAGTGCAGTGGGCAATGCACCCAGCAAAAGCCGCAGCTTGTTGAAGTAGAGCCGGGCCATCAGGTGCGCTGCCTGCTTTGCGGGGCCCCCGGCAGCAGAGGGGAGGAAGCGGAATGACACAGACAAATGATAATGCACGGCAAGTGCCGGTGATGTCGATTAAAAACTTAAAAAAGTACTTCCCGGTGCGCGGGGTCAAAAACCGCAAGCTGTCGCTAAAAGCGGTGGACGGTGTCAGTTTAGACATTATGCCCGGCGAGACGGTGGGCCTAGTAGGGGAATCCGGCTGCGGTAAATCGACCCTTGGGCGGACTATTTTGGGGCTGCAAAGCGCGACGGCCGGGCAAATTGAGTTTATGGGCGAAAACATTGCGGGATATGACAACAAAAAATTACGCCCATTGCGCCAAAAAATGCAGATTATTTTTCAAGACCCGTTTGCATCACTGGACCCCAGAAAAACGGTTTTTGATTTAGTGCGCGCCCCGCTGGATGCGTTTCGCATCGGCACAGAGGAAGAAAAAAAGCAAAAGACCCAACAAATTTTAGAATTTGTGGGCCTTGGCGAGTACCAGTTTTACAAGTTTCCGCACGAGTTGTCCGGTGGGCAGCGCCAGCGCGTCGTCACAGCCCGTGCCATGGTAGTGGACCCTGCCTTTATTCTGTGCGACGAGCCCGTATCGGCGCTGGATGTTTCAGTGCGTTCGCAGGTATTGAACCTGATGAAAGAGGCACAGGAGAAAACGGGTGTTGCCTACCTGTTTATTTCGCACGATATGAGTGTGGTGCGGTATTTGTGCGACCGCGTTGCGGTGATGTATCTTGGGAAGCTAGTGGAGTTTGGCAGCAAACAAGAGCTGTTTGAAAACCCGCTGCACCCTTATACCAAAGCGTTGCTTTCGGCCATACCGGTGCCGGATGTTGATAAAAAGCGGGAGCGTATCTTTTTGCCGGGCGATGTGCCCAGCCCGTTGCACCCGCCCAAGGGGTGCCGGTTCCACAACCGATGCCCGTATGCACAAGAGAGCTGCAGCATAGTAGAGCCGCAGTGGCAAGACATGGGGGAGGGACATTTTGTCGCCTGCCCCTACGCGCTGCAAATTAAAAGCAGCGCATTGCAAAGCAATGAAATCCTGTTTGAGGTGTAAAGCCAAAAGCGGGTTTTAATGAAATGAAAGAGGGGAAAAGAAATGAACAAAAGGTTTTTCAAAAAGGCACTCAGCATCGGCTTGACCGCCGTACTGGCCGCCTCACTGCTTGCCGGTTGCGGGGGCTCCGGTTCTTCTGCCAGCACGGCCTCAACTGCATCGGGAAGCACTGCTGCGGCAGTAGACAGTGACGCAGTTGTCACGATGGCAATTGGCTCTGCATGGGCCGACCTCACCCCGTACAATGCGGCGTCGGGCGGCTATTACAGCCAGTTGGTTTTTGGCTTGCTTTACGACCGCCTTGTCTACATTGATGACGCGGGTAATATCACCCCACGCAATGCAGACAGTTGGGAAGTTTCAGAGGACAAAAAGTCTATCACCTTCCACCTGAACGAAAACGCAAAGTGGAGCGATGGCGAGCCCGTCACCGCGAATGACTATGTTTTTGCGGTGAAAATGATCTCCGACCCCGCCTGCGTGGTCAACCAGAAAGCAGCGACATACAGCATCCTGACCGGTGTGGACGGCAGCGGCAACGCGGACGGTACCCCCATTGGTGCAGAAGCCATCGACGATTATACCCTGAAATACACGTTTGACGATGTTATCAACGAGGCGGTGACCTTCCCGTCATATATCTACCTGTATCAGGCCCTTCCCGAGCATGTGTTGAAAGACACTGCACCGGCAGATTACCTGGCTTCGCCCAACTGGAGCGCCCCGGTCTGCAACGGCCCCCTGACCTTTGAAAGCACCATCCCCGGCAGTGAGCTGGTGATGACGGCCAACAAAGATTATTACCTTGGCGCACCCAAATTTGCAAAGTTTAAAATTCAGGTTATGGCAACTACCAACATGGCTTCGGCAATCATCGCGGGCGATGTGGACCTTGCTTACCCGCCGATGAGCGTGGATGATATCACTTCTCTTGAGGGGATTGACGGCATTAAGGTCGTGCATCTGGATGTACCGACCCAGCCATACATGATTATGGTCAACCAAACGGTATACCCGGATAAGCGCATTCGCCAAGCGATTGACAAGGCACTCGACCGTGATGCCATTGGCGCAATGCTGCAAAACGCGGCATCCATCGAATCGCCCATTCTGTCCAGCACTAAATATTTTGACAGTGCAGTTACCCCAACCTATGACCCGGATGCCGCTAAAGCAATTCTGCAAGAAGCTGCAGCCGATGGCGCGATTGATCTTAGCAAGCCCATCACGTTGTGCACCCCCCCGGGCTCGCGTGAAAAATGTGCCAGCATCATCCAGCAAAACTTGCAGGCAATTGGCATGACGGTGAACATTCAGGTAGAAGAAGCCGCCACCATGTTTGCCGGTTTCTACGACGGCACAACGGGCATCGGCCTTGTCAACATGACGATGCAGTCGAACCCGATGTACCTGCGCAACATGTTGACCAACGACGCGGCAACCTTCATCAACAACCCGTCAGATATCTGGGATGAATACTATACCCGCTTTATGCAGGCGACCAGTGACGAAGAGGGTATCGCAATCGTCAAAGAGATGCAACAGACCTGGCTGGACGAAGTGCCCATCATCTTCTATGCGGCAACGTACGAGGATTATGCGTACAACACCCGCCTTGGCGATGATATCAGCATGGAGGATATCGGCCTTGGCAACCTGCCCGTATGGCAATGGAGCATGACCCAGGCGGGCTAAATAGACACAATCGCATAGCTGATGCAGGTAAACCTGCAAGGCTGAAAGCAAGAACACCCGGCACAAATATGCCGGGTGTTCTTGCTTTCAGTATAACGGGGTTATTTTGTCAGGCTGTCATAAATTTTAGAAAGGTTACTCTCCATCCGCTGTAAATAGCTCAAATCGTCCTCTGCACTTTCCATGGTATAAATGGTCTGTACGGTTGCCCCCACTTCGTTTGCCAGCGTGTTTGATACGTCGGGGCTTGCCATTTCTTCGGCGAATACGGTGGTAACATGGTTCGTGCGGCAGTAATCCACCAGTTCAGCGAGTTGCTGGGCGGTGGGTTCGCCCTCAGCAAACACATCCTCCACACTGTTTTGTTCCAGCCCAAAGTCCCGGCATAAATAACCAAAAGCCGCGTGCCCAGTTACAAAGCTTTTGCTTTCCACTGTTTTGAATTTTTCACTGTATTCCTGATACAGTGCATCTAGCTGGGCGGTATAATCCTGATAATTAGTTTCGTAAAAGCTTTCGTTCGCGGGGTCTGCCTTTACAAAGGCGTTTTTGATGTTTTCTAGCTCGGTTTTGGCGCCTGTGATGCTCAGCCAAAGGTGCGGGTCGTATTGGCCGTGTTCTGAAACTTCGGCAGGGTCGGTACTTTTGATTGCGTCAGCCCCGGCAGAAGCGTCTACTGTAATGAGGGCGGTATTGCCTGCAGCAATGATGGCCTTTTCTGCCCAAGCCTCCATGCCCAGCCCGTTATAGATAAATACATCGGCCCCACTCAGCGCAACAAGGTCCTGCGCTTTGGGCTCAAAATCGTGCGGTTCCATCCCATCCGGGATAATAGTGGAAACCTCTACTTTGTCTTTGCCAATGGCTTCGGCAAACTCTTTGATGGCATTAAAGCTAACCGATACGTTCAGCTTTTCGCTAGTGCTGTTGGCAGAAGAGGGTGCGGCAGGCGAACTGGCAGCGGAAATGCTACTACCACCACTGCTACCGCAGGCAGTAAGACCGGCTAAAAGAAAAAGTACCAGCGCAGCAGCAGAAAATCTTTTTAACATGATGAATACCTCCGGGTTTTACTTGCAAATACAACTCATTTGCGTTTATAATATGAATGATAATCGCGAAAAGCAGATTTGTCAAGTGCGAATGAGTTGCATTTGCATTTATTTTTTTTCGGGCCAATGGGCCGAAAGGGTGTATACCATGATTACAGCAAAAGACCTTAGTTTTTCGTATACAGGTTCGCCCCCGTACGTGCTGCGCGGGCTAAACCTTATGATAAAAGAGGGAGAATATGTTTCGGTCGTAGGCGAAAACGGGTGCGGTAAAAGCACGTTGATGCGGCTGATTTTAAAATTTTTAAAACCCACCAGTGGCAGCATTGCCACTAAGGCTGCCCGTGTGGGGTATGTGCCACAAAAAAGTGATTATTCCAACGCCGGGTTTCCCATTACTGTATATGAGGCACTGGATTCTTACCGCAGGCTGCTGAAAATACGTGATAAAAGCGTGATTGAAGCGGGGTTACAGCAGGTAGGGATGCAAGCGTTTGCCGGTGCCTTGATGGGCACACTTTCCGGTGGGCAGGGGCAAAAAATATTAATTGCCCGCGCGCTGATGGGCGCGCCGGACCTGTTGATTTTAGACGAACCCTCTACCGGGGTAGATATTCAAAGCCAGCAAGAGATTTACGGCTTTTTAAAGGGCATTAACCAAAATAACGGCATCACGATTGTTTCGGTAGAGCATAATTTGGATGCTGCGGTGTCAAACTCTACATTGATTTACCATTTAACCGATGGGCGGGGGCACCTGTGCTCCCCCAAAAAATATGCGCAGGAGTTTTTGGGCGGCAAAAGTGGGCAAGGGGGTGTGGGCAATGCTGCAATATAGCTTTATGCAAAACGCAGTTTTAGTATCCGTTTTTATTTCTATTTTATGCCCTAGCATTGGTATTTTTCTGGTGTTGCGCCGCTATTCTATGATTGGCGACACCTTGTCGCACGCGTCACTGGCCGGTGTCACCTTGGGCCTGTTGGCCGGCCAAAACCCGATTTTGGGGGCGTTTGTATTTACCTCCATTTGTGGCGCCTTGATTGAGTTTTTGCGCAATTATTTTAAGAAATATACTGATTTAATTTTGACCATCGTACTTTCGCTCAGTGTCGGTACCGCTATCACCATTATCAGTTCGGGTAAATTAAAAGCCAATGCCGATTCGTTTCTATTTGGCAGCATCCTTACAGTGACTCAATTTGATATGATTATGGTGCTGGTGCTCAGCATTATTTCAGTGCTTACCTTGATTATTTTGTACCACCAGATGCTGTACATTGCCTATGATGAAGAAGCGGCAAGGGTGGCCGGTGTGCGGGTCAAGCTGATCAACTATGTGTTTTCTATTTTAGTGGCGTCCGCCATTTCAGTGTCGATTCGCATTGTGGGGGTGCTGGTACTCAGCTCCATGATTGCGCTGCCGGTAGCCACGGCACTGCAACTGGGCAAGGGGTTTCGGGTGACGCTGATTTTTTCCATTGTGTTCAGCATGGTAGATATCATGACGGGGCTGTTTGTTTCGTATTATTTAAACGTTGCCCCCGGTGGGTTTACCGCTCTGGTGTCGGTGGCCGTATTGGTGGTCGTTTTGGTTGGTAAAACGGTACAGGCAAGGCTACGCGCACGGCGGGCGGCCTAATTGTGCGGGGTAAAGCCAATCGAGAGAAAAGGGATTGCCGGCACAATAAAAAATGTCCGGCGGATTGAACGAGGTGAATGATATTGACAAAGGAAAAGGATTGTTGGCCCAAAGGGCTAAAGCGTACAAAGCAGCGGGAAAGTGTGCTAGCCGTGCTGAAAGAGTCGACCCAGCCGATGAGTGCGCAGGAAATTTCTGCCCACATCAGCAAAGAGGGTGGCGGCGCGTGGCTTTCGACAGTCTACCGTATTTTAGAGCTGTTTGTCGAAAAAAAGCTGGCCATTAAAACCAGTATTATGAATAGTGAAACCGCCGTGTACGAGCTGAACCGTGAACACCACCGCCATTATGCGGTTTGCATTGGGTGCCACAAAATGATCCCGATGGAAAACTGCCCAATGGAGAGCTTTATCCCTAAAATTAAGGATAAAGAGTTTCAGGTGCTTGGTCACAACCTAGAGGTATACGGCTATTGCAAAGATTGTGCCGCCAAAAAATAGCCGGCGGCGAGAGACAGAGAGCAAAAACCGCGGCGGGTTGCCTGTACGCGGCAAAACAAAAGGAAATAGGAATTGTCAACTAGGGTAAAGGGAAAGAGGTGAAACCTGCGGCACTGCAGCGGGTAGATAAAAAACAGTTTTGATAAAGGAGACGCACAGATGACAATTCCGGTTTATGTTGTCACCGGTTTTCTTGGTGCCGGTAAAACAACCTTTTTGAACCAATTATTTGATAAAGAAGAATGGCAGAATATACGGGTGCTGCTGTTGCAATTTGAGGAGGGGGAAGAAGAAGCGGCCCCCGTAATCCCCGGCTGTGTGCACCTGCTGCTTGCGGAGGACTTGCAGCAACCGGGTGGGATACCACAAACAATAGCGCAGGCGTTAGCGCAGCAACCGTTTGATGAAATATGGGTGGAGTGGAATGGTATGCAGCCGTTTTCGCTGCTGCAAACCATTTTTGACGATGCAGTATTGGCAGCACACTGTAGCATAAAGCGGGTGATGCATCTTGCCGAGGTGGTGCAGGTGCCCCGGTTGATTGGCAACACCGGTGCAGCCCTGCCACAGCAAATTGCAAACAGCGATTTTGTGCTGTTGCGTGGCAGCGGAGATGCCGACCGCGGGCAGTACCGCAAAGCAAAGCAGTTGTTGCGTGGTTTGAACCCCGGGGTACCTCTGGTACACGGTGAGGATTTAAATGGGGTTTACCGCAGTTTTTTTGGCAAAAAGGTGCTACCATTGGCACCACTGGCCGCTGGGGTGCTGGCGTTGCTGGCATTGCTGGCTGCCTTTTGGCTTATCCCGCAGGCAAAGGACACTTCACTCGCTTCGGTGCTGACCCTTTTTGTGGGCATCATGTTGCAAGCCATCCCGTTTTTGACCATCGGGGTGTTACTCTCTTCTGCGATTCAGGTATTTGTGCCTGCGCGGTGGATTGAAGAAAAATTCCCCAAATCGCTGGGGCTTGGTGTGTTGTTTGCCATATTAGCTGGTTTTTTGCTGCCGGTCTGCGACTGCACGTCGATACCGGTATTCCGCAGTATTGTTAAAAAAGGGGTGCCGCTGCCGGTGGCAATCACCTTTGTGACCGTGACCCCGGTCATTAACCCGGTGGTAATTTTATCTACTTATTACGCCTTTGGCGGGGACCTTTCGGTGGTGTTGGCGCGGGTTTGCTTTGGCATTATTACGTCTATTTTAGTTTGTATTGCCTTTATTCTATGGCCCACCAAGGGGGAGATTTTGTCGGGTGGCGCAGTAGATCGCATGATGTGTAGCTGTGGCTATTACGAGCCGCAGAGTATCAGTGCCGGTGCGGCAGAAAAATGGCGCCTGTTTTTGCGCCATTCGCAGGCAGAGTTTTTCAGCGTGGGCAAGTATCTGGTGCTGGGTACGCTGCTTGCGGCGGTGATACAGGTTGTGGGTGGGGGCGTGTTTTTTAACGCACCCAACGGCCTTGGGCTTGCGGTTTCCACCATATTATTGATGGGTATGGCGTTTGTGCTGTCACTTTGTTCTTCGTCTGACGCGGTGATTGGCCGCAGCTTGGCAAACCAGTTCCCCATGGGGGCCATTATGGGCTTTTTGGTATTTGGGCCTATGATGGACATTAAAAATGTCATGATGCTCTCATCTGGGTTTTCAAAGCGGTTTATTTTAAAATTGACGGCTATTACCTTCACTGCAAGCTTTTTTGTGGTCTTTTTGTTTTCCAGTTTGGGGGCGATTTAGGCAATGAAAAAAACAAACCGAAAATTTAATATTCAAATACTGCTAGAGATGGCGTGTTGTTTTTTGTTCAGTGCAATGATGGTTTATATGGTGCTGTCGAAGCAGTATTTATATTTTGTTACCCCGCGCATGAAAGGATACTTATATTTTGTGGCGGCGGTCATGCTGGTTTGGGGGCTTACTGGGGTAAACCGGCTATTTGAGCCGCAACATAAAGTGCGCCTAGCCCACTGTTTTGTACTTCTTTTGCCTATGGCACTGTTGCTGCTTCCACTGGATATCATGAATGTTTCTAAAATATCCTCCCAGTATGTGGGCAAAACCGGGTTTGCGGTGACGGCAGCAGCACAGGACACCACTGCAACCACTGCATTTGTGGGCGCCGATAGTGCGGCAGGCCAAAGTGATAGCGCATCAGAAGAGTTACCGGGGCTTGATGTCGCCAATAAAACCATCACGGTGGACGATGACGATTTTTCGATGTGGGTGACAGAGCTTTATGTGCACATGCAGCAGTACGAAGGGTATACCATTTCAATGACAGGGTATATTTTTAAAGACCCCAAGATTTTAGGCGAGGGGCAATTTGTGCCCGCCCGGCTGATGATGTCCTGCTGTGTGGCCGACCTTGTGCCGTCCGGCATTGTTTGCCTGTATAGCAACGCCGATATTTTAAAGCAGGACGTCTGGGTGACGGTGGAAGGAACGCTTACCGTGGGAGAGCGCACGGTTGACGGTTTTCAGTCACAGGAGCCGCAGATTAAAGTGACCAAAATAGCAACCGCAAAAGAGGTAAAAGGGTACGTGTACCCTTACTATATCGACGGTTGAGGAAGTCATAACGCTATAAACCCAAAGCCGCCCGCTGGGGCGGCTTTTCTATAAGTTGTATAGTATAGTTGACTTTACATGTAAAGCAGACTATACTATATGTGCTAGGAGGCTTGCAGATGGAAATATTGACAAACCGCGTAAAAGCACTGCGCACAGAACAAGGCCTTTCGCAGGAAAAGCTGGCACAGCTTACCGGTGTGACAAGGCAAACGATTATTTCGCTTGAAAAAGGCAGCTATATCCCGTCTCTGTTGCTGGCCATGCACCTCTCACAGGTGCTGGGCACGCCGATTAACGAAATTTTTTCCATTAAGGGGGATTCATTATGAAAAAAACCATCATCCTTTGTACAGGTAACGTTATCCTATTTATATTGTTCGGGCTGGCATTTTTATACCCGGCACAGCAGGTGCAGCAGTTGCACCCCGGCATCAGCGCAGGGGTGGGGCCAATGCCCATTCTGTTACTGGGGTACCTAATTGTATTTCCGGTGGTGTATCACTTACTTGCAAAAAAATATCATTGGGGCAAACACAGAGGCACCGAGCTTTCGGCACTGGATGAGCGCGAACAGCAAGTTGTGGCGCAGGCCACCAAGGCGGCGTATCAGGTGTTGATTGGCGGTATTCTGGCTGTTATTGCAGCCCTTGGGGGCCTGCGTTTTTTTGCGCTTTTTACCGACATGCAGCTTGATTTATACCACTGGGCAGTCGCGCTTTTGTGTGCGCTGCTGGCCGCTGCAACGGTGGTGTATGCGGCAGTTTGGGGCAAAGCTTATTTAAAATAGCGGCATCTGTTGTATGATTTTGCCTGGTGCCCTCGTTTAATTTAATAGAGGGCACTGGCACCATGTGCCAGCCCCACGTATACCAGAAAAGTGAGAGGGAAACATGAAACTATATGTGCAGGGCCTAAAGAAAGATTTTGACGAAAAACAGGTACTGAAAGGTGCCAGCTTTTGTTTTGAACAGGGGCATATTTATGGGCTGATTGGCCGCAATGGCGCGGGCAAAACCACTTTTTTTAACTGCCTGAACGATGATGTAAAGCCGGATGAAGGCAGCTTTGAAGTAGAAGAAAACGGGCAAACCCGGCCGCTGATGCCGGAGGATATCGGCTATGTGCTTTCAACCCCGGTCGTGCCGGAGTTTTTGACGGCGCGGGAATTTTTAAAGTTCTTCCTTGATATCAACCGCAAACAGGTGCCACAGCCTCAGCCAATTGATGCTTACCTTGACCTAATGCAGATTGACATGCAGGATAGAGACCTTTTACTGAAAGATTATTCGCACGGCATGAAAAACAAAATGCAGTTGCTGGTAAACTTTATCGCAAACCCGCCCGTGCTGCTGCTGGACGAACCGTTGACCTCCTTTGATGTGGTGGTGGCGGATGAGATGAAGCAGTTGCTGCGTCAAATCAAAAAAGATC
>JAQVCK010000004.1 GCA_028689835.1 Pygmaiobacter sp. | reverse complement strand
AGGTTGCGAGAGTGCAATCCATCACGCGATCAATTTTTTAGGGAGGAACTTAAAAAATGGCAAGAGCTAAAAAGAGTATGGATGGCAACACCGCCGCAGCGCACGTAAGCTATGCGTATACGGAAGTTGCCAGCATCTACCCCATTACTCCGTCCAGCCCGATGGCCGACCAAGTCGACCAGTGGGCTGCTGCGCACCGCAAGAACGTTTTCGGTGACGAAGTACGAGTAATGGAGATGCAGTCCGAGGCAGGTGCCGCAGGCACCGTGCACGGCAGCTTGAACGCTGGCGCGCTGACCACCACTTATACCGCTTCGCAGGGCCTGCTGCTGATGATCCCCAACATGTACAAAATCGCCGGTGAACTGCTGCCGGCCGTGTTTCATGTGTCGGCCCGTACCGTTGCGACCCATGCGCTGAACATCTTCGGCGACCACAGCGACGTGTATGCCTGCCGCCAGACCGGTTTTGCAATGTTGGCCGAGTCCAACCCGCAGGAGGTCATGGACCTCGCCGCGGTGGCACATCTGTCGGCCATCAAGGGCCGCGTGCCGTTCGTGAACTTCTTTGACGGTTTCCGTACCAGCCACGAGATCCAGAAGATTGAGGTCTGGGATTATGACGACCTGAAAGACATGGTGGACATGGACGCGGTTGCGGCGTTCCGTGCCCGTTCGCTGAACCCGGAGCACCCCACCATGCGTGGCTCGCACGAGAATGGCGACATCTTCTTCCAGCATCGTGAAGCTTGCAACAAGTACTACGACGCGCTGCCCGCGATTGTCGAAGAGTACATGGGCAAGGTCAACGAGAAGATTGGCACCAACTACGGCCTGTTCAACTATTACGGCGCACCGGATGCCGAGCGCGTCATCATCGCGATGGGCTCCATCTGCGACGTTGCCGAGGAAGTCATTGATTACATGACTGCCGCAGGCGAGAAGGTCGGCCTGGTCAAGGTCCGCCTGTACCGCCCGTTCGTTGCGGAAAAGCTGATTGCCGCACTGCCGAAGACCACCAAGAAAATCGCCGTGCTGGACCGCACCAAAGAGCCGGGCGCACTGGGCGAGCCGCTGTACCTCGATGTCATCACCAGCCTGGCCCGCAATGGCGTGTCGATCCCCGTTGTGGGCGGCCGCTATGGCCTGGGCTCGAAAGACACCCCGCCCTCCAGCGTGTTTGCAGTGTATGAGAACCTCAAAAAAGACCAGCCGAAAGACAACTTCACCATCGGCATTGTCGATGATGTCACCGGCCATTCGCTGGAGGAGACTGCTGCCCCCGACACCACCCCGGCAGGCACTGTTTCGTGCAAGTTCTGGGGCCTTGGCGGCGACGGCACCGTGGGCGCCAACAAGAACTCCATCAAAATCATCGGCGACCACACCGACAAGTTCATTCAGGCATACTTCCAGTATGACTCGAAAAAGACCGGCGGCGTGACCATCAGCCACCTGCGCTTTGGCGATAAGCCCATCCGTTCAAGCTACTACATCAATAAAGCAGACTTTGTTGCCTGCCACAACCCGTCTTATGTCATCAAGGGCTTTAAGATGGTCAACGATGTCAAGCTGGGCGGTACCTTCCTGATCAACTGCCAGTGGACACCGGAAGAGCTGGACCAGCATATGCCGGCGTTTGCAAAGCGCTACATTGCAAAGAACAACATCCAGCTGTACACCGTCAATGCCATCGACAAGGCTATTGAGATTGGCATGGGCAAGCGCACCAACACCATTTTGCAGTCCGCGTTCTTCTCGCTGGCAAAGATCATGCCGGAAGAAGATGCGCTTCGCTTCATGAAAGAGGCGGCACACAAGTCCTACGCGAAGAAGGGCGAGGCCGTTGTCAACATGAACTATGCTGCCATCGATGCCGGTGCGACCGCTTATGTTAAGGTAGAAGTACCCGCCGCATGGGCCAATGCAAAAGACGAAGGCGAAGGCAAAGCCATTACCGGTGCTGCCCCGCTGGTGAAGCAGGTCAAGAACATCCTTGACCCGGTTGACATGATGGACGGCGACAGCCTGCCTGTTTCGGCCTTTGTAGACCATGCAGACGGTACGTTTGAGCAGGGTGCTTCGGCTTACGAGAAGCGCGGTGTTGCTGTTAGCGTGCCCGAATGGGATGCCGAAAAGTGCATTCAGTGCAACCAGTGCTCGTTTGTCTGCCCGCACGCAGTTATCCGCCCGTTCCTGCTGGACGAGAAGGAAGTTGCCGCTGCCCCGTCGACCATGAAACTGGCCGCCGCCAAGGGCAAGGGCCTCGAGAGCTACCAGTTTGGTATCGTCGTTTCCCCGCTGGATTGCATGGGCTGCGGCTCGTGCGCCAACATCTGCCCGGCCCCCGGCAAAGCACTGAAAATGGTGCCGCAGGAGAGCCAGCTTGTCGAGCAGGATTCGTTCGACTACGCCGTGGCGAAGGTCACCAAAAAAGAGACGATGTTCAAAAAGACCACCGTCAAGGGCAGCCAGTTCGAGCAGCCGCTGCTTGAGTTCTCGGGCGCCTGCGCAGGCTGCGCCGAGACCAGCTATGCCAAACTGGTCACCCAGATGTTTGGCGAGCGTATGTACGTTTCGAACGCCACCGGTTGTTCGTCCATCTGGGGTGGCGCCGGCGCAACCAGCCCGTACACCGTCAACCGCGAGAGCGGCTTTGGCCCCACATGGGCAAACAGCCTGTTTGAGGACAACGCCGAGCACGGCCTGGGCTTTGCCCTTGGCCAGAAGTACATCCGCGAGAGCCTGATTGGTAAGGTCAAAGCGCTGCGCGATGTCACCACTGTTGACAGCAAGCGCGCCGCGATTGACGAATACCTTGCAACCCTCGACGACGGCGAGGCCAACCAGATTGCGACCAAGAAACTGGTTGCCGAGCTGGAGAAGGACCCGACCTGCGAGTATAGCAAAGAGATTCTGCCGAAGAAAGAATTCCTGTCGAAGAAATCCGTCTGGATCTTCGGTGGCGACGGTTGGGCGTACGATATCGGCTTTGGTGGTTTGGACCACGTACTGGCTTCCGGCGAGGATGTCAACGTGATGGTCTTTGACACCGAAGTGTACTCGAACACCGGCGGGCAGGCTTCGAAGGCCAGCCAGATCGGCCAGGTTGCACAGTTTGCGGCAGCCGGCAAGTCGATTGGCAAAAAGGACCTCTCGCAGATTGCGATGTCTTACGGCTATGTTTATGTTGCGCACATTGCGATGGGCGCCGACTACAACCAGACCGTCAAGGCCATCAAAGAGGCGGAGAGCTATCCCGGCCCGTCGCTGATCATCGGCTACGCCCCGTGCGAAATGCACGGCATTAAGGGCGGCATGGGCAACAGCCAGCTGGAAATCAAGCGCGCTGTGGCAGCCGGTTACTGGCATATGTACCGCTTCGACCCGCGCCTCAAGGCAGAGGGCAAGCCCGCATTTGTGGTGGATTCGAAAGAGCCGACCGAGAGCTATGTTGACTTCATCAAGTCCGAGAACCGCTATGCCCGCCTGCAGATGGCGTTCCCCGAGCGTGCAACCGAGCTGTTTGAGAAGGCCGCAGAGACCTCGACAGACCGCTACGAGTACCTCAAGAAGTTGGAGACCCTGTACAAATAAGCACCCTCCGTTCGCGTGATGGTGAAATAAAAGGTGCCCGCCGAAGTAATGGCGGGCACCTTTTTTGCGCTTTTGCAGCGGCACTTGCGGTTTTGCTTGTGGCAGGAAGCGCGGCCCGGCGGATAAAAGGATAGAAAGCCTGCGGCAAGTGGGGGCACAGCGCGGCAGTGCCCTTGTAGCACCCGGCAGGATGTGGTGCTGTCAGTATCCGGCGGCGGTGCTGCGGTGCAACAGGGCGCGTGGCCGGGCCGGGCAAGGGTGCGGGGGGGTTCCCCCGTTTCAAAATTGCAGCCGCCTGCGCAACACGGCCCATGCCGGTTGGGTGCTGGCAAAGCCGGTTGGTAGCATACAGGGGCCAAGCCTTTTTTGCCCCCCGCTTGTAAAACCGGCGGCCCATTGCATTGCCCCAAAGGGAGGGGGGTGGTGTTGCGGCGCAAAGTATTTATGCGGGGTAGCGGGTAGAATACGGCCTGCCCTGCCCCGTTGCAGCCTGGTGGCGGGCTGGTTGCCACTGCCCCAAACCGGGCGGCGCAAAACGCGGCGGGTGCAAAAACACCCCAACAAAACCCCGCGCCGCCCGCCACAGGGGGTGGGCGGCGATACCCGGTTGTGATACAATAAAGAAAAACAAAGCGGGCGGTGGCCTGCTAAGAATCAACAGTAAAGAGGTGCGGGCGGCTGGTATGAAGAAATTTGAACTTAAAACGGTATTGGTTGATTTGTTTTATGACCTAGTCGGCAGTGTTTTGTTTGGGATTGGTATTTATAACTTTATGAAAGCGGCGGGTTTTGCCACCGGCGGGGTGTCGGGCTTAGCGCTGATCATCAACCACCTCACCGGCCTGCCCATCGGCACCATGATGCTGGTGCTCAACATCCCCATTATTTTGGTCAGTTACCGCACACTGGGGCGGCGTTTTTTATTACTTAGCTTAAAAACCATGGTCATTCAAACGCTAATTGTCGATTTGGTGTTGCCACAGTTCCCGCTTTATACCGGCAGCCCGCTGCTGGCGGCGCTGTTTTCCGGTGTGCTCATCGGCGCGGGGCTGGTGCTGATTTATATGCGCGGCTCTTCCACCGGCGGCACCGATTTTCTCATCCTCTCACTGCACAAGGTGATGCCGCATCTGTCGGTGGGGCAGTTTTCGCTGATGATTGACAGCGTTATCCTGTTGTTTGGCGCACTGGTGTATGGCAATATCGACGCCGCGCTGTATGGGCTAATTTCTACCTATGCGGCAACACAGGTAATCGACCGGGTGCTGTATGGCACCGGCAGCGGCAAGATGGCCTTTATTATCACCACGCAGGGGCAGCAGATTGCCAAAAGCATCAGCGAGCAGACCGACCGCGGGTCGACGCTGGTGCGGGCCAAAGGCACCTTTTCGGGCGAAGAAAAGGATATGTTACTCTGCGCATGCAGCAAAAGCCAGATTTTTAAGGTGCGCTCGGCAGCCCATGCGGTGGATGAGGACGCGCTGGTGATGATTACCGAGGTGGACGAAGTATACGGCGAAGGGTTTAAGCCGCCGCAGGGGCAAACGACCCTTTAGGAGACAAAAACAAGCAGGGCGGGTGCCCTGCTTGTTTTTTTAGGTAACGAGACAACAGAAAAATGAGAAAAAAGAGGTCACATTTGTCAGCTTTCAACATTTTCCACGGAGTTTTCAACACCGTGGTGGAAAAAACATTCCCCAGTTTCCCCAATACAACATTTTTCAGAGGGCGTTTTGTATGAAACGGGTAAAGAAGATGTATATTTTGGTTAAAACTGGAATTTTTTCGACAGATTTCACGGCGCAGAATTACAAAGGGTATAGAGGTTTCAAAACGCAATGTTGAAAACTCGGTTGAAAATGTTAATAACAGCGGGTTTGCGTGCTGTTTTTTCCACAGTGCGTGTGGAAAGCTGTGAAAGGTTTGACAACTGAACGTTGAATTTGCGAAGTTTGTCGAGAATGGTATACATTCTCAACAGTCGCAAAACTCAGCCGTGGGCAGGACAAAAATCCATGTCAAAAGAGCGAATTTTACCGGTTTTTTAAAGTTTTCACACAGTTTTCCACAGAATAAACGGGTTTTAAACAGTGCCGGTGTGTAAAACGGTAGAAATCCTGGCGAACTCGTGGTAAAATAAAACTGTACCAAACAACCGCAAAGGAGGCTGTACAGTATGAAAATGATTACTGCAATTGTCAACAAAGAGGATTCAGGCGCGGTCTCTTCGGCCCTGACCAAAGCGGGGTTTTCGGTGACACGGTTGTCGACGACCGGTGGCTTTTTGCTGGCGGGCAACGTGACGTTGCTAATTGGTACCGAGGATGAAAAGGTGGATGAAGCCATTTCAATCATCGCAGAGTACTCCAAACAGCGCACCGAGATTGTGCCCTCAACGGCTTCGTACGGTATTGGGGTGACCACGGCGTTCCCGCTGGAGGTTACTGTGGGTGGCGCAACGGTGTTTGTCACGCCGGTAGACCGGTTTGAAAAGCTTTGATGTTACAGCGTCTGTATGGCAATGACGCGCTAAAAAACGACCTTGCCGCCGCGCTGGCGGCCGGGCGGCTGCCGCACAGCATTTTGCTGTGCGGGGCGCCGGGCTTTGGCAAAAACTATGCGGCGCGGCTGCTTGCGGCCGATTACCTTTACCCGCAGGGCGGGCCGGGGGCCGACACGGTGCTACTGGGGCAAAACCCTGAATGCATCACAGCCGCCCCGCAGGGGGCCGCCGGCATCATCCCGGTCGACCGGGTGCGCGAGGTGCGCGCTGCCGTGCGGTCCACTTCCCTATCTGCCGAGGGCAGGGTTGCCATTTTTCAGGATGCGCAAAAAATGCAGGCCGCCGCGGCCAACGCGCTGCTCAAAGTTTTGGAGGAGCCGCCCGCGGGGGTCCTGTTTGTGCTGACCGCCGACAGTGAGGCGGCTATTTTGCCCACCATCCGCTCGCGCTGTGCGGTGTATACCCTTACCCCGCTGGACATAAAAGTTTGCGCCGGGGTGTTGCGGCAGGGCGGTGTCTCTGCTGCGGATGCGGCGTTTTTGGCCGCTGCCTATGGTGGCGCATTGGGGTATTGCCTTGCCGCTGCCGGCGATGCACAGCGCATGGAGGTTTTGCGCGGTGCCGCGCGGTTTGTTGGCCTTGGTGCTGCAAAAGACCGGTTTGGCCTGCTGGCTGAGGCCACCAGAATTGAAGGTAAAACAAAGCGAGACGAGGCCGAGTGCTTTTTGGCCGACCTTGCACAACTATATGCCGCGGCGCTGGATGGCCGCGCGGTACCCGGCTTGCCCGCATTGTCGCGGCAGGATGCGGCCCGCGCTTTGCCCGCGGTGTTTGAGGCGCAGCGGCGGCTGCGCGGGGGCAGCGCTAAGCTGGTCAGCACCTTGCTGGCGCTGCGCATTGCCCCGCCCGCCGGTGCCTGACGCAGCCATCCCTTACTCCCTTTTGAAGCGCTGCCCGAATTTCGCCGCAGGGCAGCGGCACTAAAAACCCACCGCAGCGGCAGCGGCAGGATAGTCTATGGCAAATGTAATTGGCGTCCGGTTTAAGGCCGGGGGCAAGGTGTACTATTTTGACCCCGGTGGGCTGGACATCCAAAAGGATGACTACGTGATTGTTGAGACCTCCCGCGGCACCGAGTGCGGCGAGGTCTCGCAGGGCCCGCACGAGGTACCGGAAAGCAATATCGTCAAACCGCTCAAAGAGGTCACGCGGCCTGCTGATGACGCCGACATCCGGCGCATGAAGCAAAACCGCGAGGATGAGAGCAAGGCGTTTGATGTGTGCGAAGAGCGCATTGCAAAGCACGGGTTAGAGATGAAGCTGATTGACGTGGAGTACACGTTTGACCGCAGCAAAATTTTGTTTTATTTCACCGCAGACGGCCGGGTGGATTTTCGTGACCTTGTCAAAGACCTTGCCGGGGTGTTTCGCACCCGCATTGAGCTGCGGCAAATCGGCGTGCGCGACGAGAGCAAAATGCTGGGCGGCCTTGGCATTTGCGGGCAGCCGTTTTGTTGTAGCCGGTTTTTGACTGATTTTCAGCCGGTGTCCATCAAGATGGCAAAGGAGCAGGGGCTGTCGCTGAACCCCACCAAAATTAGCGGGGCCTGCGGGCGGCTGATGTGCTGCCTTGCCTACGAGCAGCCGGCCTATGAGTTTTTGACCGGCATCACCCCCGGCGTGACCAGTTATGTGCACACGCCGGACGGCGACGGCACGGTGTGCGAGGTGAATGTGATCTCGGGCAACCTGCGCGTGCGGCTGGATAAGTCTCCGGATTTACCTAAGACCTACCACCGCGACCAGGTGGCCGTGTTGCGCGCGGCCACCAAAAAGGGTAGCCGCCGCAAAGGGGCGGGTGGCGCGCCGCCGCCCCCCAAAACAGCGGAAAAACCGGCCCCCGCACAAGAGAGTGCCCCCCCGCAGCCGCAAACACCCCCTGCCCCACGGCAGCGGGCAGCACAGCCAAAGGACGATGGTGCCGCCCCCAAGCCTTCTAAGCGGCGCAGGCGTGGCCCCCGGCGGGGCAATAAGCCGCAAAACGGCCAGCCACAAGGCTGAATTTGGTATTTTTGCAACAATTTTAGCGCTTGATTATTTCCAGTTTTATGTTAAAATAAAGGAAATGGAGGTGTTAAAACATGGCCTATAAAATTTCTGATTCTTGCGTCAGCTGTGGTACCTGCGAAGGCGAGTGCCCCGTTGGTGCAATCTCGCAAGGCGACAGCCAGTACGTGATTGATGAAGCTACCTGCATCAGCTGTGGTTCCTGCGCGGGTGTTTGCCCGGTCGGTGCTATTTCTGAGGGTTAATTTCGTAATCAACACAAAGAGTCAGGGCGGGCGGTTAATGCCTGCCCTGATTTTTACACTGGGGGAAAAATTAAGGGGGGGCCGGTTGTGGGAAATGATGGCGTGACGCTGGAGCGCCTTGCAGGCGGTACCGAAGTTTTCGTCAGCCCGCGCCACCGGTTTGGCACCGATGCCATGCTGTTGTCGGCCTTTTGCAATGTGCACCGTGGCTGGCTTGCCTGCGACCTTGGCACCGGCTGTGGCATTGTGCCGCTGCGCTGGCACGACGCCGGGCACCGGGGCCCTTGCTATGGGTTAGAGCTGGATGCCGAGGGCGCGGCCCTGCTGGCGCGGGCGGCAAAAGAGGCGGGGGCCGCGCACATCACGGCGTTGCAGGGTGATCTGCGCGCCTTGCCGCCAGTGCTGCCCCGCGGGCAGTTCCACGTGGTTAGCTGCAACCCGCCATACTTTACCGGCGGGTTTGTGTCTCAAAAGCCTGCGCGCGGTGCGGCCCGGCATGAGCTCACCTGCACGGCGGGCGATGTTTGCGACGCGGCTGCCCAGTTGTTGCGCGACGGCGGGCGGCTGTGCGTGTGCAACCGGCCCGCCCGCCTGACCGATTTGATGGTGGAGATGCGGCGGTGCGGCATTGAGCCCAAACGGTTGCGCTTTGTGCGTCGCAGGCCCGAAACGGTGCCATGGCTGTTTTTGCTGGATGGCCGCAAGGCGGCAAGCCCGGGCCTTACCCTGTTGCCCGACCTGTATATGGAACAAGCAGACGGCAGCCCGTCGGCCGAACTGCTGCAAATTTATCAACAAGGAGGGGGCGCGACGTGAGCGGGACCCTGTATATCGTCGGCACCCCAATCGGCAATTTAAGCGATTGGTCGGCGCGGGCGGCGCAAACTTTTGCCCAGGCCGATTTTATCGCGGCAGAGGACACGCGCGTCACTGTAAAGCTGCTCAACCACCTCGGCATCAAAAAGCCGCTGGTCAGCTATTACGAGCACAATTTAAAAGAGCGCGGCGAGGCCATTTTGCGCCGCATCCGCGCCGGCGAAACCTGTGCGCTGTGCAGTGATGCCGGCATGCCTGCCATCAGTGACCCGGGGGAACTGATTGTTACGCAGGCGCTGGAAGAGGGCATCTGTGTGGTGCCCATCCCGGGGCCCAGCGCGGTCATCACCGCACTGGCGGTGTCCGGCCAGCCGACCGGCCGGTTTTGCTTTGAGGGCTTTTTGCCAATGAACCGCCGCCAGCGCAAAGAGCGTTTGCAGGAGACCTGCGGCGAGCAGCGCACGCTGGTGTTTTACGAGGCACCACACAAGCTGACCAACACCCTTACCGACCTGCTGAACAGCTATGGTGACCGCAGCGTGACGATCTGCCGCGAGCTGACCAAGCTGCATGAAGAAATACAAAAGACCACCCTTGCAAAGGCATTGGCACAGTACAACGATGTCCCCCCGCGCGGGGAGTTTGTACTGGTCGTTGCCGGGGCCCCTGCCCCGGTGCGGCAAGCTTGGACTGAGGCGCGTGCCGTAAAACTGGCAAAGCAGCTCGTTGCAGACGGGCAGCCCGCCAGCGCGGCCTGCAAGCAGGCCGCTGCAGAGAGCGGCATCGCCAAAAGTGTGATCTACCGCGCCCTTACGGCCCAAAAGGAGGAGTAACGGTGGATAAACCCACCAAGATCATCATTGTTTCAGATTCGCACGGTGACCGCGGTGCGCTGGCCTCGGTGCTGGCAACCGAACAGGATGCCGATGCGCTGATTTTTTTAGGGGATGGCCTTTCAGACCTTGCCGCGGTGCGCGCAAGCTGCCGCTGCCCCATGGTATACGAGGTGCGCGGCAACTGCGACTACGACAAAAGTGTGCCGCCCGAACGTTTGGTTGCATTTGAAAACCTGTTGCTGTTTTTTACCCATGGCCACGGTTATGAGGTAAAAGCGACGCTGGGCCCGCTGCTGCGCGCAGCAAAACAGCGTGAGGCAGATATTGTATTATTTGGCCACACCCACACCCCACATATGGAACAAGTAGACGGGGTGTGGATGTTTAACCCCGGTTCGGTCAGCATCCCACGCACCGGCCGGCCAAGCTATGGCATCCTGACCATTACAAACGGGGTGCCTCAGTTTACCCACCGGGAGGTAAAAGGGCGATGAAGTTTGCACTGCAGCGAATCGACAGCACCGATTCGACCAACAGCTTACTGCGCCGCAAAAGTGCGGAATTTGCCGACGGCACGGTGGTGTACACCGACAACCAGACCGCCGGGCGTGGGCGCGGCGGCAAGGTGTGGGAGAACCAGCCCGGGCAGGCACTGTATTACAGTGTGCTGCTGCGCCGCCCACTGGCAGACCCCGCGGCGTTGCCGCTGGCGGTGTCACTGGCGGTGTCCGACGCGGTACAAACGCTGTGTGGGCGGGTACCGGGCATTAAATGGCCCAACGATCTGCTGCTGTTTGGCAAAAAAATCTGTGGGATCCTGTGCGAAAGCGTGCAGGGCGACGGCGAAGCCTGTTATATTGCGGGCATTGGGCTAAACCTTTTGCAGCCCGCCAGCTTTTTTGAGCAGGGGGGCCTGCCGCATGGTGGTTCTATTTTTTCACTGGCCGGGGTAGAGTGTACGGTGGACGTTGCGGCGCAGGCCTTAACGAATGCGCTGCAAAAGCGGCTTGCCGTGTTTGCAGAAGGTGGGTTTGCGTCGATTGCGCAAGAGTACCGCGCCGCCTGCATTAACCTTGGCCGCCGGGTATTCACCGACAAAATAGAGGGCATTGCAGAGCAGATTGACGATGCCGGGCGGCTGGTGGTGCGCACTGCTGGTGGCGAGGTGGCGGTGTTCACCGGTGAGGTGACGGTACGCGGCATTTACTAGGCCCTTTTTTAAATGAAAGAAATGCAAAACCGCGATGTACAGGGCACCAGCCCCGCACATCGCGGTTTTTTTATTGTGCCCGGTGTTTTTTTTGGGTGGGGCAAAAGTGTCAAATCACCGCCTGCCACCGGCGCTGGCAGCAGAGGGACAAAGCAAACCCATCTGGTCATAGTGTTGCAGGGTGCGGATGGTGACCCCCATTTTTTTTGAAAGTTTGCCGACGGTCCAATAGCCCGCCGGGGTTGCCCGAAACTTTTCCACAACAAAACCTCCTTTGATTGCTATTTTACTATACGACGTTACGTCACACACAAGACTTTTTTATAATAGGGGTGAGGGCGGGCCGGGGGTATTTCGCAAAGGGGGCCCCAACCCAGCGCTTAACATGCGTTGCCAAACCCTGCGGATGAAAAAAGCACGGCAGCCTTACAGAGAAAAACCTGTAAAGCTGCCGCGCTTAAAAATAGTCCATAACAAAGGGTCAAACAGCAGTGCTGTTCTGCAGTGGTTCAATGGATTTTGTAAAGTTGTGCTGGCTGCGCACAAAGCCGTGCCGCTCTAAAAAAGACTGGCTTTTTAAATTGACCCGCTGGCAAAAGGCCTGCAACTCGCCACAGCCAATGGACTGTGCCTGCCGTGACAGCGACAACAGCATACCGGTGCCAATGCCGTGGCCGCGCAGTGCCTCACGCACATAAAACTCGTTGAACACCGCGGCAAGCGCGCAGTGGGACAGCAACAGCGAGAGCTGCATGTCGGCATACCCAACAATCTGCTCGTCCTCAATTGCCACCACTAAGCGGCGGTGGGTGTCTTTTGTTGCGGCGCGAAACACCGCCTCAAACACATCGCGCGGCAATACGCGGGCCGCCTGCTCGCAGCACAAATCGTACAAGCCGTCAAGGTCCTCTTCTTTCGCACTTCGCACAAACACTGTTACAGCCCCCTTTTGCCGGTGACCGGCAAATAGCCCGCCTAGGGAATGACAAAATAACTGGTAAACCCGGCCTGCTTTGCGGCGTCGTTGACCACCGCCAGCGCCTCGGGCGTGCTGCCGGAAACACCGCGCACGCCAAAGCCCGTTGCCCCGCCGCTGACAAACGGCGAAAGCAGCCCGGCAAGCCCGGTGCTGTCGGACAGCGCCGCATCGTCCAGCCGCACAAACACGCGTTGCAACCCAAAGGTGGCGGGCGACGCGCCGTAGCTGCTGGCCATCTCGCCGCGCACTGCGGCGGCGGGGAATTCAAACCACACACTCACCCCGTCGATGCCCTGATATTGCTGGCCCAGTTGTGCCAGTAACTGCTCTTTGGTGCCGGCCATCGCGCCGTAGCTTGCAAGGTTCAGCCCGGTGCCCTCGGGGAATTGCAGGTTTTGCAGCAGCACCGTGTCAAAGCCAAGGCCCTTCACTTCGCCAATCAAGTCGGTGATATACTGCTGTGCCACCGGGGAGTTGGGGTTCAGCCACGCCTTGCCACCCAGCTCTTTCGAGGTGTCCAGCCAAGTGATGTCCTGATTGTTGTATTTGACGGCTGTTGTGCGGTCGACAAACGGCACAAGGCTGTCTTTAAAGGCGCACAGCCCCGCCACCGGGGTGACCCCCGCATTGCGCAAGGCGCTGGCAATGGCCGCCGCGTCGACGGTGGTGGCCGCAATGGATTTTTGCGCCAAGGGCAACGCGGAGTTGTAATACAGGTAACCGCGGTCGTCTTTCAGCGGCAGCACAACGTAGGTTACCCCCTGCGCTTGCAGTTGCGCGGCCAGTGCGGTGGCTTTCTCCGGCGTGTCCGCTTCGCTTAAAGCGACCATGGCCCAGCCGCCCATCCCGTTTGCGGCAGGGGCCGGTGTGGGTTGCGGGGTTTCGGTAGAAGCAGGCTGCGGCTGAGAAGAGGATGCCGCGGGGGTGGAGTTTGCCGCCTGCGAGGAGGGTGCGCCACCCCCGTTTTTATACCGGTACCACAAGCCGGATGCGAGGTCCAGCCCCGGTTTTGCAACCAGCCAGCCTATGCCAAACACCGCACCAAGAATCACCACCCAAAGCAAGATACGGCGGGCGAGGTTTTTCTTTGCGCCAGAGCCGGAAAAGCTGCGCCGATAGCGCTTGATTTTGACAGGTCTGCTTTTTTTCAACACAAGGCCTCCTCAAACATTAGGCAAGTGACAGGGTGAAACAAAAGACGGCGTTTGCCGTTTAAATGGCGGGCGTATGCCCAGAAAACCCATAAATAGCAAGCGCCAGAACACCAATATAAAGTAGTGTGATTGGCAACCCGCGAAAAGTAGCGGGCACACCGCGGTTTTGAATTTTGCGTTGCCCCTCGTTAACCAGCACGACGGCCAGCACATAACCCAACGCGCTGCCCAGTGAAAAGCCCATTGATTGCAACAGTGTGTACCCACCGGTAGAGGTGAGTAGCAGGGTGCCCAAAATGCTGCAATTAAAGGTAGCCATGGGCAGCAGGGAGAGATAATCTTTGGCCAGCGCGCGCTTTTTGGGCAGCACCAGCACCAGCAGCACAATAAAAAACGCAATGGCGCTGCACAATACCAGTACCAGCGGCAAAAAGGCCGCTTTGTACGGCAGCGCACGGCCCGCAAAAAAGCTCAACAGGCTGCTAATCAGCTGCACCGCAGTGAGCAAGGCACCAAATTTAAACAGCTCTACCGAGCCGTCATCCACAATTTTGACCAGCCGCGACACGCCCAGTGCACGGGTAAAAATGGCGTTTTGCGCCGCAATGGCAACAATGGCATAAAAGAAAAACGTGAGGATTGGTTCTACTATTGTCATTTCAGGTTCGCCTCCATGCTTACGATGCGCTTAATCACATTGCGCATCCAGCGCCAGGCCGCAGCCAAAACACCTACAAAAATAAACCCGCCGGAAACAAGCTGTGCCATGGGCAATAGCGGGTGGTTGGTCACCACATACCCCAACAAGGTACCAGCGCCCAGCAGTTCACGCAATGCCGCAATCAGCAACAGGGCCAACAAAAAGCCAAAGGTGGTCACCAGCCCCTTGCGCACGGCAGTGCCAAGGCGCTCGGGCTGGGCGCGCTCGTACCTCTTTAAAATAATGGGTTCTACCACCAGCAACGGCAGGTACAGGCCCACCGTTTGCATGCCCACACCAAACAGCGCGTTTTCAGCAAACCATACGCCGATGTACACCACCGCGGCGGTCAGTGCATAGGCCACGCCGCGAAACCGCGGCCAGCGCCCACGGCACACCATGGCCGCAAGCAAGCGGGTGGGGGTAAGCAGCAACAACACGCCAAGGCCCAGCACCAGTGCATTGTGCAATGTGGTGGCTGCCACCACAATGGGGGCAAGGCCAAGGCCCTGCATAAACACAGGGTTGTTCAAAAAAATGCGGTCCCGCCGCATCAAGCGGTCGATATTTTCGGCCAGATACTTGCTGTTCTCCTGTGTCATAATGACTTCGACCTCCTTTGAAAGGCGGCCTTGCTGCACACGCGGTCAAGGTAACCGCTGAACGCATTGGCCAGCAGCAGTGCAAAGCAGACGCCCAGCTCGTAGGCGCCGTAATAGCGGAACATCATCGTCAAAAAGCCGGTCAGTATGCCATACACCACCCGCGCCAGCCGGTTTTTGGGGGCGGTGGAGGGCTCGCACAGCAAAAATACGGCGGTGTACAATAGTGCGCCGGACAACAGCTCGTATTTCATCAGTTCAAAGATACCCGCCGTGGCAACCCGCGGAAACAAGACGCTAATCAAGGCGCTGGTGGCGAGAAACGCCAGCGGCAAATCCAGCGAAATGCGGCGGCGCAGCAACAGATAAAGGGCCACCGCCACGATTACCAGTACAAAGGTGGTGCCCATTGGCCCGGCATAGTTGCCCAGCGTCAAATCCAGCGAGGGGATGTTGGGCACGCCGCCGGTGCGCAAAATGTGGGAGGACGCGTCCTCCAGCGAAGCGGCACTGGTGTCCCACAGGCCCACATGGGTAAACGGGGTTGGGTAGCGGAAAATCTGGTCCGGCCAGCTGACGGTGACAACGGCATAGCCCAGCGCCGCGGGGTGAAACGGGTAACTGCCCGCCCCGCCAAACGCGTGCTTGCCCACCAGCACCGCCACCACCACGCCGGTGACAACGATGGCATAGCTTGCGGTAGCAGGCAACATCAGCGTAAACAGCGCGGCAAATACCAGCGATGAGTTTTCGCTGGCATCATACCGCCGGCTGCGCATTTTTGCAACAAAAAAGTCGCACACAGAGGCGGTAAAAAACGCCAGCGCCAGCATCACTGCCGGGCGCAGCCCGTAAAGATAGACTGCCATAAATGCCAGCGGGAACAGCGCAAACAGCATGTCGCTGTTTTGCGCAAAGTCCGCATGGCGCGGCAGGTGGTTCTTTTCGTCCTGTTTCATGAGAAAGACCTTTCCGGCGCAGAGGGCGCCTTAAAGCGTCGAGGGTAAGCCGTTACAGGCTTTTGTAGTATGCAATCTCGGCGGCGGGGTCGGCAGCGCCAAATACGGCAGAGCCCGCAACCAGCACGTTGGCACCGGCGGCCACACACAGCCCCGACGTTTCACGCGAAACACCGCCGTCCACCTCTAAAAGAAGGTCGGTGCGGCCGGCCTTTGCGGCGGCGGCGCGCAGGGCGGATAGTTTTTCCAGTGCGATGGGGCGGAATTTTTGCCCGCCAAAGCCGGGCTGTACGCTCATCACCAATACCATTTCCACGTCGGGCAGCCAGCGCAATGCCTGCTGCACCGGGGTGTCGGGGTTGAGCACGATGCCGGCCTTTGCACCGCCCGCATGGATGGCATCCAGCATTTCGCGGATGGGGCTGTTTGCTTCAAGGTGCACGGTGATCATCGACGCGCCCGCGTCGAGGAACATCGGCACATACTCCAGCGGGTCGGTCAGCATCAGGTGCACGTCGTAAAAGGCGGGCACGGCCTTGGCAATGCTGGCAAGCACCGGCGCGCCAAAGCTGATATTCGGGACAAAGTGCCCGTCCATTACATCAAAATGTAAAAAATCCGCGCCGGCGTCAAGGCAGGTGCGGCAGTCCTGTTCCAGGTGGGCAAAATCTGCCGAGAGAAGAGAGGGTGCGACTTTAGCCATAAAAGCTCCTTTCCCATAAACGGGGCATGGCCCAAAGGCGGTGCCCCGCAGATGACAATATACTACACTAAAATAAACAAAAAATCAACCGCAGGCGCAGTGTGAAGCGGTTTTTCGGCACTTTGCAGCAAAGGGGGCCGCGTAGGTATGCCAGCGTGCACAACCCTTTCAAAACAGGCCGTGTGAAGCGGTTTTTTTGCGCTGTTAAAGCCCGGCACACCGGGCCGCCGCGCGGTGTGCCGCACACATAAATTTCACACCTTTTGCGGTATTTTAATGCAACTGTGACCGCACATGGTAAAATTTTTCAAAAGTTTTTCCTACAATCTTGCTGGGCGTTGCAAAAATGGGGCTTTTTTTGTTATGATATGTGATATAATAATAGACAAGAATTTAACGCAGGGGGGCAGCCCCCCGCGGTGCATACCGTGCAGGCGGAAAGGAAGTATTCAGATGAACGCACTCAAAGCAAAAGACAATATCTGGTGGGTCGGCTCGCTGGACAAAGACTTGAGGATCTTCGACATTATTATGTATACCGACTATGGTACTACTTATAATGCATACATCGTCAAGGGCACCGAAAAGACCGTATTGTTTGAGACCGTAAAGGAGAAGTTCTTTGCCGACCATCTGGCCAAGGTCAAAGAGGTGTGCGACCCCGCGGACATTGACTACATCGTGTTTGACCACACCGAGCCGGACCACTCCGGTTCTCTGGCCCAGATGATCAAGCTGGCCCCCAAGGCCACCGTGCTGGGCAGCATGGCCGCGATTAACTTCCTCAAAGAGATTGTCAACGAGCCGTTCCCCCACCGTGTTGTGACCGAAAAAGACGTCATCGACATCGGCGGCGCATCGCTGCATTTCTTTATGGCCCCGATGCTGCACTGGCCTGACACGATGTTCACTTGGATCCCAGAATATCGCTCGCTGTTTACTTGTGATGTGTTTGGCTGCCACTATGCCGACGACGCGGTGTTTAACGACGAGATCAAGGGCGACTTTGTGGACGCGTACAAATATTACTTCGACAACATCATGGGCCCGTACAAAAACCCCCATATGGCAAACGCGCTACAAAAAATCGAGGGGCTGCCCATTGAATTTATCGGCAACGGCCATGGCCCGGTGCTGCGCACCGACATCGAACACTACCTTAAAATGTACCGCGACTGGACGGTGCCGGCCGTCAACGACCCCAAAAAGGTCGTCATCCCCTATGTCACCTCTTACGGCTATACCCGCCAGCTGGCAGAAAAAATTGCCGAGGGCGTGCGCAGTGAGGGCCTGATGGCAGAGTTGTATGACCTGGTTTATGGCGAAAAAGACAAAGCCATTGCCGCGCTGGAAACGGCGGACGGCATCTTGCTTGGCACCCCGACCATGGTGGGCGACGCACTGCCCCCCGCTTATGAGATGCTGATGCACCTGAACCCCATTATCCACAAGGGCAAATTTGGCGGCGCGTTTGGCAGCTTTGGCTGGAGCGGCGAAGCGGTGGCCAACCTGACGGCCCGCATGCAGCAGCTGAAAATGAACGTGCCGATGCCCGCGGGTTACCGCGTGCGGCTGAAACCCAGCGAAGAGCAGCTTGCGGGTGCAGTGCAGTTTGGCGTGGATTTTGCCAAGGCGATGAAAGCCTGAGTTTTGCCCTTGCGGCAAAGCCCGGTTTTTATAAAAATGAAACACTGTTTAAAGGAGGCAAAGCCGGATGAAAAAATGGAAATGCACCGTTTGCGGCGAAATTTTTGAAGCGGAGACGAAGCCGGAAGTGTGCCCGGTGTGCGGCGTTGGTGCCGATTTGATTGAGGAATACACCGAGGAGTAACCCCCAAAAAAGCGCAATGAAAACGGACCGGAAAGGCCCCCTTTCCGGCCCGTTTTTTAAAATTTTACAAAAGCAATGCCGCCGGGTCGTGCGCGGCGGTGTGTGCCACGCGGCAGGGCCCCTGCCGGTGGACGTGGTTTGAAATAGTAGCACTCAAGGAGGTTGTCAATGGAGACAAAAAAGTGGCGCTGCACCGTGTGCGGCCAGATTTTTGAAGGGGCCGAGCCCCCGGTGCCCTGCCCGGTATGTGGTGCAGGGGCCGATGCCTTTGTGCAAATTGGGCAGGCCGCCCCCACCCGGTGGAAGTGCACCGTGTGCGGCCAGATTTTTGAGGGCGCACAGCCCCCGGTGCCCTGCCCCGTGTGCGGCGCAGGGGCCGATGCGTTTGTGGCGCTGGGTGTACAGACTGAAGCTGCCGCCCGCAACGACACCGACGAACAATTTGTGATTATCGGCGGCGGCGGCGCGGCGCTGGCGGCGGCAAAGGCCATCCGTGAGCGCAACCACACCGCACAGGTGACGGTGGTCTGTGGCGAGGGCGTGCCCCCGTACAACCGGCCCGCCCTGTCCGACATGGTGGCCGACGGGTACAGCTTTTCGGCCATTGAATTACAAGAACTTAGCTGGTACAAACAGCAAAATATTAAACTGGTACTGGATGCAAAGGCACAAACGGTAGACGCTGCGGCGCACACCGTCACGCTGACAAACGGCAAAGTGTTGCCCTATGCCAAGTTGCTACTTGCCACCGGCGCCAACGCCTTTTGCCCGGTAAAGTGCGAGGCGGGCAGCGTGCCGGTGCGGGTGCTGCGCAGCTATGTAGATGCACAGGCCCTGCTTTCTGCGGTGCGCATGGGCAGCCGTGTCATCGTGGTAGGCGGCGGCATTTTGGGGCTGGAGGCAGCCCTTGCCCTGCGTGAGCAGGGGGCGCAGGTGACCGTTGTAGAGCTGGCCGCGCGGCTGATGAGCATTCAGGCAGACGAGTTTGCCAGCACCGTGATTGAAAACCGGTTAAAGTCGCTGGGCATGAAAATCTATACCGGTGTGATGGTGCAAAAGGTCGATGCCGAGGGCATTCATCTTTCAAACGGTGAATTGTTGAATGCCGATTTTGTGCTGGTGAGCGCGGGCATCCGCAGCGAGCTGACACTGGCGGCACAGCTGGGCCTGCAAACCGGGCGTGGCATTGTGGTGGACGGCGCTATGCGCACCAGCGCGCCCGACATTTTTGCCGCAGGCGACTGTGCGGAATTTGAGGGCCGCGTGGCAGGCCTGTGGGGTGCCGCGCTGGATATGGGCAACGCGGCGGGTGCGGCAATGTGCGGCGATGCCGCAGCGTACCATGCCCCGGTGCCGGCCACCGCGTTTGAGGGCGGCGGCATGAACCTGTTTGCAGTGGGCAGCGTGAACGGCGAGCGATTGCAAACCGTGGTTGTGCACGACGAGACGACCGGCATTTACCACAAGCTGGCGCTGAAAAATGGCAAACTGGTGGGTGTACTGATGCTGGGCGAAGTGAAAAACGGCGCCGCGGCAGTGGCTGCCATTGAGCGCGGTGACGGGTTGAAAGCGGCTTTGGCACTGTTGGTATAACACCAACAACGCTAAAATTTTGCGGTTTTGGCTTTTCACAAGGTTTTCTTGAAATTCATTTTTTATTCACAAGCGTTTCATAAAAACGCCGTAACTGCCCCGTATAATAAGAATCACAGAAGGACGGAAGCCGCAACCGAAATTCTGTACATGATTCCTCCTCACACCAAAACACACCCCTTGAAGAAAACCCGCAGCGTGGCTGCGGGTTTTCTTTCTTTGACGGGGTAATTGGCCTATAACCGCGGGGTTGTGTAATCAAAATGTGCGTAGCAACAGCAAAATGGCGCAAAAAGCCAGCACCGCAGCAAAAACGGCCGGAACAAGCTTGGCGTGTTTTGTAAGCGCTTTTTGAAATACGGTGCCCAATATGGCCCAACAGGCCGTACATAAAAAGGCGGCAACCCCGAGCAGCAGGCAAAACAATACCAAGGCGGGCAAAGAGCGGTAGTGTGGCAGAATAAAGGTTGAAAAAACGGTGATGCCATATAAAATAGTGCTGGGGTTGACAAACTGTAACGCGGCGCTTTAAAAAACAGTGATATTTTACCCGGCATAAAAAGCAAAGCAGAAAAGAGGATACCCATGCAGCAAACAAACGCAAGAAAACTTGCCACCCCCGCACAGGCCTATCTGGCGCTGTACCGGGCACTGCGCACCATGGGTGCGTTTCGCAAAGCAAAACAAAGCGGCAGCTTGTCGCTGCAACTGCAAGAGCGGCTAATGCTGGCCGTCACCGAGGTCAACGGCTGCGCGCTGTGCTCGTACGGGCACAGCCGTATGGCGCTGGAGGCCGGGCTTTCCGGGCAGGAGATTGAAGACCTGCTGGGCGGGCAGACAGACGGTGCCCCAAAAGAGGAATTGCCGGCCATTTTGTTTGCCCAGCACTATGCCGATACCCGTGGCAAACCCACGGCTGCCGCATGGGCACAGATGGTCAGCCAGTACGGCCAGCCGCGGGCGGCCGGCATGCTGGGCGCCATACGCATGATCACGGTGGGCAATACCTGGGGCATCCCCATGGGATCGTTGCTGGCGCGGCTGACGAAAAAAGAGAAATACCACGTCGATGTACGCAGCAGTGTGGGGTATGAGCTTGTGATGCTGCTGTTACTGGTGCCGTTTTTGCTGGTGGCCCTGTTGCAGGCACTGGGTGCCGCGGCGCTGCACCGGCCGCTGGTCTAGTGTTGGCAAAGCACCTTTGGGCGGCATACAAAAATTTTAATATTGCGCGATGTACCACCGCACTGGCAGGGCCGGTGCGGTTTTTTGCTACCCTAAAACTGCTTTTTATGGTAATATATGGTATAAACTGGGCAATGCCGCAGCGCTAAAAGGCCCCTAAATGGCAGCCGGGTACAGGCAGCAGGCTGCCGGTGGGCTTGCAAGGCAAGGCCGGTTAGTATATAATAAGTGGGCAGTGACAACTTTAAATTATACATAAGTTGCTTTTATAAGGGCCCTGCCCTTTGACCCTGACGGAAGGAGTGTTTCACGTTTGAGCGAAAAAGAAATCAATGTAGGCATCGGGTTTGTCACCGGCCGCAAAAGCTTTTTGAAGGTGCTGCGCACCTATATTTACAACTGGAAAGAATGTGGCCTGACGACGAAAGATAAGGTTAACCTGCATGTGTTTGTTGCCTACGATTTGCGGTACAATAACACAAAACCTTCAGACTTTACCCTCATTGGCAAAGACCTTGCCCGTGAGGTCAAAGAGATCCACCTGATTAGTGCAGAATCAGTGCACGCCACTGCGGACCATCTGGTACAACGCGGTGTGCTCAGTGTACCGGATGCACAGCTGTTTTTTAGCGCCGGTTATGCGGCCATGCGCAATGCGGTGTTGTACGAAGCGGTCAAGTGCGGCATGGATAGCCTGCTGTTTTTGGACGATGACGAATACCCGCTTGCGGTTACCAATACCCACGGCTTTGCCATTTGGAGCGGCCAGCAAGTGTTGGCAAAGCACCTAGAAGCAATTCAGACAGCGGACATCACAAACGGGTATCACTGCGGGTATATTTCCCCCATTCCGTCCATCGAATTTGGCGATACCCTGCCCGAAGCGGATTTTCGCAGCTTTATTGAGGCGCTGAGCAACGATATTTTGAACTGGGACAAAATCCGGGACATCATGCGGGTGGGTGGGGTGACCTATGCCGACACCGGCGTGTTGACGAAAAACGCCCCGCACGAAGTGGAGGAAGTGAACGGCTGCAAATTTATTTCGGGGGCAAACCTCTGCCTCAGCCTGCGCGACCCACAAAGTATGTCCCCGTTTTACAACCCGCCGGGGGCGCGCGGCGAGGACACCTTTCTCAGCACCTGCCTGCACGATAAAAAGGTCGTGCGCATCCCCTGCTATGCGTTTCACGATGGGTTTGCCACCTACAATCACCTGCTCAACGGGGTGCTGCCAAGCTGCCTAAAACCCATTTGTGGCGATTCACGCGGCATTGTGAACCGTTTTTACAATGCCTGTATTGGCTGGGTGCGGTATAAGCCACTGCTACTGTATATTACCCAGCGCGGGCAGTACCAGCAGCGCATTGCCGAAATGCGTGAGAACCTGCAAAGCAGCTTGCCGGCCATTTGCAAGGGCTTTAAACGAGGCGACTTTAATAATGTGTTGGTGGAGCTGGACCGCTATGATGAGGCGGTAGAAGAGCACTATGCGCAGTTTTTGCGCACCGGTGAGATTTGGCGCATGCTTTGTGCCGACTTGCTGGCCCATGGCTGTGCCGCTACTTGAAGGGCGAGCCGGTAAAAGGCAACCCTTAAGGGCAAAAGAAGAATGTAAAAAAGCACCTGCCAGCAGGTGCTTTTTTTGATTGTGAAATAAAAGGGGGAGGTGCCGCAAAGTAACTTTAAATGCAAAAGAAAGGCCCCGTTTTGTGCTAGGTTTCATACAGGGCCGCAAGGGCCTGTGTGCGGCGCTGCATTGCCCGGCGGACCTGCGCCGGGCCCAGGCATTCGCACCGGGGGCCAAAGCTCAACAGCATATCATAATAATAGTCATTTTCAATAAACGGGAAATCGACAAGGAAATACTCGTCGCCGTCCGGTGCAATTTGCTCGTCGCTGCAATAATCCAGCACCCGCTCGAGCAGCGATTTGTGCACGCGAAGCTGAATTGTTGTCTGCATAGCCGCAGCGGCCGCACTAAAATCTAGCTGCGGCTTAGGGGCAGGGCGCGGCGTAAACACCTGTGGTTGCAGCTTTAAGTTTGCCGTGCGGGCCAGCTTAAACAGCCGAAAGTCGTTTCTTTTGTGGCAATACCCCAGCCAGTACCACTGGCTGTTTTTCAGCACTAGTTGGTACGGCTCTGCCGTGCGCGCGGTTTTGGTGCCGGTGCGGCCGGTATAGGTAAACGAGAGCAACCGGTTTTGCTGCAAGGCGGTTTTTAACAGCTCTAAGTTGGGGCCAATGTTCCGGTTGCCTGTCCACGGGGTCAAATCCACCTGAATCTGGTTTGCCCTCAGCTCAATTTCTTTTGCGCTGGCCGCCGGGATAACGCTTTTCACCTTGGCAAGCGCACTGACGACCTCGCTGCCCCGCACCATGCCGGAAAGGCTGGAAAGCCCCATTAAAATGGCGGACAGGTCATTGGCCGAAAAGACCTGCCGGTCCAGCTTATAGTTTGGCAGAATCTCAAAGCCGCCGCCCACGCCGGGGGTAGCGCGCACCGGGATGCCCGCGCGGTTGATGGCATCGACATCGCGGTAGATGGTGCGGGGTGAAACTTCAAACAGCTCCGCCAGCTGCTTTGCGCCGACGCGCTCTTTTTCAAGCAGTAGCAAAATAATGCTTACCAGCCGGTCAACCTTCATTACGGTGCCTCCTTTCATAAAAATTTTGCCGAGGGTTAAATTGTTGCCATACTGTTGTCAACAATAGTATGGTACAGTAAAAACACCAATCAAGCAACTATTTCTAAGGAGGAACGAGCATGCAAACAACAGCACTCGTTGTCATTGACATTCAAAATGACATCACAAAAAATTATAAAGAGGTCATCGGCAACATCAACAGCGCCACCCGCTGGGCGACGGCGCACGACATACCGGTGGTGTATCTCCGGCACGAAAATTTATCCGCCGGCACAAGGACATTTAAACACGGCACCCGCGGTGCCGAGCTGGCACCGGACATGAATATCGTGTCGGACCACATTTTTACAAAGTACAAGGGCAACGCGCTGACCAGCGAAGCGTTTGCGGCCTTTATCCGCGAAAATGAAATCAACAAATTTTACCTTGCGGGCGCGGATGCCGCCGCCTGCGTAAAAGCAACCTGCTATAACATGTGCAAAGCGGGGTATGACGTAACGGTTTTAACCGACTGCATTACCAGCTATGATAAAAGAAAAATTGACGAGATGTTGCGCTATTATGAAAGTAAGGGCAGCAAGCTGCAAAGCGTAAAAGACCTTGTTTAACCACAAGGTAACTGGTGCCCCAATAAAAACGGCAGGCGGCAAAAAAAGCCCCCTGCCACCCCCGCAAAGGGCACTGCCGCCAAAGCTGCCGTGCGCTGTGCCGCGCGGGGGACCAATAAAACCCCCGGTATCCCCGGGGGTTTTGCTGTGCTTTTAACGGGTACAAGGCCGCTGTTGGTGGCGGGCCGGCGCGCGGCTTTATTGTGCCGCGCCGTTTGCAAGGGCCAGTTTTTGTGCGCGGGGCAGCTTTTTAATGGCGGCTTCGCGCTGCAACGCGGCAGATTTGCCCGCACAGCCCTCGGTGTACAGCACGGTTACCGGGCGGCGGCTGCGGGTATATTTTGCCCCCCGCCCTGCGTTGTGCGCTGCGGCGCGCTTTGCAACATCCAGCGCAATGCCGGTGTATAGCGTGTCATCGGCACAGCGCAGCAGGTAAACCTGCCACTGCTTTTCTTTGGCAGGCGTCGCTTTTTTTGCGGCGGGTTTGGGGGCCGCCGCGCGGCGCTTTGGGGCGGCGGGCCGCGTTAGGCGGTAACTGTCGCTTAGCATCGCGCGCAGTTCTTCCTCCGGCAGGGTATCTGGGTATACGCTGTTCCAGTGCTGTTTGTTCATGTGGTAGGCGGGCTGTACGCCGGGGTACACCTTGCGCAAAAAATCGGCCTGCATTGGTTCGCACTTTAAATTGACACAAAGGCCGCCCCGCTCAAAAATAAAGGCAAAGGCCTTTTGCCCCGGCCCGTGGCGCAGCACAGCCCAGGCGTTGGGGTCTGCCGCGTCATCGTGAAACGGGTAATCCTCCACCGCGCCGGGGTAACTCAGGCACAGGGTAATCAGCTCGCGGCGGGTCATAGGGCCTGCCCCCATTCATCGGGGCGAAACCCCACCAGCACGGTGTCGCCCTGCACCAAAATGGGCCGGCGCACCAACATGCCGTCGGTCGCAAGCAGTGCAAGTTGCTGCGCTTCGCTTAGGCCGGGCAGCTTTTCTTTTAAGCCCAGTGCGCGGTACTGCCCGCCGCTGGTGTTAAAAAAACGCGCCAGCGGCAGCCCGCTTTTGGCGTGCCAGCTTTGCAGCTCGGCCAGTGTGGGGGGCTGGGTTTTAATATTGCGAAAGGTGACAACCAGCTGTTTTGCGGCCAAAAACGCCTTTGCCTTGGCGCAGGTAGAACAGCCGGGGTAGCATAAAAATAACATGGGGGCCCTCCCTTTGCCGCCACGGCGGCAACCGTGTTGATTGTAGTGCCCTTATTATACCACCGCGGTACGGTGGTGGGCAAAGGGGTGTTGCGGCAGGGTACAAAAAAACCCGGCCGGGGGGCCGGGTTTTTAAAATAATTTCCAGGGTAGCTGGGGGCAAGCGTTAGTTTGCCGCGGCAATGGCCTCTGCCGCCAGTTTGCCGGAGGTCAGTGCCCAGCCGTTGTTTGCGCCGGACGGTGAATCGTCGCCCATCACGCCGCCCACTACTTCACCCGCGGCATATAGCCCGCCGATGGCCTCATCGTTTGCATTCAGTACCTGCAACGAGGTGTTGACCACAAGGCCGCCCATCGTGGTGGCAAAGCGGGGTTTTTGTTCCACCAGATAATACGGGCCGTTGCCGATTTTCATCTTTAAATAGTCTGCCGGGCGGCCAAATGCTTCATCCACCCCGGTATCCACATAACTATTATAGGTGGCTACCGTGTTTTGCAGCGTGTTGGCATCCATGCCCACCGCGCCGGCTACCGCCGCAAGGGTATCGCCATGCGCAAAAATAGGGGTGCTGGTGCCGTTGTTTGCAAGGTAGCCGTTGATCTCGTCCTCGGTAATGCCGGCCGCGGTCAGTTTCGTTTTCCAGGTGTCAAAGGTCTGCTGGTCCAAAAGCAGATACAGCATGCCGCCCGGCTGCTGCACTTCGGTCTCTAAAATCGTGCGGTTGCTGGCCTTTTCGTTGACCACCCGCTCGCCGGTGGAGTTTACTAAAATTGCACTCATGTTCCAGCCTGCAATGTTGCCGGCAATGGTCGATTTGGCGCGGCCCTGCGACACCTCAATGCCATTGGGGTAGCGCTTACCGTATTCCATCAACCGGGTGGCGGCACCCACGTCGTCTGCCGTCGCCATCACAATACCATCCCCGGTAGAGGTGTCCAGCCCATAGTACAAAGCACTTTTTAAATCGTCCGAAAGTAGGTCCTGGTTCGCACCGTAGCCGCCGGTGGCAAGCACCACGGCACCGGCTTTGATCTCGTAAGTAATCCCGTCTGTCGCAACAGCAGTTACGCCGACGACCTTACCGTCCTGTACCTTTAAACTTTTTGCGCGGGTGTTTAGCAGCACCTCTGCGCCGGAGTTTTCAACCGCAGTGCGGAAGGCCGACGCAAACCCGGCGCCGCCGCCCTCGTAAGCCAGCTCGCGGTGATGGCTGTACTCGGCCAGGTGGTGCAGGCCGCCGTCCATGTCATACTGCACGTTGCAGCTTTCGTTTAGCCAGTCGGTAGCCGGGCCCACGTTTTCGGCATACAGGTTCAGCAGTTCGGGTACGTTTAGGTTGTTGCCGTTTTTCATAAAATCGGCAACCATTGAATCCACCGAATCGTCGCTGACACCGGCTTCGGCCTGTAATTTACTGCCCATCACGACCTGATTGCCGCCGCTCACGGCAATGGTGCCGCCAAGGGCGCCCGATTTTTCCACCAAAATAACCTGTTTACCCAGTTGTTGCAAGCGTACCGCAGCGGCCATGCCGGCCCCGCCGCCGCCCACGACCACTACGTCTGCGGTTTTATCCACCACCTCAGACGACGTTTGAACAGGTTTTGTCTCTTTCAGCTTGTCGGCGTCGCCGCCTGCCTTTGTCACGGCATCGGCCACTGCTGCAAAAATGCCGTTGCTGGTGTAGGTGGCGCCTGCCACGGCTGCAACCCCAAGGCTTTGGGTGTCCACAATCGTCTGGGGCAGCTCGGTCAACGCGGCATCCGCAATGCCTGCGGTTTCTTGCTGGTCTTTTACTTCTATTTTGGTGATGGCGGTGTCACTGAACGTCACCTCCACCGTAATTTCACCGTTGCGGCCAGTGCCGGTACCAGTATAGGTCCCGGCGTGGTAGGCCCCTGCCAAGCTGGAAGAACAGCCCGCAAGGCCCATGAGTAAAACAGCCGACAACAGGATACTAAACAGTTTTTTCATTGGGCTCTCCTCACTTGTTATTTTTTTGACATAATAGGTACACGTTTGCTATTATAAGGATTACCATAGAAAAAGCAAATATTTACAGCAAGTTCTAGGTTATAGAGAAAAAGTTTTGCCATGGTGCTTGTATTTTGGCCAAATCGGCAGCAAAAACACCAAATAATACCGGTTAATTTTGGCCGTAAATACAAGTATTTATGTGTTTATTTCACAATACAGCCTGCTTTGCGGCGGTGCTTTTTTGTGGTATTATCGTTGCAAAGGGGGTGGGTGGATGAAAAACGACCGGTTGTTCCAAATTTTATATCTGCTGCTGGAGCAACAGACCTGCACCGCCCCACAGCTGGCCGAAAAGCTGGAGGTTTCGGTGCGCACAATCTACCGGGACATCGATGCCCTTTGCCGTAGTGGGGTGCCGGTAATCTGCCGTGCGGGCAAGGGCGGCGGGGTTGCGGTGATGCCGGGCTTTACGCTGAACAAGACCCTATTGTCCGAGGACGAGCAAAACCAGATTTTATTTGCGGTGCAAAGCTTACAGGTGGCGGGCGGCGAAACGCAGGCACTGGCGCAAAAGCTGTCGGCCGTGTTTCAAAAAAGTGAGGCCAACTGGATTGAGGTAAATTTTAGCCGTTGGGGGTACGCCCATACCGACACGGTGCGCTTTGATTTGTTGCGGCAGGGCATTTTGCAAAAAGAGTTGTTGCATCTGCACTATTGCGGTGCGTCGGGCGAGACCACCCAGCGGGACATTGAGCCGATGCGGCTGGTGTTTAAAGACAAGGCGTGGTATTTGCAGGCGTTTTGCCGCAAAGCGGGCGATTTCCGCACTTTTAAAATCAGCCGCATTGAAACACTGGCGGCCACCGGCGAGCATTTTTGCCCCCGCCCCGGCCCGTTGCCGCCGGTGGAGACCCAGACCTTTGGCCCGTGCGGGTTGGTAGAAGTGTCGCTGCTGTTTGATGCCGACGTTGCTTACCGGGTGCTGGACGATTTTGAGCATGACAGCATTACACGGCAACCCGACGGCACGCTGCTGGTACAAACCGAAATCCCGCGGGGTGAATGGGCAACCAGCTATCTGCTGTCGTTTGGTGCAGCAGTGCGTATTCTATCCCCTGCCTCACTACAAAGCGAAGTGCAACAAATTGCAAAAAATATTTCTCTTCATCACAAAACCTGACAGGTATTTGTCAAGTTTTGCGCGGTATGCTGATAGCACAGAACAACGGCTGTTCTGCAACCGAACAAAATGAAAGGAGATGTTTTGCATGGAGCAACGGTATTGCCAAAGCTGTGGGATGCCCATGGGCGCCACCGACGAACTGTACGGCACCGAGCAGGATGGCAGCAAAAGCACCGATTATTGCAGCTACTGCTACGAGGGCGGCAAATTTACCTTTGATGGCAGCATGGAAGAGATGATTGATGTTTGTGTTACCCCGATGGTGGAGGAAAACCCCGGCATGACCGAGCAACAGGCACGTGAAAGCATGCGGGCGTTTTTCCCGCAGCTGAAACGCTGGCTGCCGGCCTAAGGCAACCTGCCATCCCTGTTTTTCGCGGGTCACGGCCCCGCAGCAAGCAGGGGTGCATAAAAAAGGGGGGGCTTGTTGCAGCAGATGCGATCCGCGCGCAGCTGTGTTGCAATGGGCCGCCCCGGCAAAAGAAACCCAAAAATAGGCCGGCCCCTTTGCAATGTGCGGGTGCCGGCTTGTTTTTGATAATTGATAAAGAATACCCCAAAGGGAGGAAGCAGAAAAGATGAGCATCTTATTAGACCAGCAAAATGGCAGTGCCCTGGCAATGCAGCAGATTGCCGCTGCCGTGGGCAGTAGCCTGTGGCAACGGGCCTGCATCTTTTTGCAAAACAGCTATGGCAGTGTGCCCCTTATCCAATATAGCGGCTGTTCGGCCGCGCCGGGGTGGAATGTGAAATACCGCAAAGGCGGCAAGGCGCTGTGCACGCTGTACCCGGATGACGGCTTTTTTACGGCGCTCATCTGCATTGGCCCAAAGCAGGAGGCGGCGGCGGACCAGCTGTTGCCGCTGTGCACGGCCAAAACGCAGCAGATCTACCACAGTGCCAGCGGTATGGCCGGCACCCGCTGGGTGATGTTACCGGTGGATGACGAAGCGCAGTTGCAGGATTTTCAGGCACTGGTAGCGCTGCGTGTAAAGCCTGCGCCACACAAGGAGGGGTAACATGGCAGACTATTTGCGGTTGACGAGCGAAAACCTGGCGCAGCAGCACATCTGCTGTGCGCTGAGCGGCAAAACCGACGGGGAGGGTGTGCTGGCAAAAAAAGAATGGCTGCGCGCGCGGTTTGCAGATGGTCTGGTTTTTTTAAAGCTGAACGCGCGTGGCAAGGTGTTTATTGAATACCTGCCAGCGGAACACGCGTGGGCCCCGGTGGTGGCACCACACCAGATGTATATCAACTGTTTTTGGGTGTCTGGCAGCTATAAAAAGCAGGGGCACGGGGCCGCACTGCTGGCGCAGTGTATCGCCGATGCCAAAGCGGCGGGCATGCAGGGGGTGACGGTGCTGTCTGCCGCAAAGAAAAAGCCGTTTCTCAGTGACGGCGCCTATTTAAAGCGCAAGGGTTTTGTGGTGGCGGATACCACCGAAACCGGGTATGAGTTGCTGTGGCTGCCGCTGGCAGAGGGCACGCCGCCCCCGCAGTTTCACCCGGCGGCAAAACGGGGTGAAACCGATTTGCCGGGCCTTGTGCTGTATTACACCGCCCAGTGCCCACACACTGCGTTTTACGCGCCGCTGCTGGGGCAGCTTGCCGCACAGCAGGGGGTGCCGGTGACACTGTGCAAACTGCAAAGCGCCGCCGAGGCCCAGCGCGCGCCCGCCCCGTTTACCACCTACAGCCTGTTTTGGCAGGGGCGGTTTTTGACGAATGAAATTTTGTCGCCCACTAAAATAGAAGCACTGTTGCAAACGCTGAAAGCAGAGGGGTAAACTACCAGCCAACTGGTGCCCTAGCCCGCCGTTTGGGCGTGGGCACCGGGCGCCGCAATAGCGGCAAAAGTGCGCCGCAGCACAAACAAAAACAAAACCGGCCCGCAGCAAACTTGCTGTGGGTCGGTGCTTTTTTGATGGGTTGCTTTTTTGCCCCGCCGCATAAAAAGGCAGGTGGCGGCAAAGGTGCCAAAGGGGCAACCGGTAAGGCCGCGCCGTTTGCTATACCATGCCGGCGGGCATCAGGCGGGCAACAGCAGGTTGCAAACCAGCACCACACCCACGGCACCCAGTACACACAGCGCCACCGGAACCTTTTTTGCGGCCAGTACCGCCGCCATGCCGCCGCCGAGCAGCCCCACATACCAGCGCTGTGGGTCTGCCGACAGAATGCCGGGGAAGATCAGCGCCGCCATGGCTGTATAGGGGATCATCTCCAAAAAGCGTTTGGCCCGCGCGCCGGGGCGAATTTTTTCTAAAAAAGCGGCGGGCAGCGCACGCGGCAGGTAGGTTACCAGCATCATGCCCGCAATCAGCAGCAGGGTTTGTGTACTCATGTGGGTTCCTCCTCTGTGGGGTTTGGCTCGATCCAAAACGCGCCGATGGCCGCGCACACCAAGGTGGAGACAATCAGTGCCCAGCTGGGCGCGATGAGCTGCGAGAGCAACAGGTTGCACAGCCCGGTGGCAATGGCCAGCAACCCCAGTTTGCGGTTGTGCTGTACATGCGGCACCAGCAACACCACAAACATGGCGTACAGCGCAATGCCAAGGCTCGCGGCCAAGAGTGGGGGTAGCAGGCCCGACACGGCCGCCCCAATAGCGGTGCCCCCCACCCATGAAGACCAGGTGACCGAGATTAGCCCAAAGAAAAACCAAATGCTGTTGTGTTGCTCCGGCTGGGTCATAAACAGCGCAAACGACTCGTCGGTAATGCCAAACGCCACCAGCAGCCGCGCGGGCAGCGGGCCGCCCTTCATGCGGTGAAAAATGCAGGTGCTCATCATCAAATGGCGCAGGTTTAAAATAAACGTGGCAAAAATAATGGTACCTGCCCCGGCACCCTGCATTAGCATCGACACCGCCATCATCTGGCTGGCCCCGGCGAAAACAAAGGCCGACATGCCAATGGTCTCGCCCGCGGGCATGCCAGCCTGTGCCGCGGCAATGGCAAAGGCGATGGCCACCGGCAAAAACCCAAAAATAACTGGCGCCCCGGCCTTTGCCCCGGCGACGTATTGTTGTCTGCGTGTCACAACCCACACCCCTTTAATTTGTGTTTAAAGCTGATTATACGCGAAAATAAAAATGCACACAATATTAAAATTGTGTGCAAAACAATTCTGGAAATGGTACCCCGGTTACAGCTCGTCCAGCAGCGCCCGCACGGTGTGCAGGGCCTCGGCAAGGCGGGCGGTGGTTTCGGGTGCGGTAATGGCAAGGCGCACCCCGGCGGGCGGCGGGTTTTTGCCCACGGCAAACCGCTCGGCCCCGTACACGGCAACCCCGCGTGCAAGGGCCCGCTGTTCAAACGCATACCCGGTGCACCCACCCGGCAACAGCAGCCAGCGGCTGAGGCAGGTGGGCGGCCCCAGCAGTGTGTACCCGGCAAGAAGCTCGTCTGCCAGCCGGTTGCGTGCCGCGGCGCGCTTGCGGCGGGTGGCAATCAGCGTGTTGGCCCGGCCAGAAAAAATCAGCCGGGAGGCAAGCTCTAACAGCAGGCCGGACTGGGTGAGGTTTAAATTATACAGTGCGGTTTGCAGCTGTGTGGCAAGGTGCTCGGGCGCCGTCATGTAGGCAAGGCGCAACCCCGGCAGCAGTACCTTTGACAGGCTGGCAAGGTAAACGGTCTGCCCGGGTGCCAGTGCGACAATGGGGGCGGGCCGCTGTGTGCGCAGCAGGCTGTTAATGCCGTCCTCCAGCACAAGCAGGCCGGTTTGCTGTGCGGTGCGCGCCACCATGGCACGGCAGACGGGCGACATATTGTGGTTGGTGGGGTTGTGCAGGTCGGGCATCACATAAATGGCGCGGATGCCTTCGTTGTCGATTGCGTAGCGCAGCCCCTCTTCGCACAGTTCGCCCTGCCGCTCACGCAGCGGCACCAGCTGGATGCCCAGCAGCTTGGCGGCACTTTTGAGCCCGGGGTACACCAGCGGGCTGGTGCCAATTTTATCCCCCGGCGCAAACAGCCCCGCCAAAATGGCGGCAAGCGCGTTTTGCCCGCCGCCGGCAAACTGCACCTGCGCGGGCGGCACGGTGAGCCCCAGCTTTGCCAAAAACAGCGCGCCGGCCTCTTGGTGGCGGGCCACTGGGTAGTGCTGATACTGAAACAGCCCGCCCACCCCCGGCTCTGCCAACATCTGGGCCAATAGCTCGGTCGCTTCCTGTGCGGGGATGGTCTCGGGCGCAAGCGAGCCCATCTCAATGGTGGCAGGGCCCGGCGGGGCAAACACATTCGTTTCCATGCCGTAGGCCACAAAGGTGCCGCTGCCCACTTCGCCATGCAGCAGCCCCTTGCCCATGCACAGCTTAAACGCACGCGAAACGGTGCTGAGGTTGATGTCTAAAAAGTCGGCAAGCTCGCGCTGCGGCGGCAGTTGGGTGCCGGGCAGCAGTTTGCCGCTGGTAATGTCCTGCTCCAGTTGTTGTGCCAGCAGGCGGTACAACGGCGCGTTGCCCTTGGGCAGTACCGGCCGCCACGACATGGGGTAGTTGTCAAAACGGTTGAACGGCATCGGGGTACCCTCCTTTTCGCGGCGCGTCAGGCCGGCGAGACACAGTAGGTAACATACGGCTCTGCGGGCAGGTAACCCAGCGTTTTTGCAAGGGAAAGCGAGCGCAGGTCGTGCGCGTCCCAACTGGGGTAGCCCCCGCGGGCAAGGCAGTCCAGCATCAGCTGCGCGCCGCAGGCACGGGCAAGGCCGCGCCGCCGGTAATCCGGGTGGGTGTCAATCTCAATTTCAATGCCGCCGCTCCACGACGTATAAGATGACGCGCCCGAAACCGGCTGCCCGTCGCACAGGGCCATCACGCCCAGCCCGTCGCGGGCATAATCGGCATAGGTGGCAAACTGCGAGACAAGGTCGCGGGACCACGGCTGCAAAAGGGCTGCCTGGTACAGCGCTTCGCCGATGGGTACCAGCCGGCAGCCGGCAGGCAGCGCTTGGGTGTAAGCCAGCAGTTTTTCGTGCTCAAACCCGGCTGCGGTTTTTTGGGTAGCATAGCGGGTAAACTTTTCGCAGCCGGGCCATGCCGCCTCAATCAGCCCTTCCCAGTCAGGGGTGCGCGCCGCCATCAGCAGCGGCGCGGTGCGCTGTGCGGGGAAATGCCGCACCAGCGCCTCATTTGGCACCCCGGCAAAAAAACAAAAGTCGCCCACGATCATCTGCGCCGCGCTAAACGGCGGCTGACCCATGGCATAGGCGTGGCCCATGCGCCCCTCAAGGCAAGAGTACAGCAGTGTCTCCTGCCAGCCGCTAAACAGCGGGGCAACGGCGGGCAAAAGTGCGGTGGGCAACGGGGCAAAATGGGGCTGCATTTGAAGCACCTTCTTTTTTAAAATAATCATGTCATCAATTTTTGCCCGTTGCGCTGCCGGTGGCAGAACGGGGACGAACGGGGTGATTGGTAGCAAAATGCCGCACAAAAAAGGGTTTATTTTGTGCGGCGTAAAATGTGGCAACCGCAAGCTGAAAGCAGGTTGCCGCAAAGCATATCGGCAAAAAATCAATCCTGCACCGGGCGCAGGGGGTCACTTTGCTGTGCCAGCTTTGCGGCGGCAGCTGCCACCCACTGTGCAGCGGGGCCGGGCAGTGTGGCAATGCGCGCCGTAATGGCGCGTGCGGCACGCAGCTCGGCGGTTTCGCCGGTCTCGTCATCGGGCCACAGGGCACGCAGCGCGGCAAGCTCTGCCGGGCCCAGCAATGCCACAAAGGCAGCCAGCTCGGCGTCCTCCAGCTCGGCGTCCAACAGCAGGTTGGAAAAGTCGGTTAAGGAGGTGATTTGCTGTTGTGCGAGGGCCAGCTTATCCGCAAGGTAGCGGCAACTGCACAGCTCATCCAACACCGCACGGTATTGCTTTAGTGGCATCGGGGTGCCAAAGTCGAACTGAAATTCGTCGGCCGGCGTTGCCCCCGCGGGTGGGGCCAGCAGTGTACCAAGGGCCCCCGTTTCGGCAGCGTTTTGCAGCAATGCCGCCGCCTTGGGCAGGCTGCGCGCCACATACCCGTAAATGCCGGCAGGTAGCGCCAGCGCCAGTTGCAGCGGCTCTACCGCACCGGCCAGCATGGTTTGCAGTTCGTTGGTAGACAATGGCCGAAACCGGGCGTTCAGCGCGGTGATGTCGCTGGGTTGCAGTGTAAGCGCGTGCGGGCTGTGGCCTGCCAGCACACAGCACAGCGACGTTAGCAGCACCGGCTCGTACAGGTTGATGAGAAGATCTTCATACGGGCCGTAAAGGCCGCGCAGTAGCCGGTCGATGGCAGCATCATCAAAATGGCGGCAAAAGTCGTTTTCAAAGGTCAGCACTTCGGTGTACCACGCCATAAACTCAATGCCCGCAAGGCCGGTGGGCGGCAAAAAGGCGGGGTAATCGGCGGTGATGTGGATCTCTTGCGCGCCAAACCGCGGGTCGTACAATTTAAAAAAGCCGCGAATGCCGTCTGCCAGGGTAGCGCGGTAATACATATTGGGGGTGTGCAGCAGTGTTTTGGTAAGGTGGGTGTGCACCAGCTTGGTGCGCTGTAGTTTGCGCCGCACCAGGGCCATGCCCTCGTCAAATAGCTGCTGTGCCGGGGTGTGCAATAGCAGGGCCAGCGCATCGTCTGGGTGGGGGCAGGTTTTCAGCCGCAGGCCCACCACAAAGAGCAATGAGTCCATCAGGTGGCGCGCGACCTCGTTGCGCACCGAGCTGCTTTCGCCGCTGGTAAACCGCTCTACCTGCTTTGCAAGCAGGCCAAGGTAGCCCAATTGCACAACTTCAAGCTGCTGCGGGGCCAGTAGCCCGCGTGCCACGGCCTGCCCAAGCAGCGATTCGGTGTAGGTGGCGCTATCCAGTAGCGCGGGGTCAAGGTGGCGCTGTGGTTCAAGATTCTGTGTCGTCATCTTCACCCTCCCCGGTGTCCGTGTCGTCGTTCTTGCCTTCGTCCTCCGCCGACAAGCCGCCGCGCAACTGCCGGGCCGTCGCATCCAGCTCCAGCCCGGCAAGCAGCTCTAACGAGCCTGCGCAGGGGCCGTTAAACGCGTTTTTCATCAGCTCAATCAGCTCGGCATCGCTAAAGGTGCCGGGCAGCTCGTTTTTATAATAGTAAAACAGGTCTACCAGCTCGTGCAGGGTCTCTTCGTAATTGTGCGTGCCGATATAGGGCGAATCGCAAAAAGCAAAAATCAGCTTGTCGATTACCCCGCCGCCAAATTCAACCCGGCCGGTGTTTTTCAGCGCCTGCATGCGGGTGGATACCAGCCGCAGGGCCTGCTGCTCCGTGAGCACCAGCCCAAACCGGGCCGAGGTCTCATTACCGCTTAAAACTTCTTCGACCGCCTGCTTTTGTATCAGTTCTTGAGAAAAAGAAAAAAGAGAAAGCCCGTTTTCCAACCCCAAATCACTCCTTTGTCGCCCATAAAACAAATAGCTTTGCCGCGCGTTTTGCCGCGGTCTCAATCAAAAGGCCGGCGTCGTCAATCTGCCGGCGCCCGGCGTGGTAGTTGGACACTTCACCCACTAAAAAGCAGTGGGCAACATGCATTGCTTCGGTGACCTCCTTGCCAGAGATACCCGGCAGGGCAGTGCGCAATAAGGCGGCGGCCTGCCCGTCCAACCGGGCGCGGGCGTCGCGCATTGCGGCAATGTCCTGTGGGGGGCGCTCGCCGCCAAGGGGGGCGGTCCAGCACAGGTGAAACCAGCCGGGGCAGGTGACATACAGCTCGGCTGTGGCATAAAATAGCGCGGTCAACCCGTCGTACCCTGCCGCAAGGGCCACAGCGGCCCGGCGGTCGGTCTCGTCGATCAAAACCGGCTGCAATGCCGCGTGTGCTGCCCAAAGCAGGGCGTCTGCACCTGAAAAATAGTTGTACAGGTTGGCATGGCTGCACCCCAGTGCCCCGGCAAGCGAGCGCAGGTTTAATTCGCGGATATTCTGCTTTTCGCGCAGCAGTGCAAGGGCTGCGTCTAAAATTTGTGCCCGGTCAAGTAAAAGCCTTTTTTGGCCCGTCAATGCCCGCGCCTCCTTTTGCATGTAAGGGTAGTGCCGGTGATCCGGCAGTGTTTAATTACCAAAGGTAATGAAGATTGTATCACACTGCCTCTTCTCTGTCAATATCCACCATAAAAATAAAGCTTTTTTGTGCAGTTGTACCGCCCGTGTTGCCCGGCAGTGTACCGGTTGGCGCATAAAACCGCGGTTGCCCCGGTAGGCCCGCGCAGCCGCAGCGGGCGGGCATTTTTGGCAGTTGTACAAAAGTTTGTGACAGCCGTTTTACAAAAAAGAAAAAAGGTTGACAAGGCGCCGTAAAGCAGATATAATATCAAATGCACCATTTCAACAAATGGGTTGCCCAAAAATGGCGGTATAGCTCAGTTGGCTAGAGCATTCGGTTCATACCCGAAGTGTCGTAGGTTCAAATCCCACTACCGCTACCATCACAAAGTTTAGGTAAACCAGTAGGGTATCGCTTGCAGCAGCGGGTGGTGTGAGGCTTTACAATTTTACCTAAGCTTTGCACGGCCCGATGGTCAAGAGGTTAAGACACCACCCTTTCACGGTGGTATCCCGGGTTCGATTCCCGGTCGGGTCACCAAACACAATAAGGCAGGGGTTATCCCCTGCCTTATTTTTTTGTAGCCGCTGGGTTTTACAGATGATACGACAACAAGCCCCGCCCGCGGTACCCGGTAAGCAAGTTGCTTGCGGGGTACCGCGGGCGGGGCTTGTTTTGTTAGGTTAAGCGGCGTGTTTTTTGATTTTCAGCAACAGCAAAACCAACGCCACGCTGAGCAGAATATGCCCGACGCCCGCAATGCCGGAAATTGCGGCGTACATGCCGCGGCTGAGGGCGGTGCCCCACACCTGTGTCAGCCCGCGCAGCACAAAGCCTAGGCCGGTGATGTTCAGCCCCACCTGGTACAGCACAAGGTAGGTGCCCACGTGCGCATCGACAGAAAAGGCAAAGCTTTTTTCCAGCACCATTAAAAGCAAGAAAAACAGCATGCCCAGCGCAAAATAGTGGGCGTGCAAAACCGAAAGGTTTGTTTTGCCTGAAAACTGATAAAATTTCGTGAACTCGCGGTAAAATACGCCAAACACCATCGCGATGACGGCGTAAATTAGCGCAAGGTTTGCATAGCGCTTTGCCATGTTACATCGTCTCCTTTTTGGTAAGCTCGGCCTTTTCCGGGTGGCGGTAAAGCTGCCAGCACATCAAGGCTACCCACACATAGGCCAGTGTTTTTGGGATCATCAGCATGCCGACCATGGGCACCGTGTTGCCCCATAAAACGACCGGCAGGTAAAACCCAAACGACAAGGTGACAGCCAGCGGCAAAAACCGAAATACCTTGTCCCCCGTTTGCTTGACCTGCTGTGCAAAGAGGATAATAATCAGCACGCCCATAACGGCAAACGGCAGGTTGCGCAGGATGCCAAACAGCAACGGCTGCTTGTACACCAGCCACTCGTTTTGCGGGAAAAGGCACAGCGCGATGCGCAAACCCGACAGTACCCACATGGTGATGGTGAGGTTTTTTTGCCCGGTGATCTGGTACCGCTCGCGCCAGATGTAGTAGAGCAGCAGGTAAAAAATTGTCATCGTGATCGAGGTGATGAATTTGCCCGCCCCCAGTGCCACGGCGTTGGCCTCAAGCCCAATTGTCCAAAGCCCATACACCCGTGGCACGAGGTGAAACGCGTCGCCCGCGCCAAGCAGGGTCACCATCCAGCCGGCCTTTTTGACAAGCGGGGTGCTGCCCCGCAACAGCATGGTCAGCCCGACAAACAGGGCAAAAGAAAGGTAAAAAGCATCAAAAACAGTTTCAGCAATTGCTTGTGCCATTTTAAATCCCCCTAAACTCAATAGATTGTGCGGCGCACCAGCGCGATTAAAAAATGAATGTCCGGTGCTTTATTGCGCAACAGCAGGGTTATGTGCAGCACCAGAAAATGCGCAAATTCTTGTTTGGTAAAGCCCTCAGACCAAACGCCGGGGCGAATGGCGGGGTCTTGGCCAAGGCGGCGTAACAACGCATCTTCCAGTGACGTCTGTGCCGATGCCATGTGTTGTTGCCCCGCGGGCTCCACCCGGCCAAGGCTACACATCAGTTTGCCGGCCCAGCAGTCAATGCGCCCGCGCAGAAAGTCAAAGATTTGTTGCAGCTGGTCGCAAAACGGCCCGGCAGAGATGGTAGTCTCCATCTCGTGCAGGGTGCCCGCCCAGTATTCGTCGGTCAGTGCCAGTAAAATTTCGTTTTTATTAGAAAAATAGTTGTATACCGTACCGGTCGCCACCTGTGCCCGCTGGGCAAGAGACCGGATATTAACTGCGTCGATGCCCTGCGTATCGGCGAGAAAACGCGCGTCATTTAGCAAGGTGGCACACAGGGTTTCATCTTTTTTTCGCATCGTGTGCGGCCCTCTTTCCCGAATATATAAATGAACGTGTTCATTTATATTATAACGCGATTTTTTTCACTGTCAACGAAATGCAAATAATTTTACAAACCCGCTTTTTTGTGACCGCAGGGGCAAAGATAGGCAGAACAGCGTGGCGGCAAGCCGTGTACCGCAAACGCAGCGGCAAGGTATTTCAAAAAGTTGGGTTCGGTTGGTTGCCCCAAAAACAAGGTGACAGCAGTTGCGGGCACAGGTAAAAACTGGTAGTATAAAAAATACCATAAATTGGGCCTGCTGCTTGGCGGGCCGGTGCAAAAGGGGTGGGGCGATGAAAAACTGGCAGAAAAAAACGTATGACCTAATACGTGATGACGATGAAAACGGGATAGCCGCCAATGTATTTGACGGCACGATTATTGCGCTGATTTTTATCAGTACCGTGCAGGTGGTACTGGACACCTTTGCACTGCCGCCGGCCGCCGTGCGTATTTCGCGCTGGATAGAGGTGGTTTCGGTGGCGGTGTTTACGTTAGAATACTTGCTGCGGCTATGGACAGCGCCACTGGCAGACCCCGCGCGAACACCACTGCGTGCCCGGCTGCGCTACCTTGTGCGCCCAATGGCCATCGTAGATCTGCTTGCTATTCTACCCTTTTATCTGCCGTTTGTGTTCCCCATTGACCTACGGGTGTTGCGGGTACTGCGGCTGGTGCGGCTGTTCCGGCTGTTTAAAATTAGCCGTTACACCACGGCTCTTAGCAGCATTGGCAAAGTGCTGCGCCGCAAGGCAAGCCAGCTAATCAGCTCGGTATTTGTGGTGTTGCTTTTGATGCTGGTTTCAGCGGTGCTGATGTACCACATTGAAAACGCTGCCCAGCCAGACAAATTTGCAAATGCGCTGGATGCGCTGTGGTGGGCAGTGGCGACCTTCACCACCGTGGGCTATGGCGATTTATACCCCATTACGGCGGCGGGGCGGTTGCTCAGTGCGGTGATCGCGCTACTCGGTATTGGTCTTGTTGCGGTGCCCACCGGGATTATCAGCTCTGGGTTTATTGAACAGATGAATGAAGAAACCCCGGCCCCCAACGCAAACTATTGCCCGCATTGCGGGCACAAGCTAGGGCCATAAATGAGGTACAGTATCGTGCTGCCCCAAAAGGGGTTGTCATAGCAAAAAGGCGGTTAGCGAGGCAGCCTGTATAGAAAGAAAGGCAGGCCCTTTTGGCAGGGGACACGCCCTTCCTAATCGGCGGGTAGGCTTTCTCGGGCATGGGCAGATAACGGCCTTTGCCCCGCCGGGGTTCAAGCATACACGCCGCAAACAAAAAAGCCAGTGCGCTAACACCGGTGCACAGCCCTACTTTGTAACAGCCCCCGCCCCCCGGCAGTTACCGGGGGGCGGGGGCTGTTACCGTTTAATCAAAAGAGGGGATTTTGCCCTCTTGCAACAATTTTAAAAACAAGTTTACCATGTCGGGGTCAAACTGGCTGCCAGAGCCGCGCAACAGCTCTTGCTTTGCGTCTGCTGTTGGCAGTGCTTTGCGGTAAGAACGGTCATAGGTCATCGCGTCGTAGGCATCTGTCACTGATAAAATGCGGCATAACAGCGGGATCTGTTGCCCTTTGAGCCCGCGGGGGTAACCGCTGCCATCCCAATGCTCGTGGTGCGAAAGGATGTGCTCTGCAACCGAAGAGAGCTCTGGCGTGTTTTGCGCAATGCGGTAGCCAATTTCCACATGTTGTTTCATGTCGGCCCATTCTGTGCGGTTTAGCGGGCCGTTTTTTTGCAAGATGCTCTGGTGAATCCCCACTTTGCCAATGTCGTGCAGCACGGCCAGTAAGGCCAGCTCATTCAGGTCCTCGTCATTCAGTTTTAGCTCTTTGCCCATGACAACGCAATATTCTTTCAGCCTTTTGGCGTGCTCCTCTGTCGTGGTGCTTTTTTCGTACAGGGTGGCCAGCAGGGTGTTGATGATGGAATTGCGGTAGCTTTGGCTTTCCAACAGCTTTTGGTGGTACATCCACTCTTCCGCATCCCGCATGACCGCCCGAATATCCGCTTCTTTTTCTGTTTTGACCGAGCAGCCCAACGAAACACTGATGGGCAGCCCATCAGTGCTCTTTTTGTTAAACTCGTTTTTGACCCGCGTCATAAAACGGTCGGCCTGCTGCTGGTCGGTATGGGGGAGCAGCATTAAAAATTCATCGCCGCCCCAACGGGCCAGCACATCTCTTTTTCGGCAGACGCTTTGCAGCGCTTCGGCCACCTTTTTCAGCAACAGGTCGCCCTTTTCATGCCCAAAGACGTCGTTGGTAATTTTTAGCCCGTTGACATCGCCCATAATGACAGCAAGGGGCAATTGCCCGGCAATGTCCAGGCGCTTTAATTGTTCTTCTAAATGGCGCCGGTTGTGCAGCCCGGTCAAGGGGTCGTGATAACTTAAATACAAAATTTGGCTTTGCTGTTCGGCATCATGACTGATATCCCGAAACACCATCACGGCACCAAAGGACTGCCCCTTTTCGTTACGAATGGGTGCGGCGCTGTCGTTGATGGGCACAATATTGCCATCACGCCTGCGCAACATGGTGTGGTTTTCTAACTCTACGGTAGTGCCAGATTGCAACACCTGCCAGATGGGGTTTATGACCTCTTTGCCGGTTTGGCTGTTTTGTAGTGGAAGCACATCGGTGAAGTGGTGCCCCAACGCCTCATCTTCCTGCCAGCCGGTGACATCAGTGGCGGCTTTGTTGAGCGAAGTGATGGTGCCATCATTGTCGGTGGTAAGGACCCCGTCACCGATGGAGTGCAGCGTAACGTGTAATAGCTCACGCTCTTGGAACAGGGTGCGGCGGTACTCTTCTCGGTCGGTCACATCGAACAGAATAGAGAACAGGACCGGCTGCCCCAGATAGAACACGGGGCTGGTGTAGACATCTACCATGCGGATTTCCCCGCTTTTGAGACGGTGCGGAAACAAAAAGTATTTTTGGTTGTTGTGGTAGGCCTGCATGCGGCGGCGCTTTACTTCGGCGGGGGGCAGCATATTGATATCTTGAATCGCCATCTGCAACAGCTCGTCGTGGGAATACCCGTAAAAAGCACAAGCCGAGGGGTTCGCTTGCAAAATACGCCCGGTTTCCGGGTGAATCATCAGCATAGCGGCATTGTGGCCTGTAAACATCGCCTGCAAGCTTGCCAGCAGCCCTTCGTTTTCTTTGCGCAGGGTCCGAAGCTCGGTGATATCGGTGCGCGACCCCACAAGATACCGGATTTTACCCTGCTGCCACACCGGGGACAGGTTGGTTAGCCAGTCTCGGGTACCCCCGGGCAGGGCCAGTGTTTCATGGTAGGTGATGCTGGCCCCGGCTTTAATGCAGCGCCGGTAATTTTGCTCTACCTGCTGCCCAAGCGCCTCGCCCAGCAACTGTTTGGGCGTCGTGCCCACAAACGCTTTTGCACTGTAGCCGGTGAGCTGCTGGTGGGTAAGGTTGTTGCGGATATAGTGAAAGTTTTTTCCATCGTACCCCACCAAAAACATCGCGTCATGGGTGCTGTTAAAGATAACTTCAAGGTCATTGGACAAGGCCTCTAATTCTTGTTTTTGCGTTTCAGCCTGTTGCAACTGGTGCATTTCTTCGGTGACATCCTGCAACAACAAAACAAAAAAGTCTTTGCTTGGGGTAAAACTGCTGATTTTATACCAGCTGCCCTGTAACTCGGCGTGAGCAGGCCCCTCTTCACCCAGGGTGCCGTGCAGTGCGCTTTGGTACAGGGCACCCCAATCAAACCCGCTTTTTTGCAACAGGCTGGCCATCTTGCTGACCGGCTGGCCTGCCAGTTGTGCACACGGCAGGCCAGTCATCTGCCCAAAAGCGGGGTTTGACTCTAAAAAAATAAAATCGGTAAGGTTACCTTCACTATCTTGAACGGCCTTATGAACGGCGTACCCAATGGGCAATTGGCGCACCAGGCCTTGCAACACGGTTTGTGTCATTGTTGTTTCGTCCTTTCCACACGTGAGGCAATAGAGGGGAAACGAGTGCTGGGGTGCCGGATTTTTTTTCATTATAGCACCGTAAACCTACCTGCAACAATTGGTTTTTCACAAATTACAGGAAAAGATTACCTTTTGTCTCAAAAAACAAACAACAACTGAAATAAATATTTAGTTTATAACTATTTTTATAAAATTGTAGAAAAGCACAAAAAAATCACCGCTAAATGGGTAGGTGCGCAAAACAGGGTAAAAGCAACACACCCAAGCACTAAAAACAAAGCACTTGGGTGTGTTGAAAAGACAAAAAACGGGTTATAGGCAAAGGGCCGTCTGGCAAGCGAACAGCATCCCCTGCCTTACCACCTTATTCAAAATAAAACAGCTCTTCAAACTTTTTGTCGAGCGCCGTACACAGAATCAGCGCCAATTTCGCGGTGGGGTTAAATTGGCCCGTTTCAATAGAGCTGATGGTATTGCGGGAAACGCCGACCATTGCGGCAAGCTGCCCCTGCGAAAGATTATTTTGCAGGCGGGCTTCTTTTAAATTGTTTTTAAGGACCAGTTTGTCATCCATCATACAGCACAAAGCAGGTTGAAAAAATAGCCATAACCAAAAAAGATAAAAAAGAGAAGATACACCGCGGTGATAAGCAATTTATGCTTTCGCCGCAGCCGCAGATACTTCATGCCAAAAAGAGTAGAAAGAATGCCAAAATTAATGGCCCAGCAGGCAAAATTAATTGTTTTTGTAAAGTGCCAGTCCAAGCTGGAAACCAGCACGCACAAAAGCGCCCCCACGATGGCGGCAATTTTGCTTGCGCTATTGATCGTGTCAATCTCGACAATATCCCTGTTTTTATTTTCTCTGCGGCTTTTTTCTAATATTTCTTCTTTTTTCATCGTAACACCCCCCGTGCCAAGTTTACTTGTCAACATGGCCTGTAAAAAATCTTGTGGGCCTTGTGTAAGGCCTGCCATGTTGGCTATGGCAAAAATATTTTTTTGGCCTTCGTGCGCAAAGGCGCAAAACCGTGGCCTTGCAGCATGGCTTTTTTAAAGCAAGTGATTGAAACCACACCCTGATAAGGTGCCTGAAATGGGGTGAAAGCGGCCCATCCGTGTACCTAAAAAGCAGAAATTTGTTTTGCGGGGAGTGTGTAAACTGCCTGTATTGCGCAAAGGGCCCTATGGCAATATACAAGAGGTGTGACATAGAAAAAGGCACAGGATGCAAAAACATCCCGTGCCAAGCAAAACAAGTAAAAAAGAACCCCTGCAAGTTTAAAGGTGGTTAACACAAAGGCGACTTTTTAAGGATTGTGGGTCACAGGTTAGCCCCGTTGGTTTTTGCCACCTCGGCAAACCAGCGGCCACTGTCTTTTACCAGCCGCTGCTGGGTGTTATAATCCACAAAAATCAGGCCAAAACGCTCGTTATACCCCTGGTTCCACTCGTAGTTGTCGGTGAGTGACCAGTGAAAATACCCGCGCAGGTCGACCCCGGCCTCGGCAGCACGGCCAAGGGCCAGCAGGTACCGGTGCAAAAAGTCGATGCGGTCGGCGTCATGCACGGCGCCGTCGAGGTAAACCTTGTCGTTGCAGCTCAGGCCGTTTTCGCTGATCATGGTGGGCAGCGGGTAACGCTCGTACAAAAAGCGCACGCCCCAGTCCATCACCTCGGGGGTAATAGGCCATTTCAGCGCGGTGCGGGGGAAGCCGCTGCCCCGGTCCACATACTTTGGGGCGCCGCCGGGGCCGCGCTGTACCTGCCAGCCGTTATAAATGTTATAGCCCACAAAATCAGGCGGCTCGTGCATCTCGGCAAGGTCGGCGGCGGGCACGGCGGCAATCAGCTTGGCAAGTACCCCGTTCCCCGCGTCCGGGAAACGCCCATAGCACACCGGGTCCATTGCCATCGCGTGGGTAAAGGTCCAGTCATCGTCCAGCGGCACAAAGGTGCTCTGCCGGGCAATGTCAGTGTCGTCGACACTTTCTGTAGCGGGGTAACACAGCCGGCCGGTGCTTGCAAACCCAATTTGCGCCGCACCGTCTGCCGCTTGCATGGCACGCATGGCAAGGCCGTGGGCGCGCAAGATGTTGCACCACGCAAAAAACAGTTGCGGCAGGGGCAACTGATGCCCCGGGGCATGTTGCCCGTTGCCATAGCCAAGGCCAATGGCACACTGCGGCTCGTTGAGTGTGATGTAATGGGTAACGCGGCCCCGGAAACGGGTGGCCATCATACCGGCGTACCGCGCAAAGGCGGCGGCGGTGTCGCGGCAGGCCCAGCCGCCCTTTTGCTCCAGCGCCTGCGGCAGCTCCCAGTGGTACAGCGTCATCCACGGGGTCACGCCCGCCGCAAGGCAGGCATCCACTACCCGGTCGTAATAGGCAAGGCCGGCCTCGTTCCAGTTGCCGTCGCCCTGCGGGTCTACGCGGGCCCAACTGGTGCTAAACCGGTAGGCGGAAAGGTTTAGCCCGGCCAGCAGGTCAATGTCTTGTTGGTAGCGGTGGTACCCGTCACAGGCAAGGTCGCCGGTTTCCCCGCCAAAGGTTTTGCCTGCGGTGTGGCTAAAAACGTCCCAAACCGAAACACCGCCCCCGTCGGCATTGGGGTAGCCCTCGGTCTGGTAGGCGCTGCAAGCGGCCCCCCAAACAAAATCTTTGCGAAATTTCATTTCTTCACCCCATCACAGCTTTAATCGTTACAGTGCTGCCGGCCGGTGCGGGCGGCACGACACCATTTTTGCAAGGCACACCATCTGCCAGCAGCTCGCGCACGCCCTTTTGTACCCCGGCGGTGTTGTCCACCTCAATCACATACACCGCGCCGCGGTAACGGCGGGTGGCGGTGTAACCTTTCAGGGAGGCTGGGATGCACGGGTCGATGCGCAGGCCGTCCATCGTGGGCTGAATGCCCAAAATGTACTGGCTCACGTTGACAAACGTCCAGGCCGCGGTACCGGTAAGCCAGCTGTTTTTCGCTTCGCCAAAGGTGGCGGCGTCACAGCCGGCAATCATCTGGCTGTACACATACGGCTCGGTGCGGTGGATGTCGCTTAAATCCTCAATGTAGGCCGGGCAGGTGCGGCGGTAAATTTCAAACGCGCGCTCGCCGTGGCCCAGCACGGTTTCGGCACAGGACACCCACGGGTTGTTGTGGCAGAAGATGCCGGCATTCTCTTTATACCCCGGCGGGTAGCTGGACACTTCGCCCAGCCGCGGCTGGTAATGGGTATAGGCCGGTTGCAGCAGCACAATGCCATATTTGGTGTCAAGGCGTGCCTTGACACTGGCAAGTGCTTTTTCGGCTTCTCCGGTCTCTTTGCCAATGCCAGCCATGACACAAAAGCCCTGCGGCTCAATGAAAATCTGCCCTTCTTCGCAGGTGTGGCTGCCCACCGGTGCGCCAAACGCATCATAAGCGCGCATAAACCACTCGCCGTCCCAGCCAGCGCCCAGCACGGCTTTGGTCATCCGCTCAACCGCGCGCTGTGCCCCGGCGGCCTCTTCGGCAAGGCCCAGCCGCGTGCAAAGGTCGGCGTACTCGTTGCCATATTTGACAAACATACCGGCAATAAACACGCTTTCAGCCACGGGGCCCTCATTGGGGCCGGTGGTCTGGAAGCTTTCGCCCGGCTGCTCGGAAAAGCAGTTGAGGTTCAAACAGTCGTTCCAGTCCGCGCGGCCAATCAACGGCAGATCGTGCGGGCCAAGGTGGGTCAGGGTATAGGTAAAGCTACGGCGCAGATGCTCCATTAACGGGGCGGCCAGCGTGTCATCGTTGTCAAAGGCGACCTGCTCGTCTAAAATCGAAAAATCCCCGGTCTCGCGCAAATAGGCGCAGGTGCCGGCAATCAGCCACAACGGGTCATCGTTGAAGCCGCTGCCCACCGCAAGGTTGCCCTTTTTGGTGAGCGGCTGGTACTGGTGGTAGGCGCTGCCGTCCTCAAACTGGGTGGCGGCAATGTCCAAAATACGCTGCCGGGCGCGCCCCGGTACCATGTGTACAAAGCCAAGCAGGTCCTGGCACGAATCGCGGAAACCCATGCCGCGGCCGGTGCCGCTTTCAAAGTAGCTGGCGCTGCGGCTCATATTAAAGGTGACCATGCACTGGTACTGGTGCCAGATATTCACCATGCGGTCCAGCTTTTCTTCGCCCGAATGCAGCTGCAACCCGCCCAAAAGGCCGTCCCAATGGTCGGCCAGTGTGGCCAGTGCGGCGTCTACCGCCTCGTCGGTTGCATAGCGTGCCATCATGGCTTTGGCGCGGGTTTTGTTGATGACGCCCGGCGCCTCCCACTTTTCGGCATGCGGGTTTTCAAGGTAGCCAAGACCAAAAATAATACTGCGCTGCGCACCCGGTGCCAGTGTGACATGGATGTGGTGCGCACCAATGGGCGACCAGCCGTGCGCCACACTGCCGGTGCACTGCCCGCGCTCGACGACTTCGGGGTTTGCCATACCGCGGTAAGGCCCGCAAAAGGCATCGCGCGAGGTGTCGAACCCGTCAATTTCGCTATTGGTCCAAAATACGGCGTAATGGTCGCGCCGCTCGCGGTATTCGGTTTTGTGATAGATGGCGCTGCCCTCTACCTCTACTTCGCCAATACTGTAGTTGCGCTGAAAGTTGTTGGCGTCGTCCAGTGCGTCCCACAGGCAAAATTCCACAAAGCTAAACAGGTCCAGCTCTTTGGTGACGGCACTGTCATTGTGCAACACCAGCCGGTTGATCTCGCAGGCATCGCCCTTGGGCACAAACAGCTGCTGGGTGGCGCGCACGCCGCCTTTTTCGCCCTCAATCACCGTGTAGCCCAGCCCGTGGCGGCAGGTATATTGGTCGAGCGGGGTCTGGGTGGGCTGCCAGCCGGGGTTCCATACAGTGTCGCCGTCTTTAATGTAAAAATAACGGCCCCCCTGGTCCAGAGGGCTGTTGTTGTACCGGTAGCGTGTCAGCCGCAACAGCCGGGCATCGCGGTAAAAGCTGTACCCGCCGGCGGTGCCCGACACCAGGCTAAAAAAATCCTCGCTGCCAAGGTAATTAATCCAGGGCAGCGGCGTCATAGGTGTCTCAATGACATACTCCCGTTTTTTGTCGTCGAAATGGCCATACTTCATTCCAAAGATCCCCCTTGATCCGCCTCTCACAAGCGAAAGGCATGTTTTGCGAAAACGTTTAAGACCAAGAAGAATCGACCCTTGGATACTTATAGATATAGCGCATTTAGGACAAAAAAGCAACAGTTTCATACAAAAAAAACGAAATATCCTTAAAAATGAAAAGATAACGCAGCAGAAATACCATGTACTGGAAATTAGCAAAGTTTTAAAACATAAGCAAATATTAATCGATTTCGTTCAAGAGCGGTAAATCTTACGAAAAGCGTCGTTCGAAATGCACATATTTGGCAAAGGGGGTATGGGCAAAGTGACAAAACTAAACATTATGACTAAATTTATGGGTAGAAAGGGTTGTATTTTCGAGCGATATGGGCTATATTGAATTTGCGAAAACGTTTTAGGCCTTTGCTTTGCGGAACTCCTCTTTTCCTGTATAATCCTGTATAATACAGTTCAGAAAACGATTAAAAATCCGGGTTAGGCCGGAATGCAGGGGGATTTCCGAATGGTATCGATCAAAGACATCGCCGCGCGGTGCGGCGTTTCGGTGGCAACGGTGAGCAAAGCGCTCAACGGCCACACGGATGTAAGCGCGTCTACACGGGCAACTGTCCGCAAGGCTGCGGCCGATATGGGGTATTTACCTAATTCGGCAGCGCGTGCGCTGAAAACTCGCCGCACATACAACCTTGGTGTCCTGTTTGTGGATGACCGGCAGAGCGGGCTGGCACATGAATATTTTTCCGGTCTGTTGGACAGTTTCAAAGTAGAGGCCGAGTCGCATGGGTATGACATCACGTTTATCAACCGCAACGTCGGCGGTAGGCGTACCTCTTATTTAGAGCATTGCCGTTACCGCTGCGTGGATGGGGCGCTGATTGCCAGTGTGAATTTCAGCGACCCGGAGGTTCTTGAACTGCTGGGCAGTAATCTGCCGGTTGTCACCATCGACCACACGTTTAACAATCGCACTTCTATTTTATCCGACAATTTCGACGGTATCGGCGCGCTGGTAAAGTATGTTTACGAGATGGGCCACCGCAGAATC
>JAQVCK010000086.1:4737-11034 GCA_028689835.1 Pygmaiobacter sp. | reverse complement strand
AGCCATGGCGTGGGCCCGCAGATTACCGGCGGCCGGGTGACCGTGCGCCTGTACGGGCAGGGCGGGCGCTGCTGCCTGGAGGTAGAGGACAACGGCAAAGGCTTTGAAGAGGAGACCCTTGCCACGCTGCGCACCGCGCTAAACAAACGCACGGAGGACGATTCGCACATGGGGCTGTGCAATGTGTACCTGCGGTTGCAACTGTTTTTTGGCGGCGAAGTAGAGTTTACAATCGACAGCAAGCCGGGGCGCACCCTGATCCACATCGGGCTGCCGCGGCAAACAATCCCACAGGGAAAGTGAGGTGGGTAAAAAATGTATACCATGATCCTTGCAGACGACGAAGAAATTGAACTGAAGGCCCTGGGGCTGCTGATTCAAAAAGAATTTCGCGACATTGACGTGGTGGCAACCGCCCGCAACGGCACCGAACTGGTGACCCAGGTGCAGCGCCACCAACCCGACATGGCCATTGTGGACATCAACATGCCGGGCATCAGCGGCATTGATGCCATTGACCTGTTGCGCAGCCGCGGGGCGCGCACAAGGTTTATCATCAATACCGCCTATGACGAATTTGACTATGTGCAGCGCGCGCTTGCCCTTAAAATCGACGCGTATATCTTAAAGCCCGAAAAGCGTGAGACCACGGTGGAGACCATTCGAAAGCTGTGTGCACAGATTGACGAGACCCGCGCCAACGCCCAAAGCCAGCGGCAGATCCGCGAGTTGTTCACCCGCATTCAACCGGTGATGGAAAGCGAGATTATGTACTCGATTTTTATCGGCGAGCCGGCGCTTGCCAATTTTGAGGCCTATTGCGAAATGCATGCTGTGCAGTTTACGGCGGGGGCGGTTGTGGCGCTGGTGCCGGTGACCCCCAGCCACGACGGGCTGCGCGGGCAGGATAAACAGGTGCTGCGCGCCGCGCTGGACGCCGCGTTTGGCGGCAGTTGCACCTACCTTGCCACCGTGACCGAAACCAACCTTTGTCTGCTGCTGTTTGTGCCCGCGGGGCAAAGAGGCGGGGGAGAAGCATGGCTGAACGACGTGGTGCAGGTGGCGCTGACCAAGCTGAACCGCAGCCTGCAACTGCCGTTGCGGGCCGGGGTGGGCAGTGTGTTTGGGCAGTTTCTCCAGATGCAGGAGTCGTACCAGCAAAGCCTGCTGGCGCTGTTACAGCACGGGCAGGGGGCCGTCGCTTTTTACCGCCCGCCGCAACAGGCCGAAGCGGGCAGCGCCGAAGCGCAACTGCTTTGGTGTTTGGTGCAAGAGGGCAATTTGCAGCAGATCGGCGCCGAAATGGCGCGGTTGCAGCCGTTTCTTTTGGGCAACCGGCCGTTTGCCGAAAAGCTGTTTGCACAGGTGGCGGCACAGCTAACCCAGCAAAAAGGCCGGGCCGACAGTGTGCACCGCCAGTTAGAGGATGCCGCGCAGGAGCTTGCCCGGCAGGACGCGACGGCCGATTTTGCGCCGGTATTGCGCGAAAAGCTGTACCAGCTTGCCCGGCTGTTGGGCGAGCCGCCCCAGCCCGGTGCAGGCCAGTATGTACAGCAGGCGCTGCGGTATATTGACGAGCATTACGCCAGCGACCTTTCGCTGGATGTGGTGGCCGGGCATATTGGTATCAGCCCGTTTTACCTCAGCCGGTTGTTTCGCCACCAACGCGGCGAAAATTTTGTCGAACACCTCACCGCGGTGCGCATGAAAGCCGCCGAGCGCCTTGCGCGCGAAACGAAACTGTCGATCAAGGAGATTGCCGCACGCACCGGCTACCCCAACACGACGTATTTTTGCCGGGTGTTTAAAAAAAGCAACGGCTGCACCATTGGCGAGCTGCGCGAAAAGTACCGCCCGGCGCAGCACTGAAAAAGCCCCAGCCACGGCAGCCTTTGTAACAGCACTGCGCCCCGGTGGGGCTGCACGGTTGCAGCATGCAAAATGCAGCGCAGGAAAACAAAAAAACTGAAAACCAACAAAGTAACGCACCCCCCGGTACCCGTTTGGCCTGTCACGGCCAGCGGGTACCGGGGGGTGCGTTGCCTTTGCCGCGGTGCGGCGGGGGATGGAAAGAAAAGCCGGGCTTTTAAATTTTATAAAATCAAGCAGGGCAAAAGAAAAGTGTGGGCAAAGCGGGGCCGTTTTTGGGGCGCAGGGTGTTGCAAAATATGTCTGCCAGCTAGGCGGCAACAAGGCGTGTTATGAAACAGTCAGCCAAGTTGGGGCGGCAAAGGCGAGTGCCTGCACCTCATTCAAAAATCTGCCAAGGTGATACCCGTCACAAACCGCATGGTGCACTTGTGCGGATAAGGGCAGCCACGTTTTACCGCCCTGCTTAAAATATTTACCAAGGGTAAAAATGGGGCGCAAATACCCTGCGTTGGGGGACACGTTTAAGTTGAAGCCGGTAAAGCTGACCCAAGGGATGCTGGACAGCGGGAATGTGTTGGCGGGCTCGTTTAATTTCGGGGCAAGGCCCGGCATTGCCCCGTAGGTTTTAACATCTTCAAGGTACGCGGTGTAAAATGTAGAAAAATTTTCATGATACACGGTCCAGATGCTGGAAAAGGTTTCGCCCTCCGGGTGAAAAACCGTGTAACTGGGGTTTATGTTGTCCCAATATCCCAAAGCACCGTTTTCATCAAAACTGGTGCAAAACTCCCGGTGCGCATTGACCACGGTGGAAAGCAGGTAAATCAGTGCCGGGTAAACTTTCAGCTTTTTTTGCTTACTTTCACAAAGCAGTGCTGTGATGTCGATATTCGCCGTCATGCTGTAGGTACAGGGCACCGCGTTAAAATAATGCTCAAAATAGGGCTTTCTGCCCCAATGGTCGAGGTCGATCAAATGAAAGTTTGACATAAATGCCTCCTAAAAAGTTTGATGAACACTGTTTAGAAGGCAGGCTTAATGGTCCGCATTTTAGCCTCCCCCTTGCTGTTTTAAATAAAGGGTCTTGCTACCCTACTCTGCTTATCATAACACAGTGCCCGGTAAAAAGCAGGCGTTTTATGCGGGGGGGCGGCGTTACAACCGCCGCCTTACCTAGCGATGGACCCAAAGCAGAGCACGCGGGGGCGCTACACGGTAGGCGAAAAAACGCCCGCGTGCAGCCGTTACAACGGCACAGGCGGAAAAGGGCTTGCTTTTCTGAACAATGTTCACTATAATAACTGTGAACGTTGTTCAGAAAGAGGTGGCAGGGGTGGAGCAGGAAGAAACTAAAAAACGAATTATCAAGGTTACGACGCAGTTGATTGAGCAGTACAACGGCGACCTTGACCAAATCACCTCCCGGCTGATTGCAGAAAAAGCGGGCATTGGCCTTGGGTCAATCAACTATTATTTTAAAAGCAAAGCGGGCCTGATTGCGCTTTGTGTGCAGCAAATTATTGGGGGCGTGATTGCCCAGCTTGACCGGAACGAAGCGTTTCAAACCGACGAACAGCGGCTTTGCGCGTGGGCAAACGGCGTGTTTGAATTTTTGTTTGCGCACCCCGCCATTGCAAGGGTTTCCATTTTGGGGGATTTGCAGCACTATACCGGGGGCTGTAACGCGGTGCGCACCCAGCAGGGCTTTGCCCTTGCGCTGGCCGGGGTGCAGCCACCGCAAGAGCGGGCGCTGCTGGCGTTTATCCTAGCTTCGGCCATGCAGGCGGCGTTTCTTGGGGGCGACACCGCCCACACCCTGCTGGGGTATGATTTTAAAAGCAAGGCAGGGCGGGCGGCCTATATCAACAAAACGGTGTCGGTGTTGCTTGCCGGCAGAAAGGCATGACAGATGAAACAACAGACAGGCAGCGAAGCAGAATTTGTTGAGATCAACGGGGTACAGCAGTATTTGCTGCACACCAAAAGCAACGTGGCACAGGCGCCGGTACTGCTGTTTTTGCATGGCGGGCCGGGCATGTCGGAGGCGGCGTTTGCCTATGCGTTTCAGCCCGGCTGGCAGCCCCTGTATACCGTTGTGCATTGGGACCAGCCCGGTGCCGGCAAGACACTGACGAAAAACAAAAACACCTACCCAGATATGCAAGAGCTGCTGGGGCACCTGCACGGGGTGGTGCAGTATTTAAAACAAAAATACAGCACAGAAAAAATTGTTTTGCTGGGGCATTCGTTTGGCAGCGTATTGGGCTCGCTGTATGCGCTGCGCCACCCGCAGGACGTTTTGTACTATATCGGCGCCGGGCAGGTGGTCAGCCTGCTGGAAAACGAGCGGGCGGGCTACCAAAAGCTAAAAGAACAAATCGTCAGCGCGGGCAACCAGCGCGATTTGCAAAAGCTTGAAAAAACAGGGGCCTACCCGCAGCCTAGCTATGACAAAGCGATGATGAAAAAGATGCAGAGCATCCGCATGTTGCAGGGGAAGTATAAAATAGGCATGGAGTTTGGGCCCATCCTCAAAACACTGCTCAAAAGCCCGGTTTTTCAGCTGTCCGACCTTGGCAGCCTTGTAAAAGGGCTTAGCAATAATAAGGCACTGGTGGATTTTTTGTTTTCGCACAGCCTTGCCAATGAAAGCCTTGATTATCAGGTGCCGGTGTATTACCTTTTGGGTGAGCGCGATTTTCAAGCGCCCTACCCTATCGCGCAGGCGTATTTTGAGACCATACGGGCACCGCACAAGAAGTTGTGGATGGTAGAAAACGCGGGCCATTTTATGATGCTGGACCAGCCGGGCGCGGTGAGCGCGCTGCTGGCGGAGATAAAAGCGGCAGGGGGAAACCGCTGAAAACCCGTTGCCCGGCGCATTGCCGTGCCGGGGCGGTGGGCAACCAGCGCCACTCTGCCGGGGTCCCCGCGGGGCAAAGCGGTACAGTGTGCCCGCCGGCGCTGCCAAGGGCACAAAAAAGCGGGCGGCGGCTGCGACGTGGCGCGCGGCCGGTATGGGGTGGTCTGTGCCCTGTTTGTTCCCCTCCCCGCCTTGCCGGTTGCAACAACCCGGCGCGAGGGGAACAATGGAACAACGGAAACACCGCGACCCCCGCCAGCAGTTACAAGCTGGCGGGGGTCGCGGTGCGTCTACCCGCGCCGTAGTTGCCACAGCGCGGGGAATGTTTGCTAAAAGGTCAGTTTTCACTTCCTTCGTTTGCCAGCCCCGCAATGCGCTGTGCCGCCGTGGACATGGTGTCACATACCGCATCGCAAAAGCGGTCAAACGTCGGGTCGTCCAGTTGCAGCTCCGGGTGGGCCAGCAGGTAGGCCACGGCCTCCCGCGCGCCCTCGTCAAACCGGGTAGTTGCGGTAAAGCCCGGCACCAGCCGTTTCAGTTTCGTGTTGTCAAACACCACGCTCACGGCCTTATCGCCCAGCAGGTTGCCCTCAAAGTCGTACCCCCATGCGGTGCCGGCCTCGGCCAGCACGGTGCTGGGCACAGATACCGCGCGCAGCGGCACGCCCAGTGCGTCGGCGAGAATGGTGTAGATCTGGTTCCAGCTTAGCGATTCGTCCGACGTGATGTGCACCGCCTGCCCAATGGCGTGCGGGTTGCCCAGCAGCCCGCAAAAGCCCTTGGCAAAGTCGCGGCTGTGGGTCAGCGTCCACAGCGAGCTGCCGTCGCCGTGCACCACGACCGGTTTGCCCGCCAGCATGCGGGCCAGCACCTGCCAGCTGCCGGCCGCACCATGTACCGCCACGGGCACCTTGCGCTCACAGTAAGTGTGGCTGGGCCGCACGATTGTCACGGGGAACCCGTCGTGCCGCAAATGGCGCAGCAACAATTCTTCGGCGGCGGCCTTGGCGCGCGAGTAATCCCAGTAGGGGTTGACCAGCGGCGTGCTTTCGGTGATGGGCAGCGCGGTGAGCGGCTTTTGGTAGGCCGAAGCCGAGCTGATCAGCACATACTGCTTTGTTTTACCCGCAAACAGCTTAAAATCGCGCTCGGCCTGTTCGGGCGTAAAGCAGATAAAATCTGCCACCGCGTCAAACGACAGGCCGTCCAGCAGGGCGGCCACGGCCGCTTCATCGTTGATGTCGCCGCGCAGCTCGTGCGCGCCGTGCGGCAGGTTTTTGCCGCCGCGCCGGTTCAGCAGGTACAGCTCGTGCCCGTCTTGCAACAGTTTTTCGCTGATGGCGGTGCTGATGACCCCGGTGCCGCCAATCAATAAAATTTTCATGCGGGTGTCCTCCTTTATTCTGCGGGGCCCCGGGGCCCCAATTGTTTAATGGTGCTTGTTTACAGGCGCTGCATTGTGGCGCCCGCGCCGTATACAGTTTCAAAATCAGTTTGAAAAGCAGTGGTCGCTTCGCCGATACAGGGCAGCGAAAGCCCGGCACGCAGCACGGCGGGTGCGG
>JAQVCK010000086.1:0-4727 GCA_028689835.1 Pygmaiobacter sp. | reverse complement strand
CCCGCTGCAAACGCGTCGGCAATGGCCTGCGGCACGCGAAAGCTGGCGGCCAACAGCTGGGTGTGAAACCCGCCGCGGTGAATAAAATCGGCAATTTCGTGCAGCACTGCCTGCGACGAGCCGCCCGCGCGGTCGATGCGCCCACAGTACACCGCCACATAGTTGGCCCCGGCCAGCACGGCCAGCATGCCCTGCAAACTGGTGTACACGGCGGTCGCCGTGACATGAGTGCCCGCGCACACCAGTTGCCCAATGACGGTAAGCCCCGCCTCACTGACCGGCACTTTAATATAGGTATCCCCGCCCAGCGTGTTTAAAATATGCTGGGCTTCGTTACCCATCTGTGCGGCATCGCCCGCGACCACCTGCACATGCAGGCTGCGGTGTGGGCCGCACAGCCCACGGATTGCCGCAAGGTGCGCGGGCAGGTCTACTTTGCCCTCTTTTTTTAAAATTGTCGGGTTGGTGGTCACCCCGCTGGCGGGCAAATCCCGCAGTCCATCAGCAAGCTCGTTTAAATTTGCGCTGTCAAGCAACAGCTCCATGCAAAAGCCCCCCTTTTTGGTTGCAATCCTCTGCTTGGATTGTACTTCAAAACAAATGTGGATGTAAAGGCCGGGGCAAAAAAAGGAAAGCAACGCCCAAAAACCTGCCGTTATTTTACAAAAAATACAAAAATACGGCATGTTTTCGTTACAAATTGGTATTATAGTACATGCGAAAGCACAAAAGTCCATACAAAATGCCAATTGAAACGCGATATTAGAACAGGTATAATATAGACAGAAAGGGAAGGGTAGACGGCAGATACACCGCAAGTTTTGAAAAAGATTTGTGTGTTTGGGGCTGGAAACCCAGACCGAAAAGAAAGAGGTGAGACCGGTGTACAGTGTAGAGCGCAGTGACCACGGGGAACCCGGCAACTCAGTCTGCGGGGCGGCATCGCTTCGACAAGCGTAATTTTAAAAGTTTCAATAAAACTTTAAGCGCCTCCGTGCCGCGGGATCTGCGGCGGGAGAGTCGGCTGATATAAGAGACGCAACGACGAAGACGAGCCGTCGCCTCGCAGAGTGCCGGACCCCAATAGATGTGACCTGTAGTAGAGGAAATTTGAACGTCAGGTTTGTTTGATGGTTCTAAGTGGAATCTCGAATGCGTTTCGCGAAACGGAACACAACAGTTCGCAGCAAGTGAGTCCTAAGGAAATTCCGACACAGAGATGAAAGGGTTTCGTCCGATGATGAAGTAAGTGAGCCGCCGCCGGGTACCCGGCGGCGGTTTCTTTATGCTGTTTTGCGCGAGGAAGGTTCGGGCGGGGGTGCTGCCCGGTTTTTAGTTTGCGGCGGTTGGCGGCGCACCAACGACGTTTTTATTGCAAAGCGTTAGCCCGGCATGGTGCAGGGCTAAGCACAAAAATACCCGCCACGCCGGCGAGCGCTAGGTAAAACAAAAGGTACCGGCTTTTCTGGTTTGCAGCGCGGGGTGCGCGGTACCCACAAGCGGGGCCTTTTTAGCCGGGGGGCCGGCAGCGCGGCAAGAGCCGGCCGCCCCCCAAAAAACCGGCAAAACACAAAAACCGGGCGGCTTTGCCACCCGGTTTCACTTCATTTGTAGGCAGTGCAAGCCGTAAAGCGCGACCTTTTTATTCGAGAGGCACACGCCCCCGCCCTCCCCAAAGGCCGCAAAAGCCAAGGCCCAAGGCGACGCCATAATTTAAGACGTAGGGCAAGCCGCCCTGCCCCCACAAAGCACGGTCAGCCTTGTTTAGCCAAGCAGTGCCGCCGTTGCGGGCAGTTTTGCGGTCACGGCCAGCAGGCCCGGCGCACTGGCGGGGGCTGCCGCTACCATGTCGCAGTTTTCAAAAAAGTCAATGGGCGTGCCGTCAAACCGGCAAACGCGGCCCCCGGCCTCCTGCACCAGCAGGGCACCGGCTGCAAAGTCCCACGGCTTTAGGTTGCGCTCTACATACCCCACCATGCGCCCGGCGGCCACATAGGCAAGGTCCAGCGCCGCGCTGCCAATGCGCCGCAAGTCGGCACAGGCGGCAAACAACTGTTCAAACAGCGCAAAATTTGGCCCGGCAAGGCTGCGGTCGTACGGGCTGGTGCCCACCGCCACCAGCCCGTCGCCCAGTGGCACGTCGCTGACGGCCAGCGGCACATCCCCTAAAAACGCGCCGGCGCCCGCCGCGGCGTGGAACAAGTCGCCCGTGAACGGGTTGTACACTGCGCCGAATACCGGCTGCCCGTCTTGCAGCAGTGCCAGCGAAATGGCACTTTGGCCAAGGCCGCTCATCAGGTTGGCGGTGCCGTCTACCGGGTCCAGCACCCAGCAAAGCCCGGCAGGCTTTGGCTGGTTCACCTGTTCTTCACTGTAAAAACCGGCATTGGGCCAGCGCGAAGCCAGCACGTTTTTTAGCTGGTTTTGTACCGCAAAATCGCAGCGGGTGACAAAATTGGCCCGCCCTTTTACCGTTACATCGCGCGAGAGGGCGTGGTTGAAAAGCAGAGTACCCGCTTCGCGCACTAAATTTAAAATGGCTTGTTGTTCTGCCGCTGTCAGCATGACGCGGCCCCCCTTTACCTTTTAAAATTTACCGGCACTGCGCAGCGCGTTCAGCCGCAGCACGGCGGCGATGGTTTTGCCGTCCTGCAATTCACCTCTCAGCGCCTGCTGCACCACGCTTTGCAGCGGGGCAGTTTGTACCGTGACAAATTCATCTTCATCCAAATGCTGCCGGGTTTGGTGCAGGCCCTTTGCGGCATACAGGTAAATAATCTCGTTGCAATACCCGCACGAGGGGTAAAATTCGCCGAGCGAGATCATCTCGTCCGCCTGCACACCAACCTCTTCCTCCAGCTCGCGCAGCGCGGCGACGTGCGGGTCTTCGCCCGGCTCCAGCTTGCCCGCGGGCAGTTCGGTCAGCTCTTTGCCGTACGGGTAGCGGAACTGCCGCACCAAATACACTTCCCCCGTTTCGGTCAGGGCGGCCACGCAGGCACCGCCGTTGTGGTGCACAACTTCGCGCGTGGAGGTGCTGCCGTTTTCCAGCCGCACGGTGTCTTTGGTCACCCGGATGATTCGCCCGGTAAAAATGGTTTCACTGGCTAGGGTTGTCTCGTTATGCATCGGTTTCATAATCCTCGGTTTCTTTCGGTGTTGCCTCTTGCGGCTGTTTTTGGCAAAATACTTTTTCAATGCGGCGCTCGTTCACCTGCTCTACCCTTAGCAGCAGGCCGCCGTAAGCGAAACTGACCAGTTCTCCCTGTTGGGGGATGCGCCCCAGCCGCGCGGTAATCAGCCCGCCCACGGAATCAAAATCATCCTCGGGCTCGGGGTCGGGCATCGGCAGGCCAAACCAGTCAAACACGTCCTCAAGGTCCGCCGCACCGTCGGCCAAAAGGCCACCCTCTACCGGGCGCAACTCGTCATCCTCAGGGTCAAATTCGTCCTCAATGTTACCCACAATCTCTTCCAGGATATCCTCCATCGTCACGATGCCGGCCGTGCCGCCGTATTCGTCCACCACAATGGCGATTTGGGTGCGCTTTGCGCGAAAATCCAGCAGCAACTCGCGGGCGCGGCAATTTTCAGGCACAAACATGGCCGGGCGCAAAAACCCGTGGATGGGCACGTCGGCGCCGGCGGGGTCGTCCACCAGGCTCAGCAGGTCTTTGACGTATAAAATACCAATAATATCGTCAAGGTTTTTGTGGTAGACGGGCAGGCGCGAAAAGCCGCTTTCAATGGCAAGCGGCAGCACTTCATGCGCCGTGCGCGAATCGGCAATGGCCTTGACCTCGGTGCGGTGGGTCATGATGTCCACCGCGGCAATGTCGTCCAGCTCAAACACGCCGGTAAGCATTTCTTTCTGGCTCTCGTCCAGAAAATCGCCCTCCTGCACGTCGTCCACCATCGCCATCAAGTCTTGTTCGGTGACAGGGGTACGCGCCGAAAGCCCGGCTGCCCGCAGCACGGCGCGGGGCAACAGCAAAAAGGGCTTGCCCAGCAGCGTTGCAAGGGCGACTGCCCCCTTGTTTTGGGGCAGTGCTGCCGGCGAGTGTGCCGCGCCCAGCGCAAACAGCAGCGCGTCGATGGCGGGGCAAAGCACCACAGCCACCACGGCGGCCACCGGCAGGCGGCGCAACCAGAGAGCCGCGGCAAATACCGCCCCCGCGCGCAGCAAAGCTGCCGCGGTGACAGTGCCCCACCACAGCGCCGTGGTGCCCAGCAGCGCATCGTCGTCGCGCTGCCCCGGCCCCTGCACATCGCGCAGCGCCCCGGTGTAGTACACCGCAACCAGAGACAAAAAATAGGTGCTTCCACAGACCAGTAAACTCAGACCGTCCGGGTCCATCCCGTCAAGACTCCCTTACATCGGCGCAAAACGCCGTTTTTTGGTATCGCTGTCCAGATTTTATAGTATTTAAGGCCCGCTGTCAAACGCCGTTTTGCCCATCCCCTTGTGGCAAAACGCCCTTTGGCAGAGGAATTTCCCCAAATCGCCATATAATTAAGTGTAAATACACGATATTAACAAGAATGGCCTGAGAAAGCGGTTTTTTGTTATTTACTTATCAGGCCGAATTTGTTAGAATAAAGGTTGCGAGAGTGCAATCCATCACGCGATCAATTTTTTAGGGAGGAACTTAAAAAATGGCAAGAGCTAAAAAGAGTATGGATGGCAACACCGCCGCAGCGCACGTAAGCTATGCGTATACGGAAGT
>JAQVCK010000085.1 GCA_028689835.1 Pygmaiobacter sp. | reverse complement strand
CTGCGTTTTCAGTTCCGCTATTGGCTCTCCCGTGATTTGTACACTGTCGTTTCTAACACAATCGACTATTTTAATACCATTCGTCCCATTCGCAAGCTCAATGGAAAGCCATCCGTCCAATTTAGAATCGAACAGGTGGCTTGATCGGCTTTTTGTGTCTATTAACTATTGACTATTTCATCCTGCCAAGCAGGTCGGGCGGTTTTTTGTTGCTGTAAAGGCAGTGGCTTAATATAGGTAATACTGTCTTTCTGCCGGGTGTCAATAAAAACAAGCAGAGATGCAAACAAGTACATACTTTTGCTGTTGCCATTAGTTATTGTTTATAAATTGATTAAAAATGAAAAAAGTGGTTAAATGGTAAATAGTGGGCGATAATGAAGGGGAAAGCAATAAAGCGGCAAAAAGTAGGTTTGTTGCAGATAGGCAGCCGCAAAGCGAGGGATTGAAATGAAAAAACGAGTATCTTGCATTGCGGCTTTTTTTTCGGCGGCTTTATTGTTTTATGCATGCGGCAATGGCGTTTCTCTACTCTCAAACCAACAGGCTGAACAAGGGGCATCTTCTTCTGTACCGGCAGGCAGCGAAAACAGCCAATTAAAGGTGGTAACTTCTGTACTGGGGCTAACGTATACGGCAAGGGCAGGTACCAATAACGGGTATTATGAATTATGGTGCCGTCCGGACGGCTCGGCAAATATTTTATATACCGATTATAAAACAAAGCAACGAGTTTATTTGTCCGCACAGCCCAATAGCGACCACCACAATGAGGCAGACCCAAGCTGGATCAAATATACCATAGGTGGTACAGTCCCATTCGTAACGGCAACAAAGCTTTACGTTTGTCAGTTGGGGCTAAATGATTTGGGGTTGTCTTATAAGGCAGAAGATTTGCCCAAGGTATGGCAGATGGACTTGAATGGCGATAACCGGCGTGAGCTGTTTTCGTTACCGGCAGATGAGACATTCTGCGAATCCAGTGTCTTTGTTGCCGATGAACAAAACCTTTATGTTTTGGTAAAAAAGCATTTTGAAGAGGGTACCGAATTTCAGTTGCTTCGCGTTTATACCACTACGGGGGAAAAGAATTTGGTTGACCAATTTCCATACGATGCTGATTATAATGTGGTTGGTTGCTTCCCAAAAGGATTATTGATCACGACGGTTACGACAAAAAATGATAAAACACAGTCGTGGAAAGAACTATATGAAAACCAAGTTTATACACTGAACAGATATTTTTTGGATACCGGAAAACTGGAACCTATTTTGACATGGAAACAAGGAGATATTTTAGGGGTACCAGACAACGAAAAATTTTATTATTGGGAGAGGTCTACCTGTACTATAAAAAGTTTGGATATCGCTACTCTGGAAAAACGGACGATTGCCCAAAATGTTTTTTCTCAAAATTTAGCCCAAGGGGCAATCAAAGTAACCGGCAGCTATGATTCACATATTTTGTTTTTAGTTTCAGACGAATCTTATGATAGCAGTACACTATTTGCAATAGATTTATCTTCAGGTTTGTTATCAACATTAAAAATGCAATGTGAGGACAGAAAAATAAGCATTTTTGCCGAAGGCCCAGATTGTTTTGTTGTGAACGCAGGGGAAAACAGCGTCTCTGTCCCCGACGTAGCTATCGACGGCACACCGATGGAGACCATGATACAAGAACATAAAATGGCCCTCATCACAAAAGAGGACTACTGGAACAACCGGGAGAACTTTATTGAAATACAAGACCGAGTGACTGAATAGCCGGTTTGCATAATCAATAACAGGAATTTGCCATTACACAAACGAAAGCCTGCCGGCTGCAATTGCAGCCGGCAGGCTTTCGTTACTATTCAGTTTGCTATAAAGCAAGATCAGGCGGCGTTCTGTTCATTCGAAAGGCTCACCGCATCGGCATACCAGCCATCCAGCGTGTCGTCGGCGGACAGTTTAGCAAATACGGCATTCAGGTATTCCACAAGGCCTTCATTGCCTTTGGCAACACAGGCAACCTGACCGTTGGTCTCCGGGTCCACCACAATGCCGGGGTCCACAGTTGTAAAATCTTCATGTGAAGCAAGATAAGGGCCGGCGGGGTCCACTGCAATAATCAGGCCGTCGATTTCGCCCAGTTGCAGCAGTTGCACCAAATCGGGAATCTTATCTAGAATCTTAGCGTTGCTGTCCGGGAACTGCTCGTGCGAAATGGTCTCTTGCAGTGTGCCTTTTTGTGCGCCAAGGGTTTTGCCCGCAAACGAATCAAAGCTGGTGAAGGTAGCTGCATTGTCTTTTAATACCATCACGCATTGGCCGGACATATGGTACGGCTGTGTAAAGTCAACCACTTCGGCACGCTCGGCGGTTTTCACCATGCCGGCCATGCCAATATCGGCTTCGCCGCTTTGGATAGCGGGGATAACGGCGGTAAAATCAACATCTTGGATGTTCAACTTAACACCAAGGTCATCAGCCAGGTATTGCATCAGTGTAGGTTCAAACCCAACAATGTTCAAATCGTTGTCTTTAAAGCAAAACGGTGCATACTTGCTCTCGGTTGAAATGGTCAGCACCCCTTTTTCTTTAATTTTTGCAATCGCCTGTAAAGCAGTTTCCGATAGGTCACTTTCAGCGATTAAAGATGAAGCAGGGGCGGTGGATGCGGAAGAAGCAGGGCTGCTTGCAGCACTGGACGAAGCGGGGGCAGCAGACGAAGTGCTGCCGCAACCGGCGAGAGAAAATACCATGGCGGCGGCCAGCAGTGCCGACAGGGCTTTGTGTTTATAATTCATCAATAACTCCTCCTTGGGTGGTGCCTCTATCTATTTGATGTTATGATTATAATTGTATATTTATGCATTGTCAAGGTATAAATATACTGTTTGGAGAATCTGACAACAGAAAAGGTGTGCGGATGAGGGGAATCATAACATTTCACAAAATCAGTGCAAAAATAACCGTATTATGGGGATTGCAAACGGGTTAGTAGCCGCGGCAAAAGGCATGTTACGGCAAATTGTGCTACTACTTGCAGTGTTTCAATGTGCTATGGTAGTATTAATAACAGCATAGCTGTGGCAAAACAGCCGCAAAGAAAGAGGCGCTGAGTATGGAACATTTTTTTGAAGTGAAGGCAGTTGTGACAACAGAAAAAACGGCAAAGGCGATGGGCAGTGGGGACCTACCTGTATTCGCGACCCCCGCGATGGTGGCGTTGATGGAGAACGCGGCGATGCAGTGTGTTGCACCGTTGCTGCCGGAGGGGATTACCACAGTGGGCACCAAAATGGAGTTGACACATGACCGCGCCTCCGCAGTGGGGGCAACTATTACAGCGCGTGCAACCATGGTACAGCAAACAGAGCGCAGTTTTACCTTTAACGTAGAAGCATTTGACGAGAAAGGGCGCATCGGTGGGGGTGCCCATACACGAGCGACGGTAAAGGCGACCAGTTTTCTTGCCAAATTATAGGGCTAAGCGCATGCAATAGATAAATGTAGCAAAATAAGTAAAGCAATAAAAAACGGCGAAGGGCAACTGCTCTTTGCCGTTTTGGGCTAATGGGAGTAAAGAAAGGATAAAATGCTTAAAATCATCACAAATTGGCGAAGAGTATAATGAAAAGCTCCTCTAAAAATACAAAACAAGAGATTTTTTTGCAAATGACAGATAAAAATACAAAAATTATAGGGAATTGCGCTTGTAATTCCTAGTAATTTGGTGTAATATTAAAAAGTAAAAGCAATGGACAATATTAAACTAAAGCCTGTCGGTTTTGTGTCGGCAGCCTGTTTCGTAAAAAGGAGCTTAGTGGAACCATGAAAAAACCTCTTCTTGAAATCCATGATCTTGCCGTTTCGGTGGATGATAAGTTGATCTTAAACGGTGTTGACCTCAGTATTCAAAAAGGCGAGTTGCATGTGTTGATGGGGCCAAACGGTACTGGCAAATCTACGTTGGTTTCCGCCGTAATGGGCGACCCCCGGTATGCGGTTGAAAGCGGTAGTATCAGTTTTGACGGCAAAGATATTACCGATGAAAGCGCAGATGCACGTGCGCGCTTGGGCGTGTTTTTGTCGTTTCAGGCGCCGGAGGAAATCCCCGGCATCACGCTGGAAAACTTTCTGCGCACCGCTGCCGGCGCAATAGAGGGCAAGCCGATGCGCGTGCTTGCTTTTCAAAAGAAACTCAAAGAGCAGATGCAGGTTTTGGGTATGGATGAGTCGTATGCATCGCGGTACCTGAATGTGGGGTTCTCCGGCGGCGAAAAGAAAAAGGCCGAAATTTTACAACTGCTGATGCTGCGGCCCAAGCTTGCGATGCTGGACGAAACAGATTCCGGCCTCGACGTGGACGCGGTTAAAACGGTTTCTAAGGGGATCCGTGCCTACCATGACGAGGGCAACAGTATTTTGATTATTACCCATAACGCCAAAATTCTGGAAGAGTTGGACGTCGATTATGTCCATATTCTGGAGAATGGCCGTATTACCCGCACTGGTGGCCGCGAACTTGCCGACGAGATTTTGCAGACCGGCTTTGGTGCGCTGCAAAAGGAGGCGGCAGACGCTTGAGAAGCTTTGAGACTGAAAAAACACAGGTAGAAGAGTTTGACCGTAGTATTTACGATATTAAAGATGCGGCGAATGCCTCGTTTGAGGTGAACTCCGGCCTGACGCCGGCCATCGTGCAAAAAATTTCAGAAGAAAAACACGACCCGGAATGGATGCGCCTGTTTCGTTTAAAGGCGTTGCAGACTTATAACGAAATGCCGCTGCCCAGTTGGGGGCCGCCGCTGGATGGGCTGGACATCGAAAACATTGTCACCTATGTGCGGCCCAACACCCCGATGCGCGGCAAATGGTCTGATGTGCCGGATGATATTAAAAATACCTTCGAGCGTTTGGGTATCCCAAAAGCAGAACGGCTTTCGCTTGCCGGCGTGGGTGCGCAGTATGACTCTGAGGTGGTGTACCACAATGTGCGGGCAGAGGTTGCAGCCAAAGGTGTGGTTTACACCGATATCGAAAGCGCATTGACCGGCCCGTATGCCGAGATGGTGCGCAAGCATTTTATGAAGCTGGTGCCGCCGACCGACCATAAGTTTGCCGCGCTGCACGGTGCGGTGTGGTCTGGTGGTTCGTTTGTCTATGTACCGCCCGGTGTTTCGGTCGAAATTCCGTTGCAGTCGTATTTCCGGCTAAACGCGCCGGGTGCCGGCCAGTTTGAGCACACACTTATTATTGTGGACAAAGGCGCTTACTTGCATTTTATCGAGGGCTGTTCGGCCCCAAAATACAATGTGGCCAACCTGCACGCCGGCTGTGTAGAGCTGTTTGTGGGCGAGGGGGCGCGGTTGCGCTACTCCACCATCGAAAACTGGTCTAAAAATATGTACAACCTCAACACCAAGCGTGCCCGGGTAGAAAAAGACGGCATTATGGAGTGGGTGTCCGGCTCGTTTGGTTCGCATACCTCTTGCCTGTACCCCATGACAATTTTAAAGGGCGAAAACTCCCGTATGGAATTTACCGGTATCACCTTTGCCGGCAACGGCCAAAACCTTGATACCGGTGCCAAGGTGGTGCACGCAGCGCCGCACACCACTTCGCACATCTCCACCAAATCCATCTCGCGTGACGGCGGTATTTCCACCTTCCGCAGTGCGGTAGTTGCGGCACCAGAGGCCGTGGGCAGCAAATCTGCTGTGGCCTGTGAGTCGTTGATGATCGACGACCGCTCCCGCTCGGACACCATCCCGGTGATGGATATCCGATGCGACGATGTGGACGTGGGGCATGAGGCTAAAATTGGGCGTATCAGCGAACAGGCCATTTTTTACCTGATGAGCCGTGGTTTGTCAGAGGACGATGCCCGTGCATTGATCGTGGGCGGCTTTGCAGAGCCCATTGCAAAAGAGCTGCCGCTGGAATATGCGGTAGAGATGAACAACCTCATCCATCTTGAGATGAAGGGCAGTATTGGCTAAAGGAGGTGCCGTAGATGAACACAGCAATTAATCAATTGCCCGTAAGGACCTGGAACTGGCTGGGCGTCAACAACGCGGGTGAAAACGCGGCGCTTTTTGTGCCGCAAAACAGCAAAGCAAGCGTTGTGGTTGGCCCGTTGCCGGCGGGCGTGCAGCAGGTGCAGGCACCGGTACAGGGGCTACCGCAAAGCGGTATGGGGCGCGAAGTAGACGAATTTGTGTTGCAGCATGCAAACGCAACCTGTTTTGTTGCTGTTGAGGGCAAGGCCGAAACGCCGCTGCTGGTAGAGGGCTTTTTAGACGATGCCCGCCCGCAGCTGATTGCCCATAACAGCATTTATGCCCAAAAAGGCAGCAGCGTCACATTAGTAGAGGTCAGCCGCTCGGCCCCCCAAACAAAAGGGCAGTTTGCCAGCCTGACACAGGTCTATGCCGCGCGCGGCGCCAAGGTACGGCTGGTACAGCTGGTTTTAACGGGTGATGACTGCAAAAGCTGGAACGCCGTTGCCACAACGGTAGAAGAGGGCGCAAAGTTTGAATTGGTGCGCATTTTACTGGGCAGCACGGTGGCCAGTGCCGGTGCACGGGTGAACCTTGCCGGGCAGCACGGCGAATTTTGGCTGGACCAGATCTATTTTGGCGATACCGCCCGCAGCATTGATATCAACGATGTCGCAGAGCACCGTGGCGAAGATACCCTCAGCGAGATGCACACTGCCGGCGTACTGGCGGGCAATAGCACAAAGCTGCTGCGCGGCACGATTGATTTTCAGCGCGGCGCGGTGCATGCTGTGGGGCATGAGAGTGAAACGGTGTTGCTGCTTAGCAAAACTGCCCGCAATAAAACCGCCCCGCTGATCTTGTGCGGGGAAGAACAGGTAGAGGGCCAGCACGCGGCCACCATTGGCAGGCTGAACCAAAAACAGATGTATTATTTGTGCTCGCGCGGGCTGACCCCGGCGGCGGCACGGCGGCTTATGGTAGAGGCGCAATTTGCGCCGGCGGTGGATAAAATACCGCAGGAAGAACTGCAAAAAGAAGTATTAGAACTTGTTGCAAGAAGGCTGGATGAAAATGAAGAATCTTTTGAATGAATTTCCGCTGCTGGCGGTACCGGAAAACGGGAAGCGGCTGGTATATCTCGATAATGGCGCAACGACCCAACGCCCGTTTGCGGTGCTGAACGCGGTGGAAGAATACTATAAAAAGAATAACGCAAACCCGCACCGCGGCGTTTACGACCTTGCCATGCGCGCCACCGACGCACATGAAGGCGCCCGTGCAGTCGTGGCAGGCTTTTTGAACGCAGAGCCCGACGAGATTATTTTTACCCAGAATACCAGCGAGGGGCTAAACCTTGTCGCTTACAGCTACGGCCTTGAATTTTTAAAAGCGGGCGATGAGATTGCACTTTCTGTTGCCGAGCACCACAGCAATTTAGTGCCGTGGCAGCGGGTGGCGAAGGCGACCGGCGCAAAGCTGGTCTACCTTTACCCAGGTGCCGATGGCAGGCTGACAAAGGAAGAAATTTCGGCCAAAATCGGCCCTAACACCAAAGTGGTCGCAGTGGCGCAGGTTTCTAACGTGCTTGGCCTTGCTGTACCAATAGCCGAAATTGTACGGCGCGCACATGAAATGGGGGCAGTGGTCGTGCTGGACTGCGCCCAAAGCACCCCGCACATGCAGGTGGATGTCAAAGCACTGGATGTGGATTTTGCCGCTTTTTCAGGCCACAAGCTGTACGCCCCCATGGGGGTAGGCGCGCTGTACGGCAAAAAAGAATTGCTTGAAAAAATGCCCCCGTTCCTTAGCGGCGGCGACATGATTGCCAGCGTACACGAGCAGAGCACCACCTATGCACCGGTGCCGCGCAAGTTTGAAGCGGGCACCCGCAACGTGGGTGGCGAAGTGGGGCTTGCGGCCGCCATTCAGTGGCTAACCGCCCTTGGCTGGGATGAGATTGAAGCACACGAACAGGCTTTGATGCAGCATGCGCTGGCGGGTTTTGCCAAACTGCCTTATATTACAGTGTATGGCGACGCCGCACCGCAAGGCCGCTACGGTGTAATTTCATTTAATGTCGAAGGGGTGCACCCGCATGACGTTGCAACTATTTTAGATGCCGACGGGGTGGCGGTGCGTGCCGGGCACCATTGTGCACAGCCGCTGATGGAATACCTTGGTATCAACGCTTGCTGCCGCGCCAGTTTTGCGGTATATAATACAATAGCAGATGTAGACCAGTTGCTTGAAAGCGTACAGAAAGTCAGGGGGTGCATGGGTTTTGGGGATCAATGATTTATACAACCAGATCATTGTCGAAAACAGCCGTTCGCCGCATCACCGGCATGCGGTCGGCGGTGCGACCATCAGCCTTGAGGGGGTAAACCCCAGCTGTGGTGACGACATTACCTTGCAGCTGCGCGTCAAAGACGGCATTGTGCAGGAGGCGGGGTTTACCGGCGAGGGCTGTGCCATCTCGCAGGCATCTACTTCTTTGATGATTGACTTGATTGAAGGGAAAACGGTAGAAGAGGCAAACCAGCTTGCCGGGCTCTTTTTTGGCATGATTAAGGGTGAAGTGACAGGCGAAGATGAGCTTGACGCACTGGGTGACGCGGTTGCGTTGCAAGGTGTCTCACACATGCCTTCGCGTGTTAAATGCGCGGTGCTTGCATGGCATACACTGCAAGATGCCCTAGGCGAACAGGCATAAAAACTAAACTAAAAATAAAACAGAGCCAGGAGGTGGTTCTTATGATTAATTTTCAAAAAGCTGCAATGATTGGTACCGGGTTCGTGGGCTCCAGCTCGGCGTTTACGTTGATGCAAAGCGGGCTGTTTTCTGAGATGATTCTCATTGATGCCAATGGGCAACGGGCAGAGGGCGAAGCAATGGATATTGCCCACGGCCTGCCATTTGCGCACCCCATGACGATTCGAGCCGGCACTTATGACGATATTACTGATGCCGCACTGATCATCATCACGGCGGGTGCGGGGCAAAAGCCGGGTGAAACGCGGCTGGACCTTGTGCATAAAAACGTTGCCATTTTTAAAAGTATTGTGCCCGAAATTGCAAAGCGCAACAAAGAGGCCGTATTGCTGGTCGTCTCTAACCCGGTGGATATCTTGACCTATGTCACGCTAAAGCTTTCCGGTTACCCTGAAAACAGGGTGCTGGGCTCCGGCACAGTGCTGGACACCGCACGGCTGAAGTACCTGCTTGGCGAGCATTTGCAGGTCGATAGCCGCAGCGTGCACGCCGTTATTATTGGCGAGCACGGGGACAGTGAGCTTGCGGTATGGAGCGGAGCCAGTGTTTCTGGGGTGCCGCTTGACCATTTTTGCGAGCTGCGCGGGCACTTTGACCATGAGGCCTCCGACAACCGGCTTTACCAGGAAGTGCGTGATTCTGCTTACGAAATCATCAGCCGCAAGGGTGCCACCTATTATGGTGTCGCCATGGCAGTATCCCGCATTGCTACCAGCATTGTGCGTGACGAACACTCGGTATTGCCGGTGTCCAGCATGCTGCATGGCACTTATGGCATTGAGGGGCTGTGCATGAGTATCCCTGCGGTTGTCGGCAAACAGGGTATTGAAACCGTGTTGGATATGCCACTTTCGGAAGAAGAGTTGCAAAAACTACATCGCTCGGCAGAAACGTTGCGCGGTGTTATTGATACGTTGGAGTTGTAAAATATTCTAAATTCAAATATTAAGTTTCATATTTGAAAATGAATAGCTGAAAAGCAAACAGTAAAAAAGTGCATCTTGTGCCAAATGCGGCATAAAATGCGCTTTTTTTGTTGTATGATTTTGAAAACAAGAAACAAAAACAAAAAAATCAGCAGAAGATAGCACAATATATGTTTTTTAAAACAAAAATGGCATGTAATGAGAAATATAGAAAAGACTAAACTTGTAAAAACAAAGCTAAATTAAAAAAATAGTTAGTAAAAAAAAGAAATTTTAAAAAACATTTTAGTAAAAAAACAAATAATGTAAAAAACTGTTAAAAAATGTAAAAAGTACTTGAAATTTTATCTTCAAAGTATTTAAATAGATAAAAAGATAAATATTATATTATCGTCACAAATTATAAAAAAACAATACGAAAAAACAAATTCTACTTATTATATTAAAAATTTAAAAAATATATTAAAAATATATTCAAATAATCCATAAATTAATAAGCAAACAATCTTGAATATTGTGGTAATACGTTTTATAAAAAACGGGTATATATAATTTTTATGAGGTCTTGAGTTTTCAAAAAACACATAAAGCAAAAATATAGTTAAAGCTAAAGGCTAGTTATCAAATTATAAATAGAGATGCAATTCAAATTAGTAAAGAGGGATAAACGCAAAAATGGGAATTTATGTTGAACAGAAATAGACAAGGGCGGAAATCATTCTGTTCAGATAAAAAAACCCAGCGTTTGCTGGGTTTTTTTGTTTGATTCAGATTAAAATGATTGCTATTTATCGACTGAAAGGCGTAATTGGGTTGTATAAAAATTAAAAATTTTGTTAAATAATCAAATAGTAAATTTTGTCGCAGTTTACCGGAAACCACGACAACGTGTACCATATCTGAGACTAATTTATTTTACTATTATAAAACGTTTTTTATTGTTATTCAAGTAAAAAGTTTATGCTGGGAACCTTATTTGATAAAAAAACAGTGTTTTATGATGGAGCAATGAATAACTGGAGTCACAAAAAACTGATTTTCTAGAGTTTTGTATTAATAAGCCGTCGATAATGCCGTCAAATATAAAGAAGAAAAGTTGAGAAAAGGAGACCCTATGAGCAAGCGAGGAGAAAATATTTACAAAAGAAAGGATGGGCGATGGGAAGGTCGTGTATTGAAGCCCCAAGGAGGATATGCCTATGTGTATGGCCGGAGCTATCGTGAGGTAAAAGAAAAGAAAGTACTTTTTTCACAAGATAAGGGCCAAACTATTACGGATCAAAAAGAGAATCTATTGGCCAGCGAACAATTTAAACAGTGGTTATATAAACAGGAGATTCGTGTTAGAAAATGGGTGTGTCCCGAATTTTGTGTAAACTCAAAAATGCAGTGCAAATAGAGCAAATTTATAGCAAGGGAGCGGCGCGAAAAAGTGCCGTTCCCTTTGCAGTCATATTAGCGGTGAACTTGCCGTATG
>JAQVCK010000273.1 GCA_028689835.1 Pygmaiobacter sp. | reverse complement strand
CAGTATGAAAAGTGGTGCAGTGTTTGGCAACGCGGCCATGCTGGACGGTATGATCGACCGGTTTGCGGAAGAATTGGGCGAAATCAAAACTATCGTCGCCACCGGCGGCGCGGCACGCAAGGTTGTGGCCTGCTGTAAGCATAACGTGCGCTACGAGCCAGACCTTTTGCTGGATGGGCTATACCAGTACTACCTGCGCAACAGACAAAAGTGGTAGCTGTTGTGCGGGAGATAATAAAACAAAAAGGGCCGGGCAAGCCGGCCACAAGAAAGGATTTTTACCTATGGTCGTAATTACAATGCAAGACGGTGGGCAGATCAAATTAGAACTGGACGCCGCAGCGGCACCAAAAACTGTGGAAAACTTTTTAAAACTGGTGGGCGAGGGCTTTTATGACGGGCTGGGCTTTCACCGCATTATCCCCGGGTTTATGATTCAGGGCGGCTGCCCGCTGGGCACCGGCACCGGTGGCCCAGGCTATGGCATTGTGGGTGAGTTTGCAGCCAATGGCCACAAAAACCCCATCAAACATACCCGCGGGGTTATTTCGATGGCGCGCAGCCAAAGCCCCAACTAGGCTGGCAGCCAGTTTTTCATCATGCACGACGACGCACCGCACCTTGATGGCAGCTATGCGGCCTTTGGCCACGTGGTCGAAGGCATGGACGTGGTAGACCGCATTGCCGAAACCCCGACCGAGCGGGGCGACAAGCCCCAAAAACCGCAGATCATGGAAAGTGTAAAGGTCGTGGAGTAAACGTGAAAAAACTGTTTGCTTTTTTTTGGGACAAAAGCCTGCTGTTTTTTGTGCTGATCGGTGCGGGCAATACCATCATCACGATAGTGGGCAGCCAGCTGCTGTTTTCGTCCCTTGGGTACTGGGGCTCTACTGCGCTGATGTTTGCGCTCACCAGTATTGCCAGTTTTATTTTGAACCGCAAATATTCGTTTCAAAGCAAAGCCCCGCTATTGCAAAGTGCCGTGCGGTTTTCGATTATTATTGTCGTGTGCTACCTGCTTAGCTTTAGCATTTCCAAGTTTTTGGTCCCGTGGTTTGTACAGAATTATGTGCAGGCCCTTGCCAAAGAGACCGTTAGCCGTATCGCCATGATCGTGGCCCAGGTGCTGTTTACCGCGATGAATTATTTAGGCCAGCGGTTATGGGCGTTTAAAGAATAAAATTTGTAAATGGGCTTTTATAAGTAAAAACACTGCCGGTGCATTGCGCTGGCAGTGTTTTTTTTGAAGAGAAACACAGGGCACAGTCGTTTCATTTCTAAAGAAAAAAGAAAAAATACAATATTGTATTGACAAACAATATTATACGCAATATAATATGCACAACGATATAGCATAGAGGTGAACAATATGGCCTTCAATACCGGGCCGTCCTTGCTAGACGCCATCGTGCTTTCGGCGGCGGCACGGGAGGGTACGTACGGGTACAAGATCACGCAGGACGTGCGCAGTGTGATGGAAGTTTCAGAATCAACACTTTACCCTGTGTTGCGGCGTTTACAAAAAGACGGATGCCTTGAAACGTATGATCAGGAATTTGGCGGGCGCAACCGCCGGTACTACAAAATCACCCCAGCAGGGCGGCAAAGGCTGGATGAGAGCCTTTCTGAGTGGGAAGATTATAAGAAAAAAATTGACATTGTGTTTTATGGAGGAATTGAAACATGACTAAGCGGGAGTTTTTAGAGGCGCTGAACGACGAGTTGCTCCCTTTGTCGGAGGATGAACGCAGCGCCGCCATTAAGTATTACAGCGACTACATCGATGATGCAGGAGAAGAAAACCTTGCCGCTGTTTTAGAAGAGCTGGGCAGCCCTTCGCAGGTGGCGGCAAGCATTAAAGCGGATGCGGAAATTGGCCGCAACGTGCCGCCGCAGCCCAAGCAGGCACCTCAGCAGGCGGCACCGCAGCCAAAACGCAATGGGATGTCGGCATGGGGCCTGGTTTTGCTGATCGTGCTTTCTCCGGTGTGGATCCCGCTGCTCGCAGCGGTGGGCGGCATTATTTTAGGCCTGTTTGGTACTTTTATTGGTATGCTGGTTGCCGGTGTGGTCATGGTGCTGGTTGCCATTGCGATGATTATCATCGGCATCATCACGATGCTGGAAACCCCCATGGTCGGCCTTTTGCTAATCGGGGTCAGCATGTTGATTGCAGGGATTGGCGTATTAATGGTGCTTGTTTCAGTGTTTTTGTGTGCAACGGTAATTCCCGCAATGGTGCGTGGGGTGGTGCGTATTTTCCGCCGGCCTGCTAGCCAAAGCGGTACGGCTTGAACGTGACAGGGAGGAAGAAAGATGAAATCTTTTTATAAAGCAATGGCGATTTTCGCTATCTGCATGCTGGCGCTGGGCGCACTGTTTGTGGGTGTTGCTTTTGCCGGCGGGGTTGAAAGTAGTGCAAGAGACGGGGTGATCCGCGTGGGCAATCATATCACGATCCCCATAGGCTGGACCACTGGGTGGCACTGGACTTGGGACG
>JAQVCK010000084.1 GCA_028689835.1 Pygmaiobacter sp. | reverse complement strand
CGCTACCTTTTGCTGTTGCAACAACCGCGTTGCAACAAGCAATTCTTCGGTCATCGCGCCGTAAGTGACAAGAGCTATTTTAGCCCCTTTGCTAACGGAAAGGCAATCAAATAATTGCCCGGTGCACTCAAGAAGTGCAAGATTCTCACTTTCAGCACCGCGGGCATAACGAACTGCGCGTGGGCCAACAGACTTTTCGCTTAATAGTACACGCATCCAATACCGCAGTTCAATATAATTACACGGCGCGTAAAGTGGCAACGCCTCAAACTGGCTAAAAAAGCTGACATCATAGATTCCCTGGTGGGTCTCACCATCCCCGGGTACCAACCCTGCCCGGTCAATCGCAAACAAAACGTCTGCATTTTGCAGGTTGACATCGTGGATAAATTGGTCGTATCCACGCTGCAAAAAGGTGGAGTATAAAGCAACGACCGGCCGCATACCTTTAACAGCAAGACCTGCAGCAAAGGTTACCGAATGCTGCTCTGCCATACCAACATCAAAAAAATGGGAACGCGATTGCTTTGCCAAATGATGCAGCCCGGTGGCATATTTCATCGCAGCAGTTACACCGCAAATACGGTTGTCTTGCCGGGCACATTCCGCAAGGGTAAGCCCCATAATTTCAGAAAAAGAATCGCTCAACTGACCATCGGGGTCGGGTACGTTGTGGGTATCAAATGCCCCTACCCCGTGAAACGCCCCAGGGTTTTGCTCTGCCGGTACAAACCCTTTCCCTTTTACAGTAACGGCGTGGATGAAAACCGGGCAATGGTAGTCTTTACTGCTGGTAAGTGCGGCAAGTAAGTCCTCTATGCTGTGGCCATCCAGTGGGCCGAGGTACTGAAACCCCATCTGCTCAAAAAAGGTGGAATTGTAGATATTACGGCGTAGCGCTGATTTTGAAAACACAATGGCTTCTTTGATGTATTTGCCAATCACCGGGGTTCTATCTAAAACACTTTCGGTACGCTGCTTGGCATTATGGTAAAAGGGGCTGGTGCGCAGGTTGGTCAAATAGCGAGAAAAAGCGCCCACATTTTTAGAAATAGACATTTTATTGTCATTTAAAATTACGACAAGATTGTCTAGTGTATCGATATTGTTCATACCCTCGTAGACCATACCGCCGGTAAAAGCACCGTCGCCAATAATCGCAATAACTGTACCGGGTTCTTTTTTTAGTTTTTTTGCACGGGCAATACCAATAGCTGCGGATAAAGCCGTATTACCATGACCCGCAATAAAGGCATCATGCACACTCTCTTCGCGGTTAGGGAAACCGGAAAGGCCTCCCGCTTGCCGCAACGTGTTAAAAAATGGCGCACGGCCTGTCAATATTTTATGCGTATAGCACTGATGCCCCACGTCAAATATAATTTCATCAATCGGCGTGCGGAATACCCGGTGCAATGCAACCGTCAATTCTACGGTGCCAAGATTAGAGGAAAGATGTCCCCCTGTTTTAGATACATGCTCGATTAAAAAAGTACGGATTTCCGCACACAAGGCATCCAGTCGGTCCTCGGGGATTTCTTTAAGCTCTATCTGTCCGGATATGATCTTATCCAGAAAATCCGACATTCTATTTCCAACTCCTGTCATGTAACCGGGAAAACCATAGCGATCAAAATGCCCAGCAAAGCACCACTAAGCACTTCAAAAGGGGTATGCCCTACTTTTTCTTTTAGGCGTTTACCCCGTTCGCGCAGACGGTTGAAGCCTTCATCATCTTCGTCCATCCAATCATCCACAAGGCGATTTAAAACCTTTGCCTGCTCGCCTGCGGCGCGCCTTACCCCCATTGCATCATACATTACGATTGCTGCCAAAATGAAGGAAAAAGCAAAAAACGGGGAGGAAACGCCAAATTTGCGCACGGTTGCAATGGTCATAGAGCAAACCAGTGCGGAGTGCGCGCTGGGCATACCACCGGCCCCAAATAACCGTTCAAAGTTCAGTTTTCCGGCCATAATAAAGTCAATAATTGTTTTGCAGATTTGCGCGGCAAGCCAGGAAAGCAATGCCACATACAAAATATAATTACAGGTCAAAAACCGCGTTATTCTTTCCACTTGTCTTCCCCCTCACACCACCGTTAACTGTTTCGCACAACAAGCGAGTTAGCAAGCTGTACCAAAAAGTCTGCTCTTTCTCCGTAAACCAGAGAAAGCCGCGCGCAGGCTTCCTGTGTTAGCCGCTGTGCCTGCTGCATTGCAGCTTCGGGCCCCTTTAATGTGGCGAAAGTCACTTTACCGGCTTGGATATCCTCCCCCGCAGGTTTGCCCAGTTGCTGTGTTGTGCCCACCATATCCAATACATCGTCTACGATTTGAAATACGAGCCCAATGGTACGGGTATAGGCCTCACATTCTTGCGCATCCCTCGGGGTATCCACTGAAGCAATGACGCCCAGCATCCCCGCCGCACGGATTAGAGCCCCGGTTTTGCAGGAGTGCAGGCGTGTCAGTTCATTTTCGGTTGGTTGTCCGCCCTCAAACGCAAGGTCAAGCTCTTGCCCAAACACCATCCCCTGCCCGCCAGCCGCGCCTGCAAGGCAACTGACGGCTTTTGCCTTTTGCACCGGTTGTAGCCCCACGGCACAAAGCACCTCAAACGCAGCAGTCAACAACGCGTCCCCAGCCAAAAGTGCCGTGGATTCGCCAAATTTTTTATGGCAAGACTGTTTGCCCCTGCGCATATCAGCATTATCCATACAAGGTAAATCATCGTGGATTAAAGAGTAACAGTGCAACATTTCGACTGCAGCACCAAACCCAGCAGCCGCAGCCAAGTCACCGCCCAACATCTCACAAAAGGCAAGTGTCAACACACCGCGCACTCGTTTACCACCGCCCAGCAGGCTATAACGCGCTGCTTGCCCCACAACAGAATCTACTGCAAACACACGATCGCACTCGTGGGTAAGGCGGTCTTCTAAAAGCGAAGTGTAACTTTGGTACTGTTTTTTATACTTCATCTTCTGCCCCCTCATCTTGTGGGGCTATGGTTTTTGTAATCTCTGCAACACGTACCTTTGCATCTTGCAATACGGCAGAACAAGCCGCAATTTTTTCAGCAGCACCCGCATACAAATTCAGAGCATCTTCAAGCGGGGTTTCTTCGTCTGAAAGCTGATCTACGGTATCGTTTAATTCATTAAGCATTTCTTCAAAACTTTGCTTCTTTTTCATCGATGGCGCTCCCCCCTGTAACCTGTGTTACCATGCAATTGGCGCTGAATGTACGAAATACAAGATTCAGCTTGTCACCCGCAACCAGATCTTTGGGCTGTTTTACAGTGTGCCCTTGCTTTAAAGCCACACAATAGCCGCGCGCCATTGTGTGGTAAGGGCTAAGAGAATCGGTCAATGCAGCTATTTGTGCAAGTTGCCGCTCTTTCGCTTGCAATTTGTGCTGTATGTGTACAGCGCAAGCCCCTTTTTGCTGTTGCAAGCTTGCTGTGGCGACATCCAGCCGCCGTGGTAAGCCGGTGCGCGTGATATTGTATAAAACTAAATTATATTCATTATAACACATTCGCAGCCGCTGCAACACAAGGCTTTTTGTTTTTTGCGCCGCATTAAGCAGAGCCGCTTTTACCGCGTACTGGTCGGGTAAGACCAGCTCTGCTGCAGCTGTAGGGGTAGCGGCGCGCAGGTCGGCAACAAAGTCCAAAATAGTATAGTCGACTTCATGCCCTACAGCGCTCACTACCGGCACACTGCTTTTGCAAACGGCCCGTGCCAGCTTTTCGCCGTTGAATACCCACAAGTCCTCACGTGAACCACCGCCTCGGGCAATAATAATCACGTCAACAAGGTTGCTTTGCTGCAATAGTTGCAAAGCCTCTACTAGCTCAGCCTCAGCTTCTTTACCCTGCACCCCAGCATGGCTAAGCAAAAATTCGGCTGCGGGCCAACGGCGCTGTGCAACTGACAAAATGTCATGCAATGCCGCCCCACTTTTAGAAGTGACAAGGCCAATCCTTTGAGGGTAAAGAGGCAACGGCTTTTTTCTTTCTGGCGAAAACAGGCCTTCGGCTTCCAGTTTTGCTTTTAGCTGTTCAAATGCCAGTTGCGCTGCCCCCTGGCCATCTGGAAACAGGGTGTCGACATAGATTTGAAACGCCCCGTCTCGCTCATAAAGGGTTACTTTGCCCCGCACAATAACGCGCATACCATTTTGAGGCTCAAATGAAAGTTTAGACGCGTTACCCCGAAACATCACAGCCTTAACAGAGCAGTTTTCATCCTTGAGAGAAAAATAAAAATGCCCGCTGCGATGGTGTACAAAGTTTTGTATTTCACCACGCAATGCAAGCCCGGATATCACTGCATCGCTCTCTAGCAGCGAGCGTACATAACGGTTAAGTGCAGTTACCGAAATAATCTCAGCCATTGCAATCTCCCCTTGCGGCAATCAACGCAACCCCCGCCGCGTTATCAGAAGAAAATTTACCCGGTACAAACCGTACATCTGGTAATTTGGTAGTGACGTAATTTTGAATTAAATCACTGCTCATGACCCCGCCAGCACACACACAGGGCAAACCGGGGTATTGCAACCTTGCAAATTGTAGCATTTGCACCACAGTTTCTGCCACACATAAAAGGCAGTATTTCGCCACATAATTAGGTGCTTTACCATTTTTTAATAACGTTTCGCACTGGTTTTGCAGCCCAGATAAGCTGCAGTCAGCCCCTTTTATGCTTACCTTTGGGGTAATCGACTCACCACAGCTTGCAGCAAGTGTACTAACTGCTTCACCCGCAGGAAACCCAAACCCCAACAGCACACCAAGCCGGTCGACCGCTTGGCCAGCATATAAATCTTTTGAAGAACCGATTGTTTTTTCTACTTGTAGCTTATTTACAAGCAAAAGGTCGGTAGTACCACCAGAAATGTGAAAGACAAGTACTCGGCTATCGTACAAGTCGCCGCCAGCAGCATACAATGCCGCTGCAATATGGCCTTGCTGGTGGGTTGTTTCGCAAAGAGGAATACCCAGCGCAGTGTGCAGTGTAACAGCAACACTGCGCCCTGCCAGAAAACAAGGCATATAGGAGCCTTCCGCAGGGCGGGGTTTCACCGAAACACCGACAGCAGAAAGCTCCTTTAAATTAATCTGTTTAGAAAGTTGTTCCAATAGCAACGGCAAAGCTGTTGTATGGTGAAATACCGCGTCACTTTGGCGCAGGCCAAGCTGGCCCGGCTTGACAGGTAAAAACTGTTTCAGCATTACCGGAAACTGCGCCTTGCCGGTGTCGTACACTGCTAGCGAAGTTGCATAATTGCTGGTGTCGAGCCCAAGCGTCAGCATGTGGGGTCGCTCTCTGGAGTGTTTTTTGGCGTATCCTCCGGCGCGATTTCCGGCTTATCTGCGGGGCTTTCATCCGCAGTGTTTTGCTGGGCGTTCTCTAACGCATCTTCCGGCATTTGCCCAGCACGCTCACGCGCAATTGAACCCAAAACACCATTGACAAATTGATAGTCTTCTTCCCCGCCGAATTTCTTGGCCAACTCAACCGCCTCGTTGATTATGACACTATCCATATCTTCTTCGTCACCAAAAAACATCTCTGTGACAGCAAGCTCTAACGCCACAAGACAAACACGGGGAATACGATTCATCTTCCAGTTTTTCAGTTTGGGCTCAATTAGTTTATCGGCATCTTCTCGATGCAACACAAAGCCAGTGAGCAGCTTTTCGCCGAATGCGTCAATCTCTTGTTCGTTCTCAATACGAGAGGTGTCGATAATTTCCTGCATGCTGCCCGGCTGAAAGGACTCTTGAAAGGCGGCAACAAATGCGTTTTCCCGGGCGGTACGTCTTTTCATGGAATAACCTCTTTACTCTAAATTCAATGTACAGATTTTTGGTATAGCAATGCCGGTAAAACTAAACACGAAAAATAGCCGCAAGGCGGCTATTGGTTGTTATGGAGAGTCAGGCTTCTTCTTCCGGTGTCGCCTGTGTAACTGCGACACCGGTGACAATCACGTTGACCTTGGACACTGTAATACCCGTCATATTTTGCACCGCAGCTTTTACATTCTTTTGCAGTGCCTCACTAACGACCGGGATACGGTAGCCATATTGCACTAAAATGCTGACCGTGATTTCAGCAACCTCTTCCGTTAACTCAACGTCTACCGGTTTTTGTTGCAGATTGACTTTTGCAAAAATGCCCCGTACCGGGGAATTACCGCAGGACACCGCGCGCACCCCTTCTGTCTCCTGCGCGGCAAGGCGAGTGATTTTTGCAATCACTTCTACTGAGATCTGAAGGCTGCCGCCAACCATATCGGAATTTTTAATTTCCACAAAGATCACTCCTTTTATATGACAGCCGGGGCAAATAAAAACCGGCTAAACACAACACGCTATGGCGTAAATACAGGGCTATTATACCATGTATTTTGCAGCCACGCAACAAGATACGGTATAGCTATGCCGACACCGTTTTATTTTAAAGCAATTATTTAAAGGCAAAAAAAATCAGCGGTAATATTACCGCTGATCTCTTTTTGGTGCCTCCGGGCGGAATCGAACCACCGACACGGGGATTTTCAGTCCCCTGCTCTACCGACTGAGCTACAGAGGCAAATGGCGACCCGGATGAGGCTCGAACTCACGACCTCTAGCGTGACAGGCTAGCGTTCTAACCAACTGAACTACCGGGCCAACTCTGGTGGGAACAACAGGGCTCGAACCTGTGACCCCCTGCTTGTAAGGCAGGTGCTCTCCCAGCTGAGCTATGCTCCCGCACCCATAAAGTACACTATCACAATTGACGGTGCAAGTCAACCGGGATATTCAGAGCTTGCCGACCTTACCGGCAATGGAGCGGCTTACGAGGCTCGAACTCGCTACCTCCACCTTGGCAAGGTGGCGCTCTACCAGATGAGCTAAAGCCGCATTTCGTTTGCCTTAGGTTTGTTTGTGTGACCCGAGGCGACGAAATTTATTTTACAACAAAACCGGGTAAGTGTCAAGCAATCTTGTTAAAATATTTGATATTTTTATGCTTTTGGCAAAAGTCACAGCAAGGTTACACATATACTAAAAAAGTTCGATGCTTTCACTGAATTTAAAACCATAAAAGTTCCCTGCCGCAGTTTTGTGTGGCAGGGAACTTTTATAAGTTTATTCTTGCCCTTTGTCCAACTCGTCTATTTTTTCAAGTTGATGTTCATAACCACCAGGCCCATACTGGATGCAACGGTTCACACGGCTAATGGTCGCAGTACTAATCTCTACTTCTTTTTGAATCTGGTCGTATGTAAAGCCGGATAACAGCATCTGCGCCGCTTTCAGGCGCTGTGCCATATCCCGTAATTCTTTAATCGTGCACAGGTCTTCAAAAAAAGCCGCGCATTCTTCTTCATTCTCCAGCGACAAAACGGCGCGAAACAACCGCTCTGTTTCCTGACTGTGCAGAATATCTCTGGCAGACATTACATTCAGCCCCTTTTCACTTTTGCACTTCACAGCTTCATTATAGTAAATTGCGGAATAAAAAGCAATAAAAGAATTCTTTTAAATTAAAAATCCACCATTCACCCCTAGTATTTGCCCGGTAATAAACGAGGCATTGGGCCCAGCCAAAAACAGCGCTGCCTGTGCAACCTCTTGCGGGGTCCCAATACGCCCCAACGGGGTCTCCTCGGCAAGTTGCTGCAACACCTCAGCGGAGTAAACGGCATTCATAGGCGTGTCAATTACACCCGGGGCAATACAATTGACCCGTATTCCACTGGGGCCCAGTTCTTTTGCCAATGCTTTTGTAAGGCCAATAACGCCTGCCTTTGAGGCTGAATAGGCAGCCTCGCAAGAGGCACCAGTTTGCCCCCAAATAGAAGAAATTTGGAGAATGCTACCACTTTTTTGCCGCAACATTTGCTTTGCCGCTGCCTGCGCACAATAAAAGCTACCATCAAGGTTAACCCCCATTAAGCGGCGCCAATCTTCTGCCGTAAGGTCTGTCGCCAAACCGCTAACCGAAATACCGGCATTATTCACCAGTACGTCAAGCCGGCCAAACAATTCTATTGCCTGTGCAACCAATGCCTGTGCCTGAAGTGGTTCTGCAACGTCGGCACGGTACACGGCTGTCTGCAGGCCCTCGGCGTTCCATGCTTTGCTTTGGTGCTGCGCGGCAGCCTCATGCAGGCAACAGCCCATCACTACATTATATCCTTGCCGGGCAAATAGCTCCGCGACGGCAAGCCCAATACCACCGGACGCCCCTGTTACAACTGCGGTAGGGTTCATTCTGCATCTCCCCCTGCAATCGTGTCTTCCAGCAACTCCGCATGATCCGGAAATGTTTCGTAAAACGCTTCAAATGCCGCTTTGCGCAGGGGGGTTAATTGTTCCCCAAGGCCAAGACGTGCTGGCAAGTCACAGGTAACATCATAAATTTCGGCTGCGATTTTTTGCACAAGGCTTTCTGGTTTCATTTTCATTAAGCCAAACACCTGTGTGCTATAGCTGCCTTCGTTACAGGTAGAAAGGTACAACGAGACTGCGTGGACCAATTCACGGTGTAACAGTTGCTGCTCCTGCTCTGTGTTCTGCATACGGTCAATGCCAAGGTCCCGCAGACGGCCCTCGATTTCGCGCACAGCACCGCGCAGCCGAAAATACGACCGATCCTGCCGGTGATAGTTTAACGCGACCCACAAACCAACATAGCCGTCCGGCAAGGGGCCATTCTTTTTTGTTTGCTGCCCATAACGCAAGCCCCATAGTTTTTTGCGAATTGCGTTTTCTGCTTCCTCCCCTTCCCCTTTTTGCATGGCATCTTCCAGCAAAGCAAGGCGTTTTTGTGCATCATTTTCCTGATAATAGCATTCTGGCCATGGGGCTTTTTCTTTTGGCATAAAGTGTTCCTCCGTTTACTGCTTTATTTCGCGGGAGGGATCAGTTTGCGCTGATCCAGAAAATGACGGTATTTGACAAGGTCACGCGGCCAAAACGGGTTGCCGTGCGATGGAAAAATCTTATGTGGGGAAACAGAAAGCATTTTATCCCACGACTGCGCGAAACTAACAGGGTCTTCGATCCAAATCGTATGCCGTGCCACACTGATGATTGCATTCATAGCGGCATCCCCACAGAACAAATCACCACTTTGAGTGCAAAACAAGCCGATGGAATCTGCTGTGTGGCCGGGTAAGTACAAAATATGCAGTGGTAGGCCAAGCTGTTCAAACGGTTGATCGTCTTCACCATTTAATACAATCGCCCTGTTTCCCAAATCCACAGGGGGGAACATAAATCCTTTTTTCACCTTGCTAAATAACGATGCCAGCCAGGACGAATACCCCGCCCCCGGGGGTTCTTCACTTTTACCAGTGTGAAGAGGTGCTAACGCAGCAGGGTGCAAAACTACTTTCGCATCACATTTGCCAAGCAAAGTGCCAAGAAATCCCGCATGGTCATCGTGGTGATGCGTCAAAAAAATGTATTTTATTTCGCTGAGTGGCCACCTTTTTTGAAAACGACGTAAAAATCGGTCTGCATCGCCTGGGTAGCCGGTATCGATTACTATGATACCAAGTGGGGTTTGCAAAATATAATTATTGACAACATAATTACCAATATTGTAAATAGCAATATCCACAATACCCCCCTTTCTTAGATTACAGCATTCTTATATTCTATTATTATAACACACAAAAAAGCCCTGCCGCATCTTTTTCTGCAAGGCTTTTTTGTATTTAGATGTTGCTATATATGATGTTTTTATTGTTCCATAACGGTCATTTGTGAGGCAAATCCATTCAACTCAATTACAGCGCACGTCGGCGTGCCCTCTTGCAGGGCACCGGGGGCATTGATTTCACAGCGCCGGCCCCGGTTTTCACAATAGTACGGGGTACCGGCGGGCAAGGTAATGGTGCAGTCTGCATGTAGCTGGTTAATTTCGACCCGGCGTGGCAGTGGCTGAAACGCCAGTTGCACTGCACAGTTGGCGTTTAAAATAAAAATACCATCCAAGTTTTCAATGCTTGCACTTTTCAATTTTCCATCATATTCAAATTGCTCACAGGTCAAAGATTTTACCAGCAGTTCACCAGCATCGGCTTCCAGCTCAATTTGTTTTATATAGTCTGCTGGCAGCGAAACTGTTAAAGCCAAGTCTTCCCTTGCCTGTGCCGCACTAAACCCGCGCCGGCGCTTTACCATAACGTCCGGGGTCTGTGCACGGCCAGTGCCATCCAGTGACACACCTACCAGCCCCGTAATGTCTTTACCGGATACCGAAGAAACCCGCACTGCAAATTCCGCCGTTTTAGTACCCTGTACAATTACCCGTGCTGCTGCACCAGCATGAATTTCAAACTGTTTTTGATAGACTGCGGCAACCGAAGTTTCACAGCTGGCAGATTGTAGTGCTTTGGGGGCAGGGTTCTCTTGCCCCAGTAGTATATCAACGCTGACACTAAACAAAGTAGAAACCGCTTGCAGGTTCATAATATCCGGCAGGCCAGCATCGGTCTCCCATTTGGTGACCGCCTGCCGGGAAACACATAATTTCTCTGCCAGCTCTTCCTGCGAATAACCGGCAGCTTTTCGCAACTCTTTTATTCTTTTGCCAACACTCATTTTAGCCTCCACCGGGCATAAATTTGTTACCAGCCCGTATAAGCTTATCTTATGCTGTGTTACCGGTAAATTTCCAGCAACCGGCTGTTTCTTTTTTCTTGTTTTTTGCTACGCATCGTAGCAAAAGCGTGAAAAGTTGCTAAGGCTGTTGTTGGGCAATCTCAAAAAGCACTTTTTCAAGCGGCAGTACGGTGGCATACCGCTTGTTCCAGATGTTTTCTTCAAAATAATGGCAGCATTGCTCTGCCATCATGTACTCATTGTCAAAAGTTGTGGTGGTGCCTTGCGCAATTGTCACCGCAAACCCGTGTTCTAACGCGGCTTTACAGGTTGCATCAATGCAATATTCTGTCTGCATTCCACATAAAATAAAATGATTGATATCCGCTTTGTTAAGATATTCGACAAGCCCGGTGCCCAAAAAAGCGCTATTATATTGTTTTTCAAAAACAGTTTCCCCTTGGTGCGGTGTAAGCGCGGCATCAATTTGCCAGCCATCGGTCCCGTGCTCCAACTCGTCGCCTTTACCACCATCGTGGCGGACATAAATAACAGGGATACTCGCCTTACGGCAGCTTTGTAGTAAAGCGTGAATGTTCTGCACGACCGGTGTTTCATGCCAAGGGTGCCCGGCTACCAACGCGGTTTGCATGTCCACAATCATAAGTGCCTTATATGCTGCGTGTTCCATAACTACTGCTTCCCCTCTTAAACACGATGT